>QMYR01000057.1 GCA_003662765.1 Candidatus Thorarchaeota archaeon
AAATAACCTCCTCGGGATTGATACTGTGTGAGTCCAGCCCGGAGAAGGTGTTGGCAACAAGAGCCTCTGCCTCGCTCCTGTCCAAGATACTGACAAGGGCCTGTGCTTTTCTGGCTCCCGATATCATGACAGTGGCACTTGTGCTACATCCGATTGAGCTCTCAATCTGGCGGGCACGCATGCCATCATCGACCTCTAAGAGTACACCTGCGTAATCTGCGCCTTGCTCGAGCCATCTCGTCTTCACGCGGCCCTTTACAGAAACCCCCACTTTGACAGAGCGGTCGGAGAACACTGCAACGTAGACAGCATACGTTGCTCTCCTGCACTCTTCCCTCCGTTCTGGTGTGGCCTTACAGTACGATCCGTTGCAGCGAACGCATTCGGCGTAGTAGTCGGTGGCCATACATGGGCCACACTGGACTCCTCCCCCCACGACGACTCGGTTCTCGGGACACGGATGGCGTCTTATTGGACCCCTATAGCCGATACACTTGCGGGGACCGCTGATGCTCCATGCAATGCTGTCGCCCCAATTTAGAGGGATGAACTCGGTGCCAGAATTGTCGCTTTTCCAAACGGTGAGACCATGGTCGAAGCCGTGGTCTGTAGGACGCCATGTATGAGTTATCAGGTGCACGCCCGAACTCATTAGAACCAGAATCTCCTCTTGCCGCCCTGCCCCATCCACTTGACGCCTCTGATATTCAGGTCAGCTCCACACTTCGGACAGCGGCCATCCTCGGCCAAGTTGTTCTTCTTCATGAATACAGAGTAGCGTTCAACAGCTCGGAAGCCGCACTCGGGGCAGTACGTGTTCTCGTAGTCGTGACCGGGTACGTTCCCGGAGTACACAAATCTCAGGCCCGCTTCTTTTGCAACCTCGATGTGTTTCTCAATTGTTGAGGGTGGGGTCCTCGGCAGGTGAGTCATCTTATACATCGGTGCGAAGGCGGTGAAGTGCATGGGTGTGTCGGGCCCCAAGTTCTCAACGACCCATTCAACGAGCCTCCTTGTGTCCTCAACAAGGTCTCCAATCTCGGGAATGATGAGGTTCGTTAGCTCGATGAAAATGCCCTTCTCTCTCATGCGAAGCAAAGAATCAAAGATAGGCTCGACCCGAGGCACTGCCATATACCTCTTGTAGAACTCCACATTCGCACTGCCCTTGAAGTCCACAGTTGCAGCGTCAAGATATGGAGCGATGTAGTCCACGGCCTCTGGTGTCATGTAGCCATTTGTCACAAATGTGTTGTAAAGTCCGCGTCCGTGCGCGAGCCTTGCAGTGTCGTGAGCAATCTCCATGAAGATCGTAGGCTCTGTATACGTGTAGCTGATTCCATCACATCCGTAGCTCTCGGCCATTGTGACAAGCCCTTCTGGCGTAAATGAGCGGCCAACAGGTGTCTTCCGCTGGGAGGAGTGATAGTTGAGACAGAACTGGCATCTGAAGTTGCATGAGGATGTGCTTATCGAAAATGCCATCGAACCAGGTGCGAAGTGGAAGAGCGGTTTCTTCTCGATTGGGTCGGCTGCCATGCCATCAATGAGGCCATACACTGTTGTGTACAGCTTGCCATCCTTGACCACACGCACGCGGCAAAAGCCTGCTTGTCCCTCCCTAATGATGCATCTTCGAGCACAGAGATTGCATCTGACGCCTCCATCAATCATCTCGTAAAGTACAGCTTCTCTAACGGTCGTCTGCGACACGGTGCTCAGCCCAGTTGACTCCTGTCTATGTATTGCATCGAAGGACTTATCGTTATAAGCTTTTGATGAAAGTAGTAAATGATGTGTATGGTGGACCAAAAAGGGCTGGAGCGACTGACGGGTCTGCTCACCGCCGTCAGCACGGCAAGCAAGCCATTCCTCCAGCAGTGTTCAGAGGCCAAGTTCTTAGCTCTCTCGGACTATCGTCGCGCCACCGATAGGTATCGCCGCCTGGCTGCGGAGGCTCTGGATTCTGACTGTTTTGAACGACTGACATCATGTGAAGATTTGATGAGAGAGCTGCGGGCAGCGGTGACGAGCGGCTACATCGACTCCGCTTGCATTGACGCGATGGAGATCCTCCGGACGAAGTACATCCAGTCAGTGCTTCAACCCGCTGTTCGAAAGTATCTTCGTTCGGAATCTGCCTCCATCAGGGACCTCATGACCCTCTACGACGGCGCGATCAGACTCGGCAGTCTACTCGATGTGGCAGAGTTTCTCTCAAGAGTCAAGGACTACTCTGTCGGTTCGTCCTGATGGCCTCTCTCGACGAGTACGAGCGTTTCACCGTTCACTATCTGTACGAGTCCCAGTTTCTCAAAGTCTTCTGCCCACTTCATGACTTGGGCTGGTGAAACTCCCAGCGACCTGCCGATCTCCTTCAGCGTCATCTGGCCGGTTTCTTCGACCATCATGAATGCCTTTGTCTTGTCTGTGCTGTGCATCAAATCGAGATATCTATTTAGTCTGGCCTCGGTCGCTGCTAGTTTCTCAGCCATTGCTTGGTGTTCCTTTGTCAATCGTTCGTTTGCAGCCTGTACGCGGTCGAGTTCACTCTTGAGTCGATTGAGCTCTCGTGCCATATCCCCTGATTCGCATGAGGCCAGGCGTGCCTTGAGGTCGTCCAACTCAGCGAGTCGCTCTCTGTAGCGATTCACTTCAAACTCGAGCTGGTCGACCCTCGTACGAAGATCCTCGCATTCCAACTCCTTTGCTGCGACTTGAGCCAGAGCTCCCTTCGTTCTCTCTCTTGCACGTTCGAGTTCTTCCAAGGCGTCATTCAGCTTCTCCTGCAGCACATCTTTGGAAGCCTCAAGCGCCTTGAGTTGCTGTCTGAGGTCGGCTATCTCACTTGCGTCCACTGATGGCGCGGCCCTCAGAGAGGCGACTGTCCCCTCAAGAGAATCTATGAGCTCACGCGATTGCTCTAGCCTCTTCTTGAGCTCACCAATCTCTGCCTCACGGTTCTGAATCTTTTGCTCGGCTAGAGTCAGGTCACGTGTGAGCTCTTCTACTCTCCGTTCCAGTCCTCTAATCCTCTCCTGAACCTCAACAGGAACCTCTACGCGCGGCTTCAAGCTCAGTTCCTTTGTCAGGAATTCAACCTCGCTCACGGTCTTTTGGGTGTAGTCGTCCAGACTCGCCTTCAAGGCCGCTAGGTCCTCCTGTGCAGCCCTGACGGATGTGCTAAGGTCTTCGCTGATCTCCTTGAGCTTCTCCATTATTGGGGCGGACATGCCGGAGGTGAGGGTTTCTTCAATCTTTGCAAACTCCTCCTCCGCAACGGGCTTGACAACACTCTCGACGAAGGTTTCCTGAAGGTTGGTCTTTGCCTTTCTCTTACTTCTTCCAATGACTGTGGTTCTCAGCGACACCAAGTTGCCCTTGAGACTGACAAGAAATGATAGGACCACTGGGACAAGGCTTCTCTCAATCCTGCCGATTGCAGCGTCAACAGTCATCAGGCTGCGCTCTACTTGGCTGAGGCTTTGGCGCACTCGTTCGATACTCTTTTCCATGTCCAGCCGTCGTCTCACTTGGGCTGCAGGCTCGACCTTCAATATGTCTTCTGAGGCGCGACCCGATTCCACGAGTTCCCTCCGCATCTCCTCGTCAACGCCCAGCTCGCTCAATAGCTGTTCGACAACATCCTCGTCGCTGACGACGGGGACTTCCTCCTTCTCATCCTCGGGCATTTGGAGACCTCAACGATAGCAGTTCGCCAACAGGCGTAAGGCCAATGGGCCCTTGACAACAATTAAATCTATTCGGCGAGCCCTTTGGCCAGCTAGACGCCCACTGGTGAGCCCCTTGAGACTCAGAATTGAGATGCAGGCCCAGATTCAGAATCGCGGTTCGTCCAAAATCAGGGATGGCAAGATGATCTGGTACCTATTCACTGACATGGCGAACCAGTTTGTGGGGAGTATTGACGTGTTCCCTCCGGCCCGCGTGCTGGAGAAGGCTGAGAGAAACATGGTGGCTATGATCAAGGTTCCCACTCTTCACCCAGGGGAGAGTTTCTCGCCCACCGTTGTTCTGAGGATAGACACGACCACACGAGATTGGCTTATAGAGCCCGTTGACACGCCAGAGCCGATCAAGCGCTCAATAGTTGGCACCTACACGAGAATGCACAAGTACTGGGAAACTGAAGACCCTCTCATTCAGAAGTTCTCTGAGAAGGTCGCCGAGAGAAGCAGCAATGATGAGACCTATGCCCGCGCGGCAATGGCTGTGGTACGAGAAAGTGTGAAGCTGAAGACTCATCTGGACGAGCGTAGGGGAGCTGCTCGTGCTGTAAGGGAGCGGGAGGGTGATTGCGATGAGCACGCCGACCTCTTCATCGCGTTGACGAGAGCTGTGCGTATTCCCTCTAGAAGGGTTGTGGGGCACTACTTCAGAGGCGGACCGGAGCCTGAGCCTCATGCCTGGTGCGAGGTGTTCTTGGAACAGAGGGGATGGGTACCGGTGGATCCTGCGCTAAACAGGTTTGGGGTCCTCACCGAGAACTACTTTTCCCGTATCAGGCAGGGTCTCGAATCCGAGAGGCCCACAATTCAATTCAAGTACAACGGAACATCGTCCACACCAGTCACGATTGAGGAAGAGGTGCGTATGTCCATTCTGACCAACGGTGACAAATAGTCTGTTTGCCTTCCGGTCATTCAATCAGTTCTGCTGCTCTGAGCTGCACGAACATCTCGGCCCCAAAGTGCCAAGAGGAATGTGTGTCGAAGATACTGCACCGGACTCTCGGCAGTAGCGGCGCGTTGAGTGCGCTGCGGAGGGTGCTTGCAAGGTGATGTGCCATCATCTCGCCGTAAGCCGCCACCTGTGGGAGTGATTCCAGAAACCGATTCTTGGTGCGCTCAAGCCGACCGGGCTTGTAATCGCATACCTGTACGGTGCCATCCACAAACCTGACAAGATCAATGTGACCTGACATCTGAAATGTTTCCGACCACACTGGGACCTCTATCGCTATCGTGGCTGGATCACGTAAGAGGAACTCCCTGAGGATGCTGTGGTCGGACGAGTATGACCGGTCGTTGCGAAGCCTGTGATACTCTCTAACCCGCTTGACGAGATCGTCCTCGATCGACTCCTCGACAATGCCATTTCTTAGGAATCTGCTTCTCAGTCCGATTCGCGCGTGACTCGACATCTTGCGCAGTCTGAGCGAGGATGCCCTCACATAGAAGGGATTCGAGAACGGCTCCTCTGGTATCTTCCCCCTCGCCACGAGCTCCAAGTGGCTCCAGAGGGCCGCGAGGTCCCCTTTGTCTTTTCCCAGTGCTCTGTGGTGCGATGTGTTCCAACGGAAGGCATACGAGGTCCTCCCGTGCTTGAACTCGCGGCTTATGATCTCGTCCTCAGACATGGACCTCGCGCACCCACTGTGTGGCGAATCTTTTTAATCCCGCGGACTGGTCTTGAATCGGAGAGGCTGACATGACATACGGGTTCGTAGTATTCTACAGGTTCAAGCCCATGGGAAGAGAAGAGGCTGAGAAATCCAGAGAGACTTGGCGCCGTGTCAGGACTGAGATCTGGCCCAAGGACCTGAAGATTGTGGGGGACTACAGGCATGCTTGGGGTACTGAGTGGAACGGGTTTCTGGTGCTAGAGTGTGACAACCCTCAGGTCTTCTTCGAGTTCTGGCCTGTATTTCGTGAGGAAACACGCTGGTACCTTGACAATACCCAGACAGTGATTGGAGTCAAGACCGACCCTGATGAGTGGGGGTCACTATCCCGTTAGACATTGAGCGGTAGTTCATATCATCTGTTGAGGTGAGATGTCGTTTGTTCTCTGTGAGCCAGAGCTTAGGTAGTGAAGACCTCGCGCGTCGTGTCATTGCAGCGTTCGTTCTCTTTGTTGTGCTTCTATTACTCTCGTTTGCAGTCGGCGCACTCATCCTGCCCACCGGAGCGATGAGTGAGATTCCATTCCTGTCCACTCTTGCGTTTGCCGGAGAGGAGTCGTTCGCCAGTGCCGTGACAAAGACTCTTCTGATCAATCTCTTCATGACTGCCCTCATTATACTGGCAAACCACTGCCGTGTTCGGGACCTGAACTTTGGCTACTTGGTCATCTATGCCAACACGGTACTGATGGGCCTGTTCGCTGGCACGGACTCCTTTGCAGGTGGTGTATCAACCTTCACGCTGGAGGGTTGGCTCTTGTTCGCCTGAATAGGACTTCTCGAGTTTAGTGCATACATCCTCATCTGTGCGGCCACAGTGCCTCTGACGATGTACTATGCAGACGCGTGGCATGGAGAGGACTTCCGTCGCACGCGCACTTTCAGAAACATTTCCCTGAACCGCTCAGAAGCCGCGCTCATTGTATTGTCCTTGTTGTTGCTACTGGTTGCAGCAGTAGATGAGTGGCTGTTCTTGGTGAGTGCATGAGAGAAGAACAAAGATGTGGCCCGAGGGAGGCTATGCGCCTCTCTCGGACACGGGAGACTACTCCAGTGCAGCTTCTTCCATGAGGTCTACGATCCATGTGAGGTCCTTCTCCAGGATCCCGTCACCGCTCTTGTAGACCATCAGCGAACCGGTCTCTGCATTGACTGTTGTTGTGAGGAACGCTCCACTTGGATAGGAGAACGTACCTCTGAATCGGGTGATTGAACCCTTGTACTTACGGGCGTATAATCCAATCTCTGCCTCGGTTTGAATGCTGTGGCCTCTGAACTCGAGCTGGCTGAGGTTACCCTTCTCGATGCCAGTTAGGAGAACAGCATCGATGTTCTTGGCCTGGTCGTAGAGCCTCTTTGTACCGCCGTTCAGATTGAGCGGACTGAGGCTCGCACCGGTGAGCTCCTCGTAGAGCTTCCGGAACTTCCTGGCCACCCTTTCAGACCCGCGAACCTCTACGGTTCCGCGGTCAGTCTTGATGATGACCTCGCCCCTGTCGACGCTGACGTAATGCACTGGCGTCAGATTGCCATCAGCATCGTACGTCAACACGCGAACCCTGAAGCCTGCAATGAACGACGCCCGCACGTTCTTGCCGCTCGCCTTGACATCGACGAACCCCGCTGCAATGTCCTTCTTCCCCTTGGGCTTATAGGGAACGCCTCTGAGCAGGGTCGCAATCTGTGTCGGCGACTTGGTCACTCCCTCATGGCGGAAGAGCTTCACTGACAGTCCTAGACCTGGAACCCTCACAAGCTTTGACTTGGAGGTCCTCTTCTTCGTTGTCTTCTTGCTCAACTTGCCTCATCTCGGAGTATTTTCCTGTTAGGAAACTAACCTCTACTTCCACTGGAGCATTTCTACATATAAAGGGCGCATCAAATTGAGGGATTATTGAGATATTCACTGGGATATCACGCAGGGATATGCGGACGTATCAAGCGCGTCTGAGCGCCTCGCTCGGCAACTGGAACAGCACCGTTGTTTGGCGCCAAATGGGGCCTATAGTCGAAGAGTGTGTCAGCCAGCTGGCGGTGGTCACGGCGCACCGATGAGCGACCTGATCATCAGGTGGACCCTAGGTGGATCACTCACAAATGGCACAAAGGTCTTGGAGCGGGCCTCGTCAATGCATTCTGCCAGCTGCGACACATCCTTGCACCATATGAGATGCCCTCGTCTGGCCATCTCGCCAATGAGTTGGGCTTGGTGTCCTTCCATCAGTGTTGTATTTTCTACCACGACCAGCCTCAGACCTCGCTTCACACACTCCATCGTTGTGCCCGCGCCCCCCGCACTGACAATCACATCGGCTCGTCTATACGCTGGTTCAAGCGAGCGCAGGAATCTGAAGTACCTCATGTTTCTCGGCACATAGGACCCCCTCCCTATCTGAGCTACCACTGGTTCGGCTATTGCGCCGTGTGCGACTAGTCTGTCCATCTCTTCAACCAGTGGATCAAAGTGAGCAGTGCCAACAGTCACGAAGATCATAGTAACTGTCCTCCGTAGATTGCGCCAGGTGTCTTCTTGGCCAATTCGGGCCACTGAACAACGAACAGGTCAGTCTTGCCAAGAAGTAGCCTGCCAGTGATTGACAGCTCGGTCACCCTAGACATGCTCTCTATGAACACGGTCTTTACACCGAGCGATCGCGCCGCATAGAAGATTGGGACTGTAAGACCAGTTCCGCAACTCACAACGACCGCTGGCCTGAGCACGAAGAGATACATGAATGACAGAAAGAGAGTGACGACCGTGCGAACGACGGACATAATCTTGGAGTCCTGCGGTAGTAGTCTGGGAGGTAGGACCGGCAGCACGCGGCCAGGGATCTTGATCTTCTTGGGAGTCAGCTGGTCGAGCACACCAATGAAGTACAGGTACTCAAAGTCTGGACCAAGAAGATCCACAAGGGCGAATGTCTGCGCTGTGTGTCCTCCTCGTCCCAATACTACTCCTATCCGTTTCACCGCACAATCACAGGAGTGTGTGAGTGTCAGCTGGCACATAAGCGTACCTAGGCCGTGAGGATTGCTACTATCCAGTCCGGTGACGCCCGCCGCAGTCCCCCGTAAGTGAGCTCAAAAATTTCGAACAATCTGTTCCAGAATGCTCATTCATACTATTCGTCGGGCGAGTCGAAAAACCGAACAACTTGGCAACGTAAACCCTAGTACGAATAGAATACTGCTCGACAGGATATTTGGTCGCCGCGGCCCATACCAGACATCGATAGGCCATCAAGATGTCCGGTTGCATGGTGACCATGTGTTGTTCGATGGACTTGTTTCACATGCCATCTTCGAAGCTCATCAAAACTGGACTTCAACTGACGCTCATTGGGTTCTCTGTCCTTCTCTATGGCCTTTGGCTCTATCGTGATGCCTATTCCGCCATCTTTCTCATAGGTAAGGTCAGCCGCAGGCGGATAGCCGCAGGGCTGTGGCACCTAGCACTAGTCCCCGGAATGATCTATCAGAAATGGAATGTCGCCGTTACGTAGAGCTGTTCCAGGTGTACATACTTGAGAACATGTTCCGCTTGGGTGACATCGCAGTCTCCGCCATTCTGCTAACGATCTTCGGCACGTACGTGAGCAGCATTGTCGTCGTCGTTGTCAACCTCTATCGCGAGATAAGCAAGGGACTCCGTAGGATTGGCCAGTTGAGGTCTGCTGGCACGCCCCCGAGTGTCGTGGAGGAGGAACGCAGCTGCTCATCCAGCGCATTGGCACATCCATTCGAACGAGATTTCTGATGTTTCTCATCGTGGTGGGTGCAACAACAGCCTCGACTCTCGACTTCATTGGTAGCTATTCCCTTGCAGTCATCATCCTCTTCCCCGTGCTGTTCCTAGTTTTGATACCTTATATCTCGTCCAAGATTGTGACCGGAGTACCGAGAGTTGTCCGTCGCCTGCGAAAAAAGAGGACGGCGATACGAACGTATGAGTCGCTGAGAGCAGGGACATGCATGCGGACGAGGCGGTCGCTGTACCGGAGGATTACGAACATCGGGAGTCTGTTACGGACTCGGAGGATGATAATCCATCGGACGAAACGGACGACGCGCACGCTACTGAGTAACCCCGCTACGACAGCCCATGCCGCACACTCGGCGTGTCTGATTAGTTCGACAGTCCACGAACTCCATCCGTTGAGTACTTAAGCTCGAATTGCCGCGCCCGGGGACGAGGTCTGGTAATGAATATCGTGCGGCCAGCAAGAAGCCATCCTCTTTACGACGACATCGTCGGCATAGTGGGTGAGGATAGAGTCAACGACAATCAGGTGATCATCTCATCGTACAGCAAGGATGCCTCACATCTCACTGCTGAACGTCCCGGCATCGTTGTCATGCCCGAGAGTGTGGAAGAAATACAGGCGATTGTGCGACTCTGCGCCGCACACAAGGTCCCCTTGGTGAGCGCTGGCGGTCGGAATGGCATCTGTGGTGCATGTCTTCCCCGAGTGAAGAATGCTGTGATGCTTGACATGGTGAAGATGGATAACATTGTGAAATTGGACGAGGATGTCATGACTGTCACCGTTGAGGCTGGTCTTCGTTGGGCGGAGCTGATTCATCGGTTGGACGAACGCGGATACAAGCTGGGCTTCAGAGGACCGTACGGGGGAAACGTAGGCACAGTTGCCGGCTCCATTAGTAGCAATAGTATTGGATATGCGGCCTCCAAGTTTGGTCCCGCCAATGAGGGTGTGGTATCTCTGGAGGTTGTGCTGGCCAATGGTGAGATACTGCGCACCGGGACGGGTTGGAACCCTGATGCGCAGCTGTTCGGCCGTTACTCCGCGTACAATGATCTGACAGGCCTGTTCCTCGGTGACTACGGAACGCTCGGCGTCAAGACAAAGGTCACTCTGAAGATATATCCAAAGGCGGAGCACCTCGCATTCGGGGACTTCGGGTTCAAGACCCTTGAAGATGCCACTGCCGCGTTCCTAGAGATTCAGAAACGAGGTCTCACAGAAGAGCTCAATCTCCTGGCCGACCGACAGTCGACGGACACGTTCTTCCCCGGCTTTCTTGACAGCCATCCTGAGATCAATGCCATGTTCGCAGCAGTCGTTCAGGAGGACGACGAGGGCCTCGCGCGACGAAAGATGGAGATTGTTCGAGAAGTCGCTTTGAAACATGGGGCAAAGGACCTAGGGAACTTCGCCTCGCAGATGCACTGGGGCGAGATGTTCAATCTGGTCCAGCCACTGTTCAATAATGGCTTCTGGCTCAACACCTGCCATCTGCGACCCATCCCCTCTGTCCCAATCGTGATGAAGAGACTGTGGGCGATTTTCAAGAAATACAACATGCCCAAGAATGGTGTCAAGTGGATTGCCAGCTGTCTCGGGTCAGAGAGGGCTTACACAACAGGATGGTTCACGATATTCACTCCTCACAGAGATCGCATGGATGAAGTGCTGAGGGTCTGGAATGAGATGCTTGATGTGATTATTGAGACCGGCGGCTGTCCGTATTGGAGCGGTATGCTCTGGGAGAACCGTGTGCTAGCTAGGACCGACAAGACATTCCTTGACACTTATCGGACTGTCAAGCGTGCCCTCGATCCTGACAACATCTTCAATCCTCATGTCTTCGAGGGGGTGTGACAAAGTGGAGCTGGCGAATCTTCGAAAGTACCAAGATGAACTCTGGCTGTGCGCCAGATGTGGCGACTGCTCACTTGCAGACAAGATTGTGGCCTCGCATCGCGATGTATACTTCCCGTGTGCTGTGAAGAATGTCCTCGGGTTCGAGAGCTACGCCTCTCGAGGGCGAATCATGATAATGAATGACCTTCTCGACGGAACTCTTGAGATCAATCAGGACATAGTTGACTGGGCATACACCTGCACCACCTGCAAAAGCTGTCAGGACGCATGCATGGCGACCGCGGACGGAATCAGGCTACCTGAGATGGTCGAGGCCCTGCGCCGCGATCTTGTCGCTGCAGGTTTTGACGTTCCCAAGCATGTCGCGATAGAACAGTCGATTGTCGAGAATGGCAACCCCTACAAAGAACCGAGGGACAAGAGACTGGAACTGTTTGGCGACCGGGAGTGGCCTGAGAAGGCTGAGGTCGTCTATTTTGTCGGATGTACTAGTGCCTATCGTGAGAAGGAGATTGCCCGGACAACCGTGGAGCTCCTCGACAAGATTGGTGTCAACTACACGATTCTCGAGGACGAAGAGTGCTGCGGCTCAGTCTTGCTGAGGCTCGGCAGGACGAGAGTCTTTGGTGATCTGACCAAGCACAACATCCAGGCGATAAGGAAGACAGGCGCCAAGACTGTGGTCACAGCCTGTGCTGGGTGTTTCCGCACATGGAAGATTGATGTTCCGAAGGAGGGATACTCCTACCCCTTCGAGGTACTGCACATAACCGAATACATTGACCGCCTTATTCAGGAGGGACGCGTGGCCTTTGAGGCTCCCGAACACATTCGAGTGACGTATCATGACCCATGTCATCTTGGCCGCCACGCCGAGGTCTATGAGGCCCCCCGCAGAGTGCTGCAGGCCGTGGCCAACCTTGAGTTGGTCGAGATGGAGACCAACCGACGGTACGCGCACTGCTGCGGTTCTGGCGGGGGTGTAAAGAGCACATATGGTGAGCTGGCGGACCGGGTGGCTGCAAATCGCATTGCTGAGGCTGAGGCCACGGGTGCGCAGGAGCTAATCACCGCATGTTCGTTCAGCCACAGGGGATTGACGGATGGCGCGATGTTCGTAGGGAGCGAGATGCCCATCATAGACCTCCCCACGTTTGTTCTGCCATTCGTCGTCGAGCGCGCCGAACGCCGCGAAGCCGAGAACCCATTGAAGGAACAGTTCATGGCGTATCTGCGTAAGCACCCCAAGATATTCGACGGCCTGAAGAAGGGCGCGGTGATTGACTACGACATCGATGGGGACAGGTTCCATGTACTAATCACGGGCAAACGTGCAATCGAGGTGAGGCCCGTACGCGCGGAGAATCCTGATGTAGAGCTGACATTCTCCCGGGCGGCCGTGGAGCGGTTGATCACGTTCGAGAGTGAGGACGAGTACGCCGCCCAGTTTGGCAAGTTCTTCAAGGAGCCTACCGAGGACGAGTGGATCAAGTTCAACCTCCGACTCAACATCGTCAAGCTCCTCATGAAGGGCTATCGCAAGTTCGCGCAGAAAGCAGGGCTGATTTGACAGACCATGTCTGACATTGCTAGCTGACGGCCAAGCCATTCCGGCTTTGGTTCTAATCAGGTGGGGACTGTCAGCAGCTGTCAACGAGTGGAGACTCCGTTCTTGTGGAGCCAGTTCGACCCATCCCAACGCTCGTCTTCCTATCCTCCGTATCCCTGTTGGTCTGGCAGGTCAAGAAACCTGATGCGCGCAGCGTTGAGTTCGTCGCACACGCACGGAATCTTAGGTGTTCTGCACATCCGGGTCTTTCCTATAACACTACCGTCAGGTTTCTCTCATTTGCCAATGCCATCATGAGGTGGTCTGTTTCTTTACGAAGACTGTTGGGTTCCGGGAGTCCGGAGAGATGGACAGGGTATTTTCGCCATTACCATCTGAGTCTCCGTCACCTGTTGGAACAAGAACTGGAACATCCGAGGATCTCTTGGGTTAGGTCAACTATGTAATCCCTTGTGCTCGGGGGCGCACGAGTCTACTGTGGCTGCCTTGATGTTCAATTCTCGTGTTATCTGGTAATGCTCTGCGGGAAATCGGGCTGCAAGCTCCTGTATCCGGATGCCCTTTTCCCTTGCATGGATGACTATCTTATCATCGAGGTTCGTGAAGTCCGTCGGGTAGGTGCCATGATAGATACAAACTCAAGGTACCTC
>QMYR01000058.1 GCA_003662765.1 Candidatus Thorarchaeota archaeon
TGTACTACTTTGTTGGCGGAGCTGCTCTCACGATAATCTCCGTCCCGCTGCTTTATTGGAAAGCCCCACATAAGGAAGAGGACCGAACAACAAGTAACCGTGGTGCAGTGAGTGCCATTGCATTCATCACATTTTGCGTTGGGTCCTTGGGCGGCTCGGCCATCTACCTGTGGACACTAGGAATCCCAATCATTGGCAATCTGTCAATCACTATGGGCGCCCTGATCACAATCACGGGAGCGCTTGTCCCCGACTGGGACATAATTCTCCTTGGGATTTCCAAGCATCGTAACGTGATATTTCACTCTGCCCTGCTCCCCATCTTGATCACGTTGGTCACACTGGTAAACGTTGCTCTCACGATTGTCACAAACTACTCATTCAAGGTTGGAGCTGGTCTTGAGTACTACATAGTGGCACTCTTTCTTCTCGGCTATGCGAGTCATCTATACTTGGACATATTCCCTAGCCACGCAAGCCCCTTGGAGATTCTCTGGCGGGCGCACGATCCTCATAGCAAGGCACCCACCGGTCTGAAGCCTCTTGGTCCAATCAAGATTTCCAAGCGTGCTGCTCGTGGCTGGCTCGTGACGAATGCGTCCATTCTTGTCGTCGTTGCACTTGCTCTGATGAGTCTGTACTTCTACAATCTCCTGTCCGTCACGCCTAGTCCTTGACCATTCGCAATTCGAAGGTAGCAGATCACCACTCGTCGAAGTCCTCGTCAATCTCGGTTTCAAACTCATCATCGAGGTCAAAACTACTCCTCACCTCGATGACCTCTTCTTCCTCCTCGTCATCTTCAAACAGGAATGTTTCTGGGTCAACCTCTTTGGGTTTTTCAACCCGAGCTCGAATCCTCCTCGGTTTCTTTGCGGACTCTGGGGCGAGGCAGATCCCCTCCTCGGGATCGAAATACGGGCATTCGGGACAGCACTCGCCCTTGTGTGTACATGTCGAATAGGCAGGGCAGAGCCTGCAACATTTGAGTTCGGACAACCTACACACCTACTGAGATAGATGGCCTAGACTCTCACGAGGGCCCAAATAAGCGTTCTCAAGAGCCGGAGAAGGCGCTCTGCGGACCTACGAGGTCAAAGTTAAATGTTCACCTTCTGAGTCACCGTCGGAGCTGGTTCGTGTGAGCGACCTTGAGCTAGAAGTCCGAAAGGCAGTGTTGGAGAATGCCGTGAAATACGAGGGGCGCCCCAGCGTGAAGTCCGTGATGAGTGCCCTGCTTGGCTCTCGAGCAGAGCTGAGGTCCCGTGCGCGGGAGGTCAAGGCCATAGTTGATCGTCTGGTGGAAGAGATTGGCGCCATGTCGCTCGAGGAACAACGAGCCGAGCTCCAAGAGATTGCACCCGAGCTGCTCGAGCGCCCTGAGACCGTGGTGCCCGAGAGTAAGGGTCTTCCAGAGCTGCCCAACATTGACAAGTGGCCCCAGGTTGTAATGCGGCTTGCGCCATTTCCCTCCGGACCATTGCACATTGGCAATGCACGCATGGTCATACTGAACGACTACTACGTCAAACGATACAATGGCAAACTGATACTGGTGTTTGATGACACCATTGGCTCGGCTGAGAAGCAGGTTGAGCCTGAGGCATACGATCTCATCCCCGAGGGTCTGGAATACCTTGGCGTCGAGTACCACGAAACTGTGTACAAGTCGGACCGCTTGGACTTGTTCTACAAGTATGCTGTCGACCTCATCAAGCGCCACGAGGCCTACGTCTGTGACTGCGACGCGGATGTCTGGCGAAAGGAGTACAAGGCCAAGGGCCGGGCCTGTCCGTGTCGAGATCTCAGCGTGGAGGAGAATCTCGCTCGCTGGGAGAAGATGCTGGACGGGACATATCCCGAGCGTGGCGCAGCGGTCCGTCTGAAGACGGGAATGGACAACCCCGACCCAGCAATGCGCGACCATGTCATCCTGAGAATCTCCGAGACCGACCATCCTCGGGTTGGTACAAAGTACCGGGTATGGCCGCTATTGGAGTACTCGTGGGGCATCGACGACCATGAGCTTGGAATCTCTCACATCATCCGGGGAAAGGACCTCGTGAAGGAGGGCAAGATCGAGCAGCACATCTGGGACATATACGGTTGGCAACACCCGGAGCTGATATACTACGGGAGGCTACGATTTCAAGATGCCAAGCTGAGCAAGAGCAAGTCGCGCGTGGAGGTTCACAGTGGCGTATACAGTGGCTGGGACGACCCACGCACATGGAGTCTTCAGTCACTTGCCAAGAGGGGAATCCACCCCGACGCTATCAGGAAAGTGATGCTTGACCTTGGCCTCAGTATCGTCGATGTGTCATTCTCAATGAAGGCCGTATATTCCGAGAATAGAAGGCTGCGGGACGCTGAGGCACCTCGAATCTTCTTTGTTCATGAGCCTGTCTGGCTGGACGTGAGAGGCCTCCCGAAGGACATTCGCGAGGCGCATCCCCCCGTGCACCCTGACTTCCCCGAGAGAGGAGTACGTACAATCCCACTTGTACGTAGCGACGGTAGCATTGAATTGGGCGTCCAGAGGACTGACTACGACAAGATTGATGACGGATCCGTGTTCAGAATGAAGGACCTTGCCAACTTCGTTCTTCGCAAGTCCGACAGTCCCCAAGCAGAGTTTCACAGTCTTGAGGTGGACGAGATCCGTACAATCGGTGGTCCGATTGTCCAATGGATTCCGCGTGATGGTGCAGTGCCGGTTGAACTTGTGATGATTGACGGCTCTGTGATTGATGGCCTCGCAGAGCCCTCGGCACGTGACATCAAAGAGGGAACTTTCCTTCAGTTCGAGAGATACGGATTCGCGAGAATCTATGAGGTTGGCGAGACCCTAAGGGCCGCCTTCGCCCATAAATGAGGTCTGCCAAAGAGAACAAATAGCGCTGATGCGCATCGTTTGGCCGTGAAACATCATGGCCAAGAAAAAGGCGAAGAAGCCGAAGCTATCGGCCTCACTGTTCAGACTCACAGGCGCCAGCGCGAAACTGAAGATTAAGGACAAGAAGAAGGCCCTCTACTATTTCAAGGCCAAGATCACCCCCGAGAAGGCAGTCAAGTTGGCACGCTCTGACGGTGCCGAGATTCTTGGTGTTTCTCTCGACGATGTCAGGGTCGGTCGTCCAAAACTCAAGCACGACTTCTACTGCATCTACGACGCCGAACTCGAGCTCAAGTTCCTTAGGCCGCGCGTGCAGGAGATTGGCGTCAACAATGAAGTGGCTGGAGTGATGGTCGGGAAAGAGATACTCACTCCGAGCAAGGGGAGGGACATTCCTGGTAGGTCCATCAAGCTCACCATGGTCGAGCTCTTCTCCGTGACCCGCTCCGATTCAATGGTGCTCGATGGAATCACTGGTGCCCCTGCTCGAAGCCTCGAGAGGGTGCTCAAGGGGGCGGGAAAGAAGAAGGCCACTGCCGCATGGATTAAGAAGGCCAGCGTGACACCTGGCAAGTTCAACTCCATTGAGAAGGTCGTACGGGAGGTAGCCAAGGTCGCGGGGGCAAAGCCGAAGGATGCGAAGCGAGTGGTCAGCCACACGTTGACGTTCAAGCGACTGGATGGCTTTTACATGCCCACGTACTATATCACAGTGTCTGGAGGCGGTACCTCGAAGACGATGAGGGTCAATGCAGTGACCGGAAACGTTGCCATCAAGTTGTAGGTGTTTGTGCCGTGACTGTATGAGGGAGGTGGACTAGAACATGTCCTCTGCTGCTCCCCATCCGCCTCCACCCGGGGTTTCGATTCTGATCACGGTTCCCGCGGGCGCTATCACGGTTGACTTGGACTGAAGTCTATACTCGCGACCCCCGTATATAAGGAGGTTGTCACCCGGTGCGCCTGGCGCCCCACCTGCCAGACCCCACGGGCTGCTGTGGCGCCGCTCGGACTGAATGGAGATTGTGGACTTGTCTGCCAGTATCTCTATCTCCCGCACTATGCCATCACCCCCGTTCCACTTGCCATGCCCACCGCTTCCTCTCCTGATTGAGTACTTCCGAACCCTCAGGGGATATGAGGTCTCGAGGGCCTCGATTGGAGTGTTGAGGGTGTTCGTCATATGAGTGTGGATGCCACTGACCCCATGGGCACCCCTCACAGCTCCAGCACCACCAGCGATGGTCTCGTAGAACGTGAATGCCCGTCCCATGCGATGGTCGGTGCCCCCAATTGTCAGGTTGTTCATGGTCCCCTGACTTGCCGCTGGGACCTCGTCTGGAATAATCTGGGCAAGTGCGCCGAACACGACATCCACTATCCGCTGTGTGGTTTCAACGTTCCCCGCAGACACCGCGGCGGGGTATTCCGGATTGAGAAGTGATCTCGGTGGGACCTTGACATCGATGACTCTCCAACAGCCCTCGTTTGTAGGCACATCATGTCCGAAGAGCGCTATGAAGACGTAGTAGACCGCCGATAGCGTTGATGCTAGGGGACAATTGATGTTCCCCATCACTTGCTCGGATGTCTTCCCAAAGTCAACGCGCACGTGTCCCCTCTTAAATCTCAGCGAAACCGAGATAGGAATAGTCCACGTACCAGCCCCGTCGCTGTCCATGAAGTCTGTGAACTCGCCCTCCCTGCCATCGAGTCGCATCATCTCGTTTTTCATTCTCTCGGCCGAATAGTCGCGAAGGTCTTGAAACGTGTCGAGGACGTTTGTTGGGCCATGTGTCTTCATTACTTCATGGAGCCTTCTTCCACCGACAGTATTGGCAGCGATTTGCGCGGAGAGATCTCCGAGCCGTTCGTCGGGAGTTCGGGTTTCACGAAGCAGATCTTCTATCGTGTTCCGCTGCAGAACACCGTTCCTCACAATGATTCTGGGCTCGATGAGGACTCCTTCCTCATGAATGTCTGTTGACAACCCTGGCATGGATCCCGGGCTTATTCCTCCAACATCAGCATGGTGTGCTCTGTTTGCCACAAATGCGACGCGTTCTCCATCGCGGAACACGGGTGCGACGAGCGTGAGGTCGGGGAGATGGGATCCCCCGGAGTAGGGGTCGTTAAGGAGAGCCATTGTCCCCTCGGTGAGGTTATTCCCGACCGCCTCAATGCAAGCCCGTACAGACATCGGCATTGCTCCGAGGTGGACTGGGATGTCTTTTGACTGAGCCACAAGCCGCCCCTCGGAGTCAAACACCGCGCAGCTGCAGTCTCTTCTCTCCTTGATATTAGGACTGAAGGCAGTCCTTCGAAGGGCATGGCTCATCTCACTTGCGCACGAGATCAGTGCGTTCTTGATCACCTCGAAGGTAATCGGGTCATCAATCATGTGTTCACAGACCTCCTCATCATGAGCGTCCCGTCGGCTCGCTGTTCCGCTGTCCAGCCCGGCCCGACGTACGTCGTTGTGTCGACCTGTTCTATTATCGCAGGTCCCTCAATCCGCTGGCCCACACCGACCTCCGGGCGCCGATACACATCAGCGTCGACCTCAACCGTGTCAGGCAGAACGAGTTCCCTGACTGAGATTGGTTCGCAGGGCTCTTTGGCCGGATGAACACGATCTGGGAGCGAACTCCAAGTCGAGGTTGCCACTACCCTTGCGGTGACCCACTCTACTGTCCTGTCGTCCATTCGATAGCCGTACATTGCGGCGTGACGCTGTTCGAATCTCTCTCGGGATATACTCAGGAGTTTCTCGGTGCGGAATGGGACATGGATAGTAATCTCATGGGACTGACCGTGGTAACGCATGTCAATGCGCCACTCAACCTTCACGGTCTCTCTGTCTGCCCCCTGTTGCACCAACCCGCGAACTGCTCTATCCGTCAGCTCCTCAAGCGTTCGTTTCAGACCGTTCTCGTCCCCCTCTCGTCCCATCAGCAAGACCGTCCGCATCAGGTCAACCCTCAGGTCTGTGCATACAAGTCCCAGCGCCGAGGTTATCCCGGGAAACGGCGGAACAAGAATCGCATGTATCCCCAACGCCTCTGCTATGTCCACGGCCTGTGTTGGGCCGGCGCCACCGAAAGGCACGAGCATGTAGTCCCGGGGGTCATGCCCTCTCTCCACAGTCACCTCCCTGATTGCCTGCATCATGTTGTGACTCGATATCTTGACTATTCCCAGGGCAGTTTCCTCGGTGCTCATTCCTAACTCCTTCGCCAGTCTGCTAACCGCACGGCGCGCATGTTTCATGCTGATCTCAATCTCTCCGCCGAGAAAGTAGTACGGATTGAGTCGTCCCAGCACCAGATTCGCGTCGGTGACTGTGGCATCAGTTCCTCCGAGGTTGTAGGCAGCTGGCCCTGGATCCGCGCCGGCACTCTGGGGGCCCACATGAAGGATTCCTGCGTTGTCTATCCATGCGATGCTTCCTCCTCCGGCACCGATTGTCTTGACATCTACCGAGGGAATGCGGAGTGGAAGGCCCCCGACTTCATTGTCCGGGCGCACCACGACGCCGCCGTCTATTGCACTAATGTCACAACTTGTGCCACCCATGTCAAGCGAGATCAACCTGTTCACTCCGGCCCTGCGGGCAACCTCCCAAGCCCCCATGACGCCCCCTGCGAGACCGGACAGAGCAAGGCCGATTGTGTGCCCCCTTGTCTGAGAACACAGCCTGGTGCCGCCATTCGACTGCATCACGGTCAGTCTTGCACGCGGGCAGACGCTCCTAATCTCGCGATCAAGTTTCTCCAAATAGCCGACTACGACCGGCCCCAGATAGGCCTCAAGCACAGTCGTAGAAGTCCGTTCAAACTCTCGAAACTCTGGTAGGACGTGTGATGACGCCACCACATACCTGTCGTTCGGTCCTCTGAGAGCCTGAAGCAATGTTTCCTCGTGTGAGGGGTTCTTGAATGAGAACAGCAGCGCGATAGCCACGGCATTGCCGTCCTGTTCGCTGACAAGACGTACGACCCTCGCAACCTCTTCATCCGTCAGTGGTACGATGATTTTGCCGTCGGCACCTATACGTTCGCTCACACCGATCCTATGTTGTCGGTCCACAAGGGGTTCTGGTCGGCTGGCGTGCACAGCATAGATCTCGTTTCTATTCTGGCGACCAATCTCGATTACGTCCTCGAGCCCCTCCGTCGTCAAGAGCGTGACCCTTGCTCCCTTGCGCTGAAGCATCGCGTTTGTCGCAATCGTGGTCCCGTGCACTATCAAGTCTATCTCATAGCCTTCTGTGCCAGTGCGGTGGAGAATCTCCCTTATTCCCCGGACCACAGCACGCTCTTGTGCTTCGGGTGTCGAGGGGACCTTGTGCACATAGTAGCGGCTGGGATCGCTGCTCACCAAGATTATGTCGGTGAACGTTCCACCGACATCGACGCCAATGACCTTCATGTGACAGCCAAGTCTTCACGGACCGCGTATCTCATAGTTGTTTTGATTGCGCTACTGCTCTTTGCCGACCGCATCCTGCCGACTGTGCCACGTCAGAACCATTTATTCGAGATATCCGCCTCGGTAGGACGAGAGGGACCGGATGACAGTCGAACACACGGCCGTGCTTGTGAGGTACGGTGAGATTGGCGTTAAGTCACGCCAGACTAGAAGGCGTATGAGTAGGCTCCTTGCACGCCACATACGCTCCGCTCTTCGGGAGCATGACATACCCTTCTCAAATATCCGAGTCGAGTTCGGGCGCATCTTCGTAGAGTCGAAGAGTGCCAAGCGTGCCGCGACCGTAATCTCATCCATCTTCGGGGTGGTTTCAACGTCCCCGGTCGTCGTCACTGATGCAACTATGGAGTCGATACTTGAGACCGGCGTTGCCGTGGCACGCGAGTCTTTCGGGCCAGGTCTGTCCTTTGCGGTCGGCGCACGGAGGATGGGAGAGCACAGTTTCACAAGCCAAGAGATCCGGGAGCAGCTCGGCGCAAGAATCCTGAATGAGCTGGATGATTTGAATCTGAGAGTCAACCTGAGGAGCCCAGATCAGATCATCTACGTAGAGGTACGCGACAAGTCATCGTATATCTTCACCGAAACCGTGCCGGGCGTCGGAGGGATGCCCACAGGTTCTCAGGGCCCTGTCGTGTGCATTGTGACAGGAGATGCGAGCTCGGCTGTTGCTGCATATCGCATCATGCGTCGTGGGTGTGTGCCCGTGTGGTTGTTGTTCGACACATCCGGTAACAGCTCGGTTCTCCGGGCCACAGTACGAAGTCAGGTCGAGGCTCTCTCGAGATACATCTACAACTATGATGTGCTGCTGTATGCGGTGCCGTATCGTAGGGAAACCAGACTGCTAAGCGAGCTTGGCCGCACCTTGGCCTGCCTCCTGTGTCGGCGCAGCATACTTCGTGTAGCTCGTGAGGTTCTTCGTAGAGAGGACGCTGACGCGATTGTGACTGGCGACATGATTGGTGAGGGCCAGCAAGGAGGCCTGCAGCAGCTCCAGACAATTGCTGAGGCAGTCGGTGGTGTTCCCGTTCTCACTCCGTGTGCAGGAGATGACGTGGTGCAAGTGACTTGGGAGGCTGTGGAGCTCGGCCTATCGTGCCAGACTGATACATGCCACGCTTGCGGGATAGCCACACAGATAGGAGATGAGAGTGAGGTCACACTCGGGAGTATCATCGAGGCTGAAGAGTCCGCTGGCATGCTTTCACCAGCCGAAGTGGTAGACCGCTCAGAGGTCGTGTTGGTACGTGGGCGCCGTAGTTGACAATCTCAGAGGTTGTTCCATGTGGCGCCCTACTCTCCCCATCACATTGCGATGCCAATGCCTTTAATAGAGAACTAGCCCGAGTGACGTCGATAGTGCCGTTTGCACAGCATTGAGGTGAGATAGAAGTTGCCGCGTTCTCGAAAGGACAGGATAATCCCCGTTGCGCCCGTTGACCGCCTCATAAGAAAGGCCGGTGCTAACCGGGTGAGTGACAAGGGCGCTGAGAGGCTTGCACAGATACTTGAGGAGATTGGCATATACTTGGCGAAGAGGGCAGCTGAGATAACGGAAGTCGCCGATCGGAAGACGATCACAGAGCGCGATGTGGATCTTGCCTACAGACAATGGTTGAGCAGGATATAGAGGGGCATTTGCAGTCCTCCCCCGATGCATAGGCAGCGCACAGTCATCTTCGTGCGTACGGGCTGGTGATTTGATGGTGCGGGTGATAGAGAGCATACGTGATCAGACTGTACTGCTCTCTCTCCATGAGGTGACCCCGGCCTTTGAAGATGACATTGTGACAACATGTGACCTTCTCGAAGACCTCGGGATCAGCAGTGTCACCCTGCTCGTGGTTCCATTCTACGGTCTAAGGAGGGCCAACACGTTCGAGCGTCACAATGTGTTTGCCGAATACCTTGCTTCCTTGGGCAAAGAGCTCTCGATACATGGCTACACGCACGTCACCAAGTCGGGGGCTCCTCACGAGTTCAGGCGTCTCAAGACAGATCGGCTGCTGTCGCGAATGAAGACCGCCGTTACGCTGTTCACAAGAACTTTCGGGAAGACGCCACCTGGGGTGGTCCCACCGTCCTGGACTGCGCCGTCGAGGCTCGCCGCGATTGCCAAAGACCTCGGGATGAGATACTGTGTCATAGAGAACACAGTGAATGTCTTGGGCGAGGGCCGGCGGTTCCAAGTTGCCGACCGAATCATCAGCTCTGGGTCGAGTAGACTGAATCTAGACACGGCGCTGGTAGAGATGGAGCTTGGCGGCCCCCTCCAGATTGCGGTTCATCCTCTCGATCATCGCAACAATAACATGCTTGATATCCTGGCCGATCTCCGAGATCGCTTGGGATACAGCTTTGTCGGTTACCTTGACTATCTTCAAACACTATAGCCTCTCCTGTGCGGAGTACGATGCGCCAGTGGTCGCCGTGCTGACTCCTCGTTGAATAATCGGTGCTCTAGTAATTTCATTCGCAGTTTATACACCGTAAGTATTTGAGAGCCTTTGCCCCATTTGCACTCGGGATGCCGGGCAGTCCCTGCTCTGTGTGTCCCGGAGAGATGTGCATGCACGAGAAGGGGTTGGGATTACTAGCGAGGCTAGGCTATCTGTTTATGACTTACTCCAGACCTCGAACCGCACGCACATCGCCCCGACCCTTCGAGAATTCGTCCAGTTTCCCTATTTGTCGATTCAATTCACAGGACTATTCTTCAAAAGGATGCGCCGGAATCGATTCCAATTGTTTCGTGACTCTGCTAGTCGAATCTGAAGCGATTACGAGAACACAGTCAGATGTGAGAGACGGAGGTCCATGCTAATGAAGAGGCTCTATCCAGTAGTGGTGCTACTTGTTGCATTATTCACAATTCCCGCGACAGGCCCGGCAACGGGCATTGACACCAGAATCACAAATCGCGGTGTCCCTGTCGGACTGGGTGCAGCAGTTGCTGGCTCCTTGACGGGGTCAGGCCAGTCTATCGATGGCAACTATCAATGTTCTACGTCGTTCTACGTCGAGAATGCGTCCAACGTCCAGTGGACGGCGGACGTGTTGATTGAGGCACCTAACGGGACTGCGGTCACTGATGTGAGTGTGCGGTTCCCACAACCGGACTGGCGCCCCATCGCGGTGCGCAATCCTCTGAATCAGACGAAGACCTATCTCACTGATTGGTACTACTCTAGTGGTAAGGTCACCATTCGTGCTTCAGCATTGGATGTGTTCGGCGTATGGCACATCGACTTCGAGGCCTCCAACTACGTGTCTGGGGTTGATGTCGGGATTGGCGGCGGCACACTGGGAGAAACAGTCACACTCCAGACGACCGACACCCTAGCCGTTCGTGCCACGACGCCATGGATCACTGGAGCCTCTGTGAACCTCGTGCTGGTGGACCCCTCCGGCACCGAGTGGTATCGGACCTCCACCGCCATCACTGGAGCGACCACCCACGAGGTGCCCGGCTTCCAGTATCGAAAGAGCCTCACAATCTCATCTTCGAATGTGGACGGGGACCTGACTAATTTCCCCGTATTGATTGAGTTGTACGACTCGGACCTCCACGACTCAATCAAGGTTCAGGCTGACGGAGATGACATCCTATTTGTGCAGAATGGCCGCATCCTCGCACATGAGCTCGAACTGTTCTCACAGAACTATAACTCCACTCACGCGCATCTCTTGGCGTGGGTGAGAGCTAACCTGTCAAGCACGACCGACACCACCATTACGATGTATTATGGAAACCCCATTGTGGGTCCG
This sequence comes from Candidatus Thorarchaeota archaeon, assembly GCA_003662765.1. Taxonomy (GTDB): domain Archaea; phylum Asgardarchaeota; class Thorarchaeia; order Thorarchaeales; family Thorarchaeaceae; genus B65-G9. The sequence goes on from QMYR01000058.1 coordinate 11,159, forward strand.
CAAGAGCGTCCAGACGAAGTATGGACCGACAACTACGAGGCAGTGTGGCATCTTGACGAGAGTGCCACTGACGAGATAAACACCACAGTGTTCTATGACTCCACAAGCGGCGGCTACGACGCGAACCAGCGTGAGACCTCTCGAGTCAACGCCAAGATCGTCTACGGGCAGAACTTTGATGGTTCTGATGACTTTATCACAGTCAACTCGACTGAAGGACTCAACCCCTCTGGTTCGGTCACGATCTCTGGTTGGTTCAAGCTTGATAGTGCCTTCGGTTCATCATCGCCAAAGACCATGATATTGGTGGAGAAGTATCTGACAACGAGCAACAATATGCATGTCGCTCTCGTGGGTACAGACTACGGCGTCGGCGTTCCAGACGGCTCGATGGTGTTCAAGGTGGAGAACAGCGGTGCCGCTCGGTATGTCTGGACAAGCACAACTTCTTGGAATACCGGATGGTACTACTTCACAGTCTACTTCAACTCCTCGGACACTTCAAAGAGCAAGATCTTCATCAACGGCAACGACGTGACCTCCGGAACAAGTATCGGTACGCTATCAACTGGCAACTTGAGTTTCTCGGGTGCGTGGGGGATTGGCGGCGGTGAAGCCGACACAAATGAGATTCCATCTGGGAGTGGTTTCTTTGACGGCCGGATTGATGAGGTACGGATCGGGCTGGGTTCAAAGGCCACCTCATGGATATCCACAGAATACACGAACCAGGACGACGCCACATCCTTCGTCACATCGGGAACCACACAGCAACGCACCCTATTCCAGAACACATTCACGAAGGCCATGACTGGCGCAGCAGCTGGAGTATGGACTGCACGGGTGTTCTACAATGACACCGGCGCTGGTGTGGACAATAGAACAGGACTCTATGAGCGCCAGTTCACGGTCAAGCACGACTCGTCGCTAAATCTAATCTCGCCAGGTGACGCCATAAGTGATAGCGTGTCTGTGAGGACGGCCGGTGAGATGCTCTATGTGGAGGTCGAGTTGACCGATGACCTCACGTCAGGAAAGGTGTCCGGTGCGACGGTCAAGATGAACTGGTCTGCCTCAGGATCCGAGTATGACGTCACGCTAAACGACTATGGGACGGGAAGATATGGCATTGCTATGAATACAACGGATCTGGGTACTAATCAGAGATGGGCCCTTGTTGTCTACTCTTCTCATCCTTACTACAATGATGCAACACTGACATTCTATCTTGACCTCTATCATCCAACTGAGCTGACGTACCTAAACGTGACAAGCACCCCGTATGGCCAAGACTTCACGGCGACTCTGGTCTTTCGCGATACATACGACGACACCCCCATCACAGGGGCCACGATCACATTCGGGAATGGTACCCCCGTCAACGTTGTGGCTCAAGGCAATGGGATGTACAACATCTCAGTTTCAAGTGGTGGGCTCTCGATTGGTGACCACTGGTTCATCTTCAATGCGACCAAGTCCGGAGCCTATGTCAACGATGCAAGTGTTAACGTGACCTTCACTCTTCGGGCCCACTACACAACAGCGTCTGTGAGTGGCGACCTCACAACGCCCTACGGCTTTGACACATCGCTCACGGTCACCATAATCGACACCGACACTGGTCAGACCGTGGCCATTGCAGACGTTTCATCGATGACATTCACATGGTCCGGTGGTTCGCACTCCGAAAATCCCGCAACATCGTTCGACGTCACTCTGCCGACGAGTTCGTGGGCGGTGGGCACCAAGACCGTCACACTGAGTGTGGTCATGGCTAGCAATCACTACTATGCTCCCGACGGCTACTCGTTCGATGTGACCATTCGCAATCACTACACCTCTGCGTCTGTTACTGGTGACTTCACGACGCCATGGGGTTTCGACA
>QMYR01000059.1 GCA_003662765.1 Candidatus Thorarchaeota archaeon
GTCCGATGTAGGCGCACGATGTGCATAAGGCCGAAGCCTTTTCTGGATAGACTCACCACTTGTGTAGCGAGGCCCAGAGATATGAGAGTCAAGGTTACCTATGGCGACGACAAGATCGAACTTGATATCCCCGACGAGAACTTAGCAGGCGTGGTGACGCCTCGACAGACCAAGACCCTGCCCGACACGCAGGCCGAACTAGAACGTGTGCTCCACAATCCTCACGGACCGCATCTCGAGGATTTGGTGAAGAGCAAGAGTGTCTGCGTGCTTGTTGAGGACCATACGAGAGACGAGCCCCACTGGGAGCTCATCAGTGCCGTTGCGCCTCTTCTCAGGGACGCCAATGGGGTACAGTTCATTGTGACCACTGGTTCCCATGTCGTGGACCACCCTCTCAACCACGAGATTGTGGGGATGATAAAACGAGCCGCAGAGGAGAACAGGCTTAGATATCGTGTCAAGATTCACGACTGCTATGAGCCCGACATGGTAGACCTTGGCACAACGAGCAGGGGGACACCGGTCATTGTTGAGAGAGATGCCATCGGACATGATGTCTATGTGGCACTGGCTGACATGAAGGCTCACTACTTCGCAGGCTACTCCAATGCACTCAAGGACTTTCTCCCCGGTATCTGTGCCTTCAAGACTATTGAGGCAAACCACGCCATGGCCCTTGATCCTCGCTCCACGTTCGGCGTTCACCCGTTCCACCCGAACCCTGAGCGAAGGGACAATCCCCTCGCAGATGACATGAGGGAGGCCACAGAAATCATCACAAAGGGGGCTCAGGTGTTCACACTCTCAGTCGTCACTGCAGACAAGAAGCTGGTCTGGGCCGACGCAGGCACTCTGGAGCCGGTCATAGCCAGAGGCATAGAGGTCCTCGACGAGATCGCGGCCTTTACCGTTGAGACCGTGCCGCGAATTGTGGTCTCTCCCGGGGGCTATCCGCAGGACAAGAGCCTCTACCATGCTCAACGGGCGTTGGAACTCACCAAGAACGCTGTTTCCGATGGCGGAGAGATACTCTTCGTGGCTCAGTGCCGTGATGGAGTGGCACCAGAGAAGGCCGTCGAGAACTTCTACAAGAAGCTCACGGCACCGATTGATGAGGTGATTGCCGCCATCAAGGGGAAGTATCACCTGTACGAACACAAGGCGTACAAGTTCGCCGAACTTCTCAAGCGCGTTTCAGCAGTCAAGATGTACACAGAACTGGATCGCGAAACCGTCGAGGCCGTGCATCTTCAGAAAGTCGACGACCCACAGGGGGTCATCGATGAGTGGATTCAGGAGGACCCGCAGGTGAAGATAATGGTCCTCGATAAGGGCAACAAGATGGCAATCTACGCGGCCTGAGCTAGTTCCATTGCATGTCAGCAATGGCTGCGTATAGCCGCCTGTATCTCTCAAACGCCTTGTCATAGACGGCCCTGTTCTCAGGCCTTGGTTCCAATGCCTGACGGGTTCGGACCATGGACTCCGCTGCCACCGCGGCGGAACTGAAGATGCCTACGCCAGTGCAGGCGAGTATCGCGGCGCCAAGTGCAGTTGCCTCCTCAACCTCTGTTCTGATTACAGGCACACCAAGTACGTCAGCCTGAATCTGCATCCACACCTCGCTGCGGGCAGCACCACCTGTCACACGCATCTCTGAGACCTCTAGGCCCAGGCTTCTGACCACTTCGAGGTTGGTACGCAGCTCGTAAGCAACACCCTCAAGGATTGAGCGAATCATGTGCTGCCGTGTGTGACCCAGAGCAAGACCAGCAAACACACCTCTTGCGTGAGGGTTCCAATACGGAGCACCAGCACCAACAAAGTGTGGGATATGAATGACGCCCTCCGACCCCGCTGGAATGCCCTCGGCCTCTGAGGCCATGACATCGTACGGATCCACGCCTCGCTCCTGTGCCTTCGCACACTCCTCAACACCGAGATTGTCGCGGAACCACCGCAGGGCCGCACCCGTCGTGAACATGCTGGCCTCTACCACAAACGCGTCGCCTACAACGTGCCGGCTGCACAGAAGTCTGCGCTGGGAGTCGAGGCGCGGTGCCTCTGAGTAGGCCAGCATGAAGCTGCCCGTCCCTGTTGTGGCCTTTATCATACCCTCGCGAACGACACCGACACCAAGCGCTGCACACTGTTGGTCTCCGCCGCCCGCGACCACTGGCGTACCAGCAGCAAGACCACAGCGCCTTGCAGCCGCCTCGGTCAACTCTCCCACAACCTCACCTGAGCGCACGGGGTCCGGGAGCTTCTCCCGGGGAATCTCCAGAGCATCAAGCATGCGACCTGACCACTCCGCCCGACCTATATCGAACAACATGGTTCGACTTGCGTTAGAGTAATCGGTCACCGTGGCACCCGTCATCTTGAAGATCACAAAGTCGTGGACGAGAAGGAACTTGTACGTGGCCTTGAATAGTTCCGGCTCGTGTTCCTTGATCCAGAGTATCTTCGGCGCCGTGAAGTACGGATCGACCGTCAGACCCGTGATGCGATATATCTCTTCAACGGGGACGGCCTCACGAATCCTGTCGCATTGCGGAACCGTTCTTCGGTCCTGCCACACGATGGCACGTCTGAGAGGTCGCCCACTCTCATCAATTGGGACCACGGTCTCTCGCTGATTGGTCACACTCACCGCAGCGATGTCCGCGGGGTCAAATGGGCCAGCGCTCATCATGCGCCCTATCACCTTGCAGGTGGTGGTCCACCAGTTAGGGGCCTCCTGCTCAACCCACGAGGGGCTTGGAAAGATGCTGTCAAACTCCTCATAGGCCTTGGAGAGGGCCGCACCGGTCGCGTCAAAGAGCATGGCCCGAACGCCGGAGGTTCCTACGTCAATAGCCACAACGAGCTGTGTCATCCTGTCCTCACTGGGAGTGGGTGTGTATATCGGGGATAAGAAGCCTTTGAGTCTACCATGGACATGATTAGAGGTAGCTTCGCTCAGACTCTATTACCTCTCGCAAGTCACGACGCGGACCGATGAGACTGAGCTTGAGGCGCCGGTCTCGCTGGATTTGTTTCTCTCTGCGCATTGCCTCCCTACGGGTTTCAAACCGTTCCAGATGGACCAAGTACATCGGTCTGTGCATCCGGAGGTAGCGTGCGGACTTCGAGTTACCAGAGAGATGCTCAGTGAATCTCCTTAGTAGGTCGTTGGTATGACCTGTGTAGTACGTCCCATCCTCGGTCTCAATAATGTAGACAAAGTACATGGCTGAGGCCCCAGTGACGAGAATCGTATTATAGCAGTTTGGTCTATATAGTTCTCTCCGGCGATGGGCCTTAAGGAGAGATAAAGAAACATGGCTGAGAATAGAAAGAGCGCTCTCTTTTTGATGGGACTTCTCTCAATGGTGTTTGCTGAGGTGTTCTCTGGCTCGTTTCCAACGTGGTTCCTCGACCCCTTTGGATTGACCGCTACCCTCACACTATACTGGTCGCACACACTCTTCTTCTTGGCAATCGGCTCCAGACTCCACAGGATGTCGGTCCCGCACCTGTACCTCTGGGGCACGTTCTTTGGACTCTATGAGTCGTGGGTGACAAAGGTACTGTGGGCGGGATTCCCCGGGTCGACACCAATCTTTGACGCTGTGGTGGGAGTGGCCATAGTAGAGACTCTTGTGCTCGTGCTGTTCTGGCACCCCATATTCTCGTTCGTACTTCCGGTCCTCGTGTTTGAGATCCTATCACGAGCGAGAGACCCAACTGCTCCGCTCCTACCAGGACATGAGAGATGGCTTGTTGCCTCTCGCAGAAACAAGGTGATTGCGGTCATATTCATGATATGGGGTGGTGCCAACATCGCAAATGGCGTACACCTTGATGTGGTGACCGCTCTCGTTGGCGGGACAGGAAGTGTCCTCTTGGTCGCGTTAGTGTATCGCCTCGCTGTCAGAGGAGGAAAGACATTCTCTATCAGAACGGTCGTTCTTGGAGATCGTGGTCTGAAGGCCACCGCCGCATACATTCTGATCTATTACGTAGTGACATTTCCACTCTTGAGGCCGGAGGGGATTCCCGGCCCAGAGGGATTTGTGGCAGTGTTGCTCCTCTACCTCATCTTCGCGGTAATAATGGCACGTACCCCCACGGACGACAGGCTGACGACTTCCGCCTCTAACGCGAAACTTCTCGACGTAGAATATGTTGGGAAGATGATGGCTCTCTTCATAGTCGTGTCCGTCATCATGTGTTTCCTCCCGGAAATCGATGTCATCCTAGTACTTACGGGAATACTGTCGCTCATTGTCGTTGGACCCATCACACTGTTTCTAGGACTCTGGAGTGTCTTCAGAATCTCAGGCGGAACCCAAGTGTCTGCCGAATCCACAATTGCAATTCGTGGGGAGGAGACCTGAGATGGAGATGTTGAGAGACCTGTTGCCTGTCGCGGCCATCGCAGTGGTGTTGGTGACAATGGCGATGGTTGATGTGTTCATAATAGGCGAACCACTGCGTATCATCTCAACTGTGCCCATGCTACTAGTGTTAGTGCTGTGGGGCGCGGCCACCATTAGAACAAGGAGTGCCTCGAATGCACGCTGAGATAATAACGGCCGCGGTCATCATTGGTTGCCTCCTGTGTATCGTCCACTCCTGGCTATATCGAGGCCCATGGGACACTGCTGCATTCTTCATTGGAGGCTTCGTGTTCGGCATCGTACGCGAGAACATCGTGTCACTGATGCCAACGCTGTACACATATCCGAATCATCCGCTCTATATCGGCAGCGCACCTGTCATGATGGGCTTTGGGTGGTCGGCCTCTTTCTACGCCTGCTGGATGGTCTCGCAACAACTCGTAGAGGCATTCGCACCATCGCTGGGAGAGAGATGGTGGGGCATACCACTCATCACCGCAATCACGACTGCGATGCTCTCAATCCCAGTGGAGGTGGCCGCAGGCGCTCCAGAGACTCTGTGGTGGGTGTGGCCTCCGACCGCCGTCACAGTCCTCTGGGAGATGCCAGCCATTGTACCCTTCGGCTGGGGCGGTGCGGCCTTCCTCTTCATTGTGTTCTTCCGTAGAATCATGAGCCGTGAGGGAACGCCACGTGACAATGTTGTCATCTTTGTTGTGAGCACGCTGGTTGTGATCATCATCCATCTTGTCTATGTGCTGGCCGTGAGAGCCGTAATCGTTCTCCTGACTAGTGGAGGATAGTCACCGGGGAGTGTGAGGGACAGAGAGAGAGGGAGAGTGGTTTCCCCCAAGGGGGAACACCACCTACTCCGCCTCTCACGGAGCTCCACTGAGCAATGCAGCGAACTGAGAGAAGTTCATCAGTGCGCTCCCGGCGGCCTCAGCAATGGTATAGACGGGAGCCGGATAGATGCCTATGACCACGAGAGTCAGTGCCAAGATTCCCATGCCGATTGCCATGGAGCGGCTCGTTCGGTGGGCTGACGCTGCCCTGTCCGAGAGGGGTTTGAACCACACCGTGGACAACATTCTCAGGTAGTAGCCGAGTGCCAACACCGCGTTGAAGATCGCAAGTGCGCTGAAGACGAGATAGTAGCCGCTGACAGTGAGGCCAGCCTGTACACCCGCAGCGAGTATCAGAAACTTCGCGTAGAATCCGGACAGAGGAGGCATACCCATCAGCGAGAGAATGCCAATGGCAAAGAAGGCACCTGTCACGGGCATCTTTTTCCCGATGCCACGCAGGTCATCAAGGTTCCGGCTCCCGATTGCGTGGAGGAACGCGCCAGCACAGAGGAACAACAGGCCCTTTGTGAGAGCATGGTTGATGATATAGAAGGAGCCCGTCTGATACCCGAACTCGGTAGCGGTTCCAAATGCGAAGAGGATGAACCCTATCTGTGTGATAGAGCTGTAGGCGAGCATCCGTTTCAAATCGGTCTGCGTCAATGCCCAGAAGTTCCCTGCCGTCATTGTCACAACGGCGAACACCGCAATGAGCAATGGCCAGTTGAAGTAGACGGTCCGTATCGGGAACAGAAGAGTGTTCATCCGAATGATACCGTAGATACCGACCTTGATCACCACACCAGAGAGCATAGCACTGATTCCACTGGGCGCTGCTGGATGAGCATCAGCAAGCCACGCCGCGAAGGGCACAACTGCCCCCTTGACCCCAAAGCCTGCAGTCATCAGCGCAATGAGAATGGGTATGATTGGCTGGTCGGGGTGAGCCTGCAGCAGTGCCGACATCTCGCCGAGATTGAGAGTGCCAGTCAGGCCGTACAGATAGCTTGCCGAGTACAGGATGAGCGTGGAACCGACAGCAGACATCATGAGATATTTGATTGCAGCCTCGATTCCCTCCCAGTTGCGCCTGAAGGCGACAAGAACGAAGCTCGTCAGGCCCATGGTCTCGTAGAACATGAAGAGCGTGAACAGGTCGCCCGAGATTACCACGCCGTTCATTGCACCGACCATGATGAGCAGTAGCGCATAGTAGTGCCGGAGACCGGTGTCCTCCTTCATGTACCCGATTGAGTAGATGGACACGACAAGGCCCATGAATGAGAACAGGCCCATTAGCATGACGGACAGCTGGTCAGCGCCCATGACCACGCCCACCGGAGGGCCAAATGTCGTTCCAGCCCATGACCACACGTAGGTCTTGGCTCCGTTGGCCCACACATCTACTCCGAGGAGATAGGTGTACAAGAGGGCAAACGCGAAACCTATGACTGCCAGTCCGTCCGGCAGACCACGCGGAACGTGCCCCTTGACCGTGGCTGACAGCTCAGAGAGCACAGCCACGAGCAGGGCGAAGAGGACGAGAACAACCACCGGCATGACGACGCCGTACTGGGGGATGTAGAAGATGTCCAACTGCATCGCAATCAACCTCCTCCAAGAATACCGGAGAGAACCGGCTGTATGTACTGCCAGAGCAGCCACGGCCAGATGCCAATGATCACCACGAAGAATGCCATGACCCCCGTGATGGCCAGAACGGTCATTGGAGCGTCTGTCACGTCCGCGAGTTCGTCAGGGACCTGACCGTACATCGTCCTGCGAATGGCCCACAGATAGTAACCAGCCGTCAGTCCCGTGGTGATCACGCCCACGACCATCAGGGCAACGTACGCCCAACCGTTCATGGCGACCTCTGCTGCGCCAGCAAATATCATCATCTCACCAGGGAACGCAGACATTGGGGGAGTTCCCGCCAGTGCAAGGCCACCAAGCACGAACACTGTGGCAAGAGCAGGCATCTTGGGTGCCAGCCCGCCAAGTCGGTCGAACTCCATGGTGCCGGTTCGCATCTTGATGGCGCCAGCGCAGAAGAACATGAGGCTGGCAAGGATACCATGATTGATGATCTGGAATGCCGCGCCGTTCACACCCACCACCGTCATGGTGGAGTATCCGAACATCAGATAGCCAAGCTGACTGATGCTAGAATAGGCCAACATCATCTTCAGGTCCTTCTGAGCAATGGCCAACATGGCTCCATAGAACATCGTGACCACAGAGATCAGCATCAGTCCCAGAGAGTAGTCGGCAAGGACTGCTCTGAATATGGGAATAACGATTCTGATGACACCGTAGGCTGCAGTCTTTGTCATGGCACCGCTGAGCAGGACAAGAACAGGAATGGGCGCCTCACCGTAGACAGGAGGAGCCCACACGTGCAGCGGTACAAGTCCCATCTTGATGCCAAAGCCCAGTAGGAACATCAACCCAACGAACTTTGCCACGTTGGTGGCCATAGACGTCGTGTAGAGGGTCTGAATGTCCATGGTTCCCGTTGCACCAAACAGGAAGAACACACCGAAGAGTGAGATCATCCCACCAATCGCAGTCCACACCCAGAACTGAAGCGCGTTCTTCGACCTCTGCTCCGGGTCCTCAGAGACGCCGTACACATAGACGAGGACGAATGCGGGAATCAGCATCAGCTCGTAGAAGACGAAGAACTGCATGAGGTTGGTGGCATAGACTACTCCCAGCATGGCCGCAACGAACCACACCATCAGTGAGTAGTATAGCCCGGGATGCCTCAGGTTCTCCATGTAGACGAAGGAGTAGACAACCGAGAAGAGCCCGAGTCCAGCAATGAGAACACCCACCGGTGCGCTCAGACCGTCACCCAGAAATCCCAGCGTCATGATGGGGTTGGTCGTGTCACCCAGCCAGACAAAGTCATGTGTGACAGGAGAGTCGCCACACTCAAGCAAGAGAAGGACGTTCAGCATGAGGCCGCCGAGCAACGACAGCGCGGCCAGTACCCGGGCACCCTTCTCAGAACGCGAGCCCACTATCAGAGTGAGCAGGCCGCCCACAGAGAGGCCGAGGAGAGTCAGTATCATCGGGTAGTCCGAGAGGATTGGTATTGTGATTGCCTGCATATCCACCAGCCTCCTACAGGAACAACATCACTAGCAGAAACGCGATGATTCCTAACATCATGCCCAACACATTTGTGTTGAGCACACCAGTCATGGTGCGTCTCCATCCCCTCGACACCGCATCCATGCCCTTGCTCGTGGCCTCACTGAACGCCAAGAGCGCGGACTCGACACGGGTGCGAAGGCCGTTACTGAGCCACAGATATCCGTCTACGAAGATCTTGTAGTAGAGTGCGTTTATGTACCAACGGTTCTCAAGGAACCGTCCCAGCGGCCCCTGGCGCAGACTCGTGAAGTCGCCCCTGCCCTTGTAGTAGATGAAGTAGGCAGGAGTTATGCCAACAACCCAGATACCGACAGTCAGGAGTGTCAGTGGTCCGAGGGTGAAGAGCTCGATGTGCGACCACTCAAACGGATGGACAAGGGTCTCGCCGATGGGCGAGAACGCCTTGAAGAACACGAGCTCGAAGAGGCCGCCGCCCAGCGCCAGAGCCGCGAGAATGATCAGGGGAATTGTCATGGTCGGGGGCGCCTCGTGAACGTAATGGCCATGGGCCTCGCGTTCCTTGACATGAGCAGACTTCTCACCAAAGAATGTCATGAAGACCATGCGGAACGTGTAGAAGGCCGTCAGAATCGCTGTCACGAAGGCGAGAATGAACAGCCCAGTCTGTCCACCTTGGAGCAGCGCCTCGAAGATCATCTCCTTCGACCAGAAACCGATGGTCGGAAACACTCCTGCGAGAGCCATTGCTCCGATGAAGAACGTGATTGCAGTGATCTTCATGTCCTTCCATAGGCCACCCATGTCCCGCATCGACTTGCTCTCCACAGTATGTAGAACCGCACCTGCTGCGAGAAACAGGAGTGCCTTGAAGATTGCATGGGCCAAGAGATGAAACGTGCCCGCACTGTACGCAGCGACGCTCTCAGTAACAAGCCCGGACGCCCCCAGGGCTGTGAACATGTAGCCGAGCTGAGAGATCGTTGAGTATGCAAGCACCTTCTTGATCTCATCCTGCACAAGTGCCATCGTGGCGGCCATGAACGCAGTGAATGCGCCAATCCATGCGACAGTCTGGAAGAACGCAGTTAGGCCGACAACGTTGACCATCATGTCCATGAAGATGGGCACAATGCGGGCAACGAGGTACACACCGGCCTTGACCATCGCAGCAGCATGGATGAGAGCGCTGACCGTGGTGGGGCCAGCCATGGCCTCTGGTAACCAGACATGTAGTGGAAACTGAGCGCTCTTACCAATCGGCCCCGCGAAGATGAGAATCGCAATAATCGGGAGCAGGTTGACGAGCAGTGACCCAAGACTCGCAGCCCATGCGGCGTCACCAGCCAGTGTCTGAAGCTCAACGTAATTGAACGTGCCAGTGATTGAGAACAGGAGGAGAATTCCCGCGAGAAGGCCGATATCGCCGACACGCGTCACCATGAACGCCTTCATACCACAGACTGCGTTGTACTCGCCCTCGGTCTTGTACTCAGGCACAGGACTCGGAGTCTTGGCATTGTGCCAGAAACCGATGAGGGCGTAGGAACACGTCCCGACAATCTCCCAGCCGATGAATGTCATCAGGAGGTTGTCAGCCATGACAAGAAGGACCATCCCGCCAACGAACAGCTGCATGAAGAAGTAGTAGCGAGTCAGGCTCGGGTCCTTGACGAGATTGCCCTGTTCATCGTGACCGGTCATGTAGCCAACACTGAACAGGATGATGAGGGAGCCGATCCCTCCCGCTATTGCAGTCAGGAGAACACTGAGCGGGTCAACAAGCACGCCAAAGTCAATCTTGTACGGTCCGGCAACAACCCACGTGAGAAGGACGTAGTCGTTCGAACCCGGACTCAGTATCATGCTGGCCACCATGTCGAGGGCGAGAAAAGCGGTGGCGAACCCCACGAGGACGGCCATGACATCTCGTAGTGTCCCATGAATTCTTGCGAAGACCGGTGTCAACACCGCACCGGCAAGCGGGACAGCAAAGACGAGCCACGCTGCGAGTTCAACAGGTACAATCATCCCTTCAGCCTCCTGAGTTCACGGATGTCCAGTGTCCCGTAGTGGCGGTACGCATTGGCAATCAGGCTCATGGCGATTGCAGCAATGGCGCCACCCACACAGATCGACAGTATCACAAAGTCCTGCACCAGCGGGTCTACTGGACCGAGCACGGAGGGCCCACTGGTGAATGCCGCAAGCGCCAGGAAGTTCAGGTTGGCTGCAGCTACAAGGACCTCTATGCCAATGACGAGTTTGATCATGTTACGGGCGCTCGCAAGTGTGTAGATGCCGAGCAGATACAGAATCAGTGCGAACAAGAGATAGATGTCAAGCATGTCAAGCATCTCATCACTCCTCCTTTGTCATCGACCTGAACATGGCCGAGGCCCCAACCACCGCCGCCAAGAGTAGAGTCACCTGAACGAAGACGTCGATGACCCGATAGGACCACAGTGTGGTTCCAACGGCCTGACCTATCTGTTCCCAGAGCTCGGGGGACAGGAGAGGTCCTGAGGGTGCTCCCACCGCAAAAGCGGTGAAGTCTGTCAGCTGACCCACAATGAGTACGAGCACTATCAACGCGAGAATCGCTGCTGGTATCTTGTACTTCATCACGCGGTCACCTCTTCGTTCTGCTCGCCAGTGGAACTTCCAGGCTGCTCGTTCTCCGGCGACTCCAGACTCATCGTGGCCAACAACAGAATAGCAACGGCGCCGGAGAAGACGCTGAAGTTGAAGACCGCGACGTAAGGAGCCCCCAGAGCAAAAAAGGCAAGGCTGAGAAAGCCGTTCGCCACTGCAAACGAGATCACTGCAAAAGTGAGCCGGCGATACTCGATTGCAACAATCAGGAAGACCACTGTCAGGATCAGAATAATCAGCTGGATGAACTCCATGGGCTGTGATATCATCTGTGACTCCCGCCAGTGCAATTCACTATATGAACGCGTCGGGTCGCGCAGGACATACACTATAAAGATAACGGCATGGCAGTTGCTGCACAACCGGACACCACAAAAGAACAGTTAATACAGAGGCGTCGCGGGGTCACCCCAGAGGAAGAGCCGATGACCAAGACAATACTTGTGACAGGCGCGGCAGGGTTCATAGGCAGCCACCTCGTTGACCACCTGTTGGCTCAGGGACATAGCGTGGTCGGAGTGGACAACCTTCGCACGGGGAGAGAGGAGAACCTGAGAGGGGCTATGGCCCACGAGGAGTTCACATTCCTGCAAGCCGACATCTGTGACCATGACTTGGTCTCACGGCTCCCCAAACTTGATATCGTCTATCATCTGGCGGCTATCTCTTCGGTGAAACTGAGCGTCGAGGATCCCCTCGCAGTCAACGAGACCAACGTGACAGGAACCGTCAACATCCTTAGAGCCGCTCGCGAACTTGGTGTACAACGTGTTGTCTTCAGCTCGAGTGCTGCTGTCTACGGACAGCCAGAGATCTCGCCCATCACTGAGGATGCCCCGATACAGGCTCTCAGTCCATACGGCGCATCGAAGATTGCGGCTGAGCAGTACATGCACTCTTTTCGGAACACGTACGGCATGGAAACGGTGATTCTGAGATATTTCAACGTGTACGGACCGCGTCAGGCGTACTCAGAGTACAGCGGCGTGGTGTCTGTCTTCATCAACAGGGCGCTCAGAGGAGATCGCCTCATCGTCGACGGAGATGGCCTTCAGACGCGGAGTCTCATCTATGTGGACGATGTTGTCGCGCTGACGGTTCAGGCTGCAACTGCGCCGGGAATCAGTGGTGAGGTCATCAACGTCTGCGGAGCACATGAGATGACCGTGCTTGATATCGCCAACGCCGTCTTGAGGATGGTGGCACAGACCAACTCCACCATCACACACGGGCCGCCCCGACCGGGGGACATCCGTAAGAGCAGCGGCTCTCTCGACAAGGCACGGGAACTGCTTGGCGTGACGCCTCAGGTGGACTTTGAGCAGGGGCTGAGAAGGACCATTGAGTGGTATCGGAACAGCATGTGAGACTGTGACTCATGTGACTGTCAACAGAAGGGTCTCTTGAGCCACCACTCCCGACTCCGTGCGCAGTGTGATCACAACGATATACGTGGAGAGAACCACGCCCTGAGGCAGGTACGCCGTCACAAGAGGAGCGGTGCCATAGACGTCTCCGGGGCCCACCTCTCCGACATCCAATGAGAACGTCGTGTTTCCTGCACTTGACGTTGGGGTGATCTCTGTGCCATGCCACAATACCGAGAAGTTTCCGGCTGCGGTTGTGATGTCAACGTATAGATGATGTGTCATATTGTCGTTGTTGCGGAGCATGAGAGTCAGACGCGAGTACTGTCCTGACTCTATCGAGACCGGATCGAAGTAGGCGCTCTCAATACCGACCTCACCCTCCTCCAAGATTGTCTGGTTCAGCAGACCAAACATCTTGTAGTAAGCCTCGACCACGTTGGAACCCAGCTGGACGCGCTCGCCGGTCTCAGCGTCGACCAGACCGACGCCACCCAGTTTCTCAATCAC
>QMYR01000060.1 GCA_003662765.1 Candidatus Thorarchaeota archaeon
CTACTATTGCCAAGATGAAGAGTAGACTGAAGCTTTTGCCTTGTCGGGCGTCCGTTGCCCTGCATGCCAAGATATACCGCAACATAGGCGGCCGCCTCGGCAAGATAGAGTGCCTGCGTGCGGTTGTAGTTTGAGCTCATGGGCGTGTCAACTACGGGCGTGATGTCACTGGGCTTGTGACCGCTCTTGACATTGATTGCGGGTATGCCCCGATCCCAAAACGGCCAGTGGTCAGACTGCCAATGAGTGTCCTCAGTGATGGTCATCATGTCGAAACCCTTGTGCAAGAGAACGGCATACAACAGATCAGCAAGATACTTCGTCTGGTGATAACCATGGGCAGACATGACATTGCACTGGGCAATCAACCTCTTGGACTGGGGCTGACCTTTGTCGTAGAACAGAAGTTCGTCAAAGTTGTAGGCGGCAATCACTTTTACCCCATCTGACACGAGCTTCGAAACAACCTCCTTCGAGCCCCAGAGCGCACGCAATGTCTTCTCCGAGTCTAGGAACACCATATTGCCGGAGTAGAAGCAATAGTACACATCAATCGGAAGCCTGAATCGTGATAGCATGTATGCCGTGGCCATGACCACTGCACAGCCGCCCGCATTCTGGTCAACTCCGGCAGAGTCTTCTGGTCCATCAAGATGAGCTCCGAAGACTATCGCCCGACTGTCATTGCCATATCCCCGTTGCACAGCCACCACGGACTCATGATTGCCCCAGTAGGAGGCCTCCATCCCCAGGGTATCGAAATAGTCCATGACATATTTCGCTGCTTTTGTGTACCCTTCTGTGCCATCGTACCGGATACCGAACGAGTAGAGCTTCACAAGAGCATCGTTGATCAACGTGATTCTCCCAAATGTGGTGGCTATGTCCCACCAATCGAGAGCATTGAAGGGATGTGGTTCAATCTTGGTCTCGGTCTGCTCCTCTTCATGCTGCGGGGCCACCTGTTGTGAGTTGAAGTAGAAAACCAGAGCCGCCGAGACCCCTATAATGAGTAGAAGCACCAGTGAGGCAGCCTTTCGTCTGTCCATCTTGACTCAGTCCGTGGATAGTACTTGTGGGATTGCGAGCACAGCACCCCTGAACAGCGCATAAATATGCGCCGAAACAAGCAGCACGAGAACTGGAATCATAATGACCATGGACGTACCGATAGTTCTATTTGCCGTCGGCGCGGAGTGTTGCGTTCACAACGAATCTTGGTGCCTCCCATGTCATACGACAAATGCGTCAGGTGCGGTGCATGTGTGAGAATCTGTCCCCTCTTCACTGCAAGGGAGGAAGAGCAGTTCACACCTCGAGCCAAGACGTACCTATTGCAGGTCATGGACCTCATCGAGGATGATGAGGAGATTCAACGTGAGTTCAGACGGCTGCTCTTTCAGTGCACAATGTGCGGCCGCTGTGAGGAAGTCTGTTCATCTGATGTCGATCTCCTCAAGATCTATCACGAACAGCGTGCCAAGGCACTCAAGAGTGCCCCCGAGGAGTTCGAGTACCTCAACGCCCTTCGGAAGGCCCTCGCAAACGTGAAGAACATCTATGGTCTAGACCCAGAGGACAGGGCAGTCTTTTGGATGGATGAGTTGATAGATGACATTCCCGATATTGAGGATAGAGTGTACGAGGAGGGCAAGACAGCCGAGGTCATGGTGTTCCTTGGCTGTCTCATGTCGTTCCGGGCGACACAGATGGATGTCGTGAAGTCACTCTTCAAGTCGTTGGAGAGGGGGGGTGCCGATTACATGGTAATGGGGGCGCAGGAGTTCTGCTGTGGCCACCCGCTCTACCTCATGGGTGATGACGAGGGCGCGGAGGAGCTACGCCGACACAACAAGGAGGTCATTGAGAAGGCACAGGCCAAGACCGTGATCACCTGTTGCCCAGGATGCCTAATCCAGCTCAAGAACTACCACAACTTTGAGGGCGTGGAGGTTCTGCATCATACGCAGTATTTCGACCGGATTCTTGACGAGCCCCCTCAGCTAGAGAGAGATGAAGAGTTCGCGTATCACGATCCGTGCGAGCTTCACAGGATAAGCAATGTTAAGAGAGAGCCACGGTCGTTGATGAGAAAGATTGGCGTGAAATGGCGGGAGATGGAGCTGTCTTGTTGCGGTGGCGGCGGGTTGCTCAGGATGACCGACCCGGACCTGAGTGACAAAATAATCGAGGTCCGGAAGCAGAAAGAACACATGGAGGGCACAACCGTGCTCACTTGCTGCCCCTCCTGTAGAGAGCAGTTCATGAGCGCGGGCATTAGGACAAAGGACATTGTCGAGATGTTGGATGAGGCCTTCGAGGAACAAGGGAGGTCTACAGAATGAAGCTTCGTGAAGTGGTTATAGGGGCCAACGCCTCGATATTCTACCGTTTCGACTTTTCCAAGATACGGGGGGTCTACTACCCTCGCACAGAGGCTGAGGCGAAGGAGGCAATCGCAGAGGCCCGATTGAAGGGTCTGGTCGTGACCGTAAAGGGCGGAGGCTCAGGCCTCAGTGGTGCTTGTACGGGTGGCAACGACGAACGCATTGTGCTCAGCACCCTTCGGATGAGAAGGATACTTGGTGTCAACGAGAGCGAGGGATACGTCGACGTCGAGCCGGGAGTGACACCAGACGAGATCAACGAGTTCTTGGCGCCATACGGTCTCAGATTCTACGTCGCGCCGAGCAGCAGGGATGTCGCCACGGTAGGAGGAATTCTGAACACCGACGGCGGCGGCAATGACACGTGGGTGAATGGAACAATGCGCGACAACACCATTCGAGCAAGGATGGTGCTGTACGATGGGAGAACCATAGAAGTCACTCGGAATGGCGTGCGCAGCGAGGACGCGGCGCTTGAGCAAGAGCTCAACCGGCTCCACATGACGATTGATGACATCGCCAGCTCTCACGGTACTCTCGGGTTCGTGACCGAGCTGCGCCTACATGTGCGCCCAGTTTCCGAAGAAGAGGTCATTGGTGGAGTGGCCCACTTTGATGATGCCGCAGAACTCGGGCAGGCGATAGGGCGGCTGGTTGATGCG
Organism: Candidatus Thorarchaeota archaeon; assembly: GCA_003662765.1. Classification (GTDB taxonomy): domain Archaea; phylum Asgardarchaeota; class Thorarchaeia; order Thorarchaeales; family Thorarchaeaceae; genus B65-G9. The sequence goes on from QMYR01000060.1 coordinate 3,050, forward strand.
AAGAGCCCAATAAGGTACGGTGAGGCAATAGTTATGGCCCACCCAGACATCCGCGGCGACCTAAGACCACCCCTTCTCATCATGCAGTTTCCAGAGGACGATCTGGAGGCCATTCGAGAACTGGTTGATGTTCGGGTCCTCACAGACAGTGAGGTCGAGAAGATGAAGGATATCCGAATAAAGCTGCCAAAGCGGAATCCTGTCGAGGGTGTACAGCTTGCTCTCTTCGAGGGCTACGGCCTGCATGACACGAGTCTCGAGAGAATGCAGGAGGTGGTTGCTCAAATTGATGATATCTTGGTACGCCACGGTTACGTACCTTTTGCCAAGTACGGGCATGCTCCTAGTAAGTGGTACGTCGGCAATAATGAGCCTACCTACGGCATGGTCATGCACTCACGCGAGATAAGACCACCCGAGCAGTCACCCAAGGAGGTACTAGCCACAATCTTGGAGATCGTTGACGCATGCGAGGAATTGGGTGTGACTCCAAAGCCTGAGCATAAGTGGCCGTACAGCGACATGGCCAAGAAGACTCGCCTTTCTCAGCTTCGTGAGGTGCTCGGACAGGGCTTCAACAACTTCATCTTTTGCGATGACTGTGCCGAAGCACTGGCGAAGATGGTGTGACGGTCCCTCAGCTCACAGCTGGTGATACTTTCGGCCTACTCTTTTCGTAGGCGCTTAAATACGTCAGTTGAAACAAAGCTCTGATGTACAAATGGTCGCTTTTCCCAGGCCGAGAGGACTGTTCGATCCCTACTACGTTCCGGAACGTCTGCTCTTTCGCGACAATGAACTCGACATCATCGGCAAGGCCTACAGGGACTCTTACGAGGATGAATATGGTGTCAACTGTCTGGTTCACGGAATCGCAGGAGTGGGAAGGACCGTCTTCTCACGGTACTTTGTGACCAAGATTGTGCCACAGCGATTCGACGCACACACGGTCTACGTGGACGCACGTAACAAGAGCATCCTTGAAATCATGACCGAGCTCAACGACAAGATGCACAGCCACTTCAATAGGCCGATAGCGGTCACTTTTGATCTTCAAGAGATATGGACGCAGTTCAGGCAGGCTGCAGCCCACTCCATGAAACGGAGTGTATTTGTCATCGACAATGTTGACGAAACCAACGAGGACCTGTATCTCAAGCTCGCGCAGTTGTCAAAGGAGATCGGCGCAGGAACGATTGGCGTCCTAAATAGTCATGACTACAGAGAGCTGACCCGTGGGCCACGCGGAAGCGTCGTCTACGACCTAGACATCCGACTGAGAACATACACCCGTACACAGCTCTATGAGATTGTGCACCAGCGCGTCGAGGAAACTTTTCCCCTCGGTCTGTCAGACAATGTGTTACGGTACATAACAGACATAGTCTGCGAGTTTGACGGTTCGAAACCCAAGACCACTGTTGAGGCTCTCAAGTTCATTTGGCCGCATGCCTCGAGGGGCGAAGAGATAGATTCCACAATGGTTCGGAAGGCCACGACAAAAGCCCTGAGTATCTTGTCCTCGGATGAATACATGGAGATAATGGATGCACTGGCCTCCGATGACTACATGACGCTGCTAGTACTTGAGGCTCTATCTGAGCACCTGACGAGGTTTCCCAGCGAAACGTACATTGACCGCCAGACCCTAAATGACATCATGGAGATCAAGTGTGAAGAGATGGGAATCAGGTACAACCTCGCCGATGTGGACCGTGGCCTTGAGATCTTGGTCGCTCAGAGCATCGTGATGGAGTCAGGTTACTGCCGTGACCTCTTGTACGTCGTCATTCCGCCAGAAACCCTCTGGGAGATGGCAAACCATCTGAGAACAGAGCTGGAAAAAATAAGATAGAAACCGGCCGGCCAAGGCTCGGCCGCTCGAATGATATGAATTAGCTTCCTCTCTTCTCGGCGAACTGGGCCTTGACCCAGTCCTCAAGGCCGTCGGCGCCCTGCAGTTGAGCTAGCTCTTCGTCCAGGTTGGTACCCTCTATGACCGCAATCCAGCCCTTGCCGTAAGGGTCCTCGTTGAGCAGACTGGGGTTACTCTTGAGCTCCTCGTTGACCTCGACAAGCTTGCCGGTCACGGGAGCTTTGACGGGGCCAGTCCACTTTCCAGACTCAAGAGTCCCGATGCTCTTTCCAGCCTTTATGTCGCGCCCAGCCGGTCTGAGCCGGACGAACTTGATCTTTCCAGCAAGATCCATACCGAATGTCGTGAAGCCAATACGAACCTTGCCATTTTCCCTCTTTACCCACAGCTGATCGTCTGTGTAGTAGAGGTCATCGGGGAACTCGAAGCCTTCATACGTGACCATGGCGAAATCACCTAACGTGGGTTGTCCAAAGCGGTGACTTAAGACATTTGCCATTTTCAGGCAGTAAGCAGCTACAGAAGCGACTACAGAAGAAACTGACCGTACCTAGACCCAGTGGGAAACTGGGACACCGATTATCAGCTACTCTCACGCATGGCGGCCTGAAGACGACTGACCTCCTCGGAGTCGACCTCAACGTAGGTTGGGCCTGAGTAGTGACACTCCTCGCAGTAGTAGGATGATGGAACAAGCCAACCGCTGACTGAGGTGCGAATTGCGGATATCTTTGTGCTGCCACAACGTGGGCAGACTCTAACCTTGTGAGCCACACCGATTCCTCCCGGCATAAGACTGAGAACAGAGTGAGAAGGGCAGCGGCCGCTTTTCAAGTTAGTGGTGAATAAAACTCGTGGCGCGTACAAGAGAAGGGATGAGGAAACATTCGTATGCCGACCTCACAGCGGCGTTTACAACAGCAGACACAGTGATACGCCATAAAATGAGTACGGGAGTCGAACCCATCGACAGGCTACTTGAGGGGGGAATGGAGTTCGGAATCATGTATCTTCTCTATGGTGATAGGTCACTGCACGACGATGTGCTTCGGATGGCGGTCCACGCCCAACTTCCTCCCGAACTCGGTGGTATTTCCACGCCCAGCATCATAATTGACAGTGCGAACATAATCAGTATCGAACGCATCACAGACCACTCATACAGACTTGGACTCGAGCCTGAAGAGACGATGGACAGAATTTACATCACCCGTGCGTTCAATTCGTCCCAGACCTATGATCTTGTGATGAACCAGCTCCAACACCTCTTCGACCAAGTTCCTGCACGCCTCCTCATAGTATCGGGTCTTCCGAACCTGTATCTATCAGAGGGCATCACATCAGAGGGGCTGCAAGAGATCACACACATGGCATCTCGGCTGATGACATTCACACTCAAGAGGAACATCGTTACTGTGGTCACCGCCCCAGCTTCGGACCGCAACCCCCGGCTGCCAGCAGGGGGACGCGCTCTGGCGTCCTATGCCCAGATTCACATCCATGTCCAAGAGAGCAGGGCGTACTTCAAGTACACCCTCGCCAAACATCCCTCGTGCCCTGTTCGACGAGCATCAAGGGCCAAGGAGCAGCGCTCTCCCTTTACGACACTCCCTCTCTCCTTCTTTCTGCAGTATGAGGATGAGGAGTGAGAGGTGTACGAGCCTCCTACTCCTCATCGCCTGTGAGGCTTCGGATTAACTCGTCGACCAAGTCTCTTGGCAAATTCTTGGCCTGCTCCACTATCGTGTCTATCTCGTGAGCAGGAACTCCCTTGGCCTCCAGCTCTTTCCTCAGCTCTTCGAGCTCGAATGGGCTCAGACGGTCAGCAGGGAGCTCAGGCACCTCTGGCTCTGCTGGCACTCCTGGTGCGACACCCTCGGGCTCGAACTTCGGAGCTTCGGGTCGGACCTCCGGTCGTACCTCCGGCTCCTCGGGCCTGAGAATCAAGGTTTCGCCAGCAGGCTCCTCCTTGCGGCCGTACATGGCCTCGCCCTCCATGTCGCCAAGACGACGCTTGGCAAGTTGCTCAATCTCCTTGAGGACCTCATCGACTGTCTTGCCCTCGCGCCTCGCTGTGCGAATCGCCTCTTGATGAATCACCTCTTTCACGAAGGCTGCCTGCTCGCTGAGCTTCATCTTCGAGATGTCAGACTTGAACTCGTCCAGCTCCTCCTGTGAGAGGTTGGTTAGAATTGAGAGCTGCATCAGAAGCTCGCCCATCTCGGGTATCTCTACCTGCACGCTCTCTTCAGGCAGCTGCGCAGGCGTACGGGTGATTCCCAGGTCGGCGTACGTATCGTTGAATAGATCCGCAAGTATCTCTGCACGGCCTCTAGCGTCCGGAACGGGCTTCGGAATCCTGCCCTTCCGGAGTGCCTTTATCTGACCATTGATCTGACGCACGCGCTTGGGCACACTCCAGACCTTCACATAGAGAGCCAAGAGGACTATGACGAACAGGCTAATGGGTAAGCCAATAATCGTTGCCTGCTGGACAAGAAGGTCTGTCTGATTAGGCAGAACCTGTACGACGTACGTCAGAGAAACGTTGGAATAGTGCTGTCTGCCGAGGTGAATCTCTACGATCGCGGTACCGACGCCCTGCGCCGTCAGGGTGACGACATAGTGACCCGTAACACTCCCAGGTACAATCTGCACACCGAGCACTGCCTCGTTGTTTGAAATCGCCTGCATAAAGTCTGCCGTCACACCCGCACTGTGCCACGTGTCGTTGAAGAACACGTCGATGGTGATCTGGTCACCATGGATCAGTGAGATTGAGGCCGATTGGACACTGGCAACGACGCTAGTGGGCACGTCGATGATGCGAATACGCACTGTGACCTCCTGGGTGGTCCTGTTGTCAAGCTTCAGACCTATGATGACCCTGTAAGAGCCACCAGTCACAGGCGTGCCGTTGGTGTACTCATAGAGGAACGCCTGGTTTGTGTCAAAGATGAAGCTGTAGTAGCCACCACCAAGCTCGACTATGCTGACGGGACGCCCGCCACTGAACGTGTCGCCTCTGAGCTCGCTGTCAGCTGTGAGATTCGCGCCCTCAATCCCACCAAAGTACATCTCAATGTCCGAGTAGTACAGTGTGATGTTGAGAATGTCACCCATTGGCACAACAAGATTGCGGGTGCTGTCTTCGACGCGGTTCTGCTCGGGTGCGTATACCTCAATATCGGTTTCAATCAGCTCAAGAGTCAACTGTACGGCGCCGCTCGCCTCCACGAAGTTGGCCTTCGAGAAGGATATTGTGATGCTCCACTTGATCTCTGGCAGAAGGACTGTCGTGTCCACCGGCACCAGGTAAGTCCCGTTGCCGAGAGGTATTGCCGCCATGCCGGTATACGGACCCCAGCTGTAGAACGCGTTGGCATCCGTGACGGGACGATCAAAGATCTCGTCCCAGTACGTGAACGAGAGGTTTCCGACCCAGCCCCAAGGCACAGTCAGAGGAACCGGGCTGAATACTCGAGTCGGAATCCGCTTGATGGTCAATGTGAGCGAAGTCACAGCATTGGAGAACTGTGGGTCGTCAGGAATAGCACGAATCGTGATAGCCCAGATGCCGTAGCCGGGTATTGTCGTGTCTAGGTCCGTGTAGTAGAAACCGGGATGGTTCGGGTCCTCGATCATCGACCCGTTAACCTCGATGTCTGAGATGTACCACATCACTGTGGCGTTGCTAAGAGAAGCCGATAGGTCGACGGCCTCGGTGAAGTTGACAGTGATGCGTACTATCTCCGAGTAGTAGCGCGTCATCTCCTGAGAGGTGCCGGATGAATAGTCCAAGTTGAGCACCGTTCGCGTCTGTTTCAGTTCGAGCGCGAACTGTATGCTTGCTGGGTTGAAGTTCCTCATCTTGGCCGTGACTCGGAAGTAGTAGAACCCGACATTGACATCCTTAGTGTCGGTTCCAGGCATTGTGACTTCGTAGAACCCGGATGTCCCATTGTAGAGGAACACGTAGGTTCTGCCGTTGCCCTCGAAGACTGCATTGATCTCGTTGACATACTGGTCCTGTATGGTGAATGTGGAGTTGCCCTTGATGTATAGCAGGTGGATTGTGATGTGCGTGTCCTCGCCTCTGAAGGTGCTGATGGACAGACCCGCGGGCTCAATCGGCACAATCTGCGATGGCAGCGAGAGCACCACCAGCGTAACGGTGGTGATGGATGTTGCGAAACGATCCTTCGATGCTGTGATTGCAACAACCCACGTACCCGCATCCTGCAATGATGTGTCAATGTCTGCATAGTACCGTCCAGGTGTCGTACCAGACTCTGTGAAGACGACCTCCTGACCGCCCCAAGTACAATGGACGTAGGCGCTGTCTACAAGGGTGCTGTGAAGGAGGTCTTTGTAGTCAATCCATACGCGCACTGTGTCCGTCCAGTTCACTTGTATTGAGGTCTCAAGCGGGCTCAGAGCAGTCTCGATCACACGCACAGTGAAAGTCGGCTGGACGCTGGAGGTCGTGTATGGCCAAGCCTCTGCCGTGATGTTGAGGGTCCAGCTGCCCGTTGTCGTGATGTCAATCGTACTGAAGCTGATATTGTACACACCCGCCGAGATACGGGTGATCTGCAGACCAGTTGGCTCTGTGCCGGTGGCGAGATACCTCACCGTGAACTTCTGCGGATCGACGCCAATGGCTCCGTGGTCGAGGTCCCGATAGTAGACTATGACGTAGACAGCCTGACTAATCTGTACCGAGGAAGGCTGGGGGAGGTCAGATGACAGGACCGCCCAGATGAGATCAACGGAACCAATGATGCCAATTGTTGTCTTGTTCGCGTAGTATGGGGAGGCATTGGGATCCCACTGCACCGTCAGTTCAAAGTGGAAGTCACCAGTGGCATTGAAGAATGACGAGTCCACCTCAATCGTGTACGTGCCCGCAGACTCACCCGTGCCACGTGTGAGCCAGTAGTTGGCTCCCTGTGTGATGTGTTTCTCAACGCAGTCGAAGAGGATGATAGCATCAGAGATTGGTGCGCCCGTGTCATCGTCACTCACCGAGAAAGTGAGAGTGATGTTGTCGTTGAGCGGCGTGGTTTCAATGGCCCCGACCTCGATTGTCATGGCACGTCTAACGGTGGTCAGCCTCAGCGATGTCACGTCGTCGGCGTAGTACGGAGCCTGAGTGGAATTCCAATCCACAGAGATTGTGAGGTTGTAGTCAGTGACAAGGGTCGGGCTCAGGACCGTCGAGTTGATGCTGATCTCGAACACAGAACCCACTTGAGTCATAATGAATGAGTCAGGCCCAAGCTGGACACCCTCTCCCCAGAGAATGATGTTGTCTGAAGAGATGTCGATGACCTGACCGTTGATTGTGTCTGTGAACGTAAATGTGAACGTCACGTTGTCCAAGTACTTGGTCGATGACGGTGGCGACATAATCTCAACATTGGTGGGCCGCTCAATGACTGTCACCGAGATTGTCTTCTGTGCGTCGTCATGATATGGTGCTCCGCCGGGCCACTGGGCGACCACCGTAATGGAATAGGAGCCAAGACCGCCGAAGGCAGTGGTGTTGAGGGCAATATCATAGGTTCCCTCAGAGGGTGACGAAACTGTGTAGTATGATGACGCAATCTTGCTGTCGGAGAAGTATATCGAGATGGTGGCACCGCTGATGCCCTCACCAGCGTCGGTGTCACCGTAGTACACGGAGAACTCGCAGTCCTCAAGGTATGAAACAGGCAGGGGAGCGTCAGCGAGGTCCAGCACGGATGTGCGGTTTCTGATTATGAACTCCACGTATACGTCATCGCTCTTGTAGAATGGGTTCACATTGGCGTAGGTCGCACGGATGTGGAGAGTGTGCTGGTTACCGACATTGAAGGACTGCCCTGTAGTCTGCACAACCATGAGGTAGTTCTCGTATTGCGGCCGCCATGTTACAGTGTAATTCCAAGGAGTCCCGGTGTTGTTCAGAATAGTCATCGTCGTTGCGCTGCCTATATTGTCCAAGGTGAGAGCGTCCTGATAGTACAAGACGATCTCCAGTGGGCGACCGTAGCCTACGCTGCCCACCGGCTCCGAGGAGAGAATGGTCGGTCGGTAATTCACTTGAAGGTTGCGAGTTGCCCAGTTGTCAGATGCATGCTCAGTGCCGGTGTAGACAAAGCTGGCGTTGAGTTCATACGTACCCGGCTGCGAGAAGTAGCTCGTGTTCAACTCAACAGTGACATCACCGGACGGCCCATAGGACACTTCCAGATACGAACTGTCAATCGGTGAGCTACCATAGTACAAGGTGAACGTGTAGTCCGTGATTCCGACACTGCTGCTCCCCGCCACATCAAGGTAGGTCACGGTGAAGGTGACATTGTCACCATAGGGCGTCGGCGATGGTGCCTGGAAGTTAATCTGTGTAGCACGCTCGAGAATCGTCACGTCAATCTTTAGCATTGTCTGGTTGCCATAGTATGGAGAACCAGCCCATGTCACATTGAGGTAGAAGTACATGATGCCAATGTCGCCAAACTGACTCGTGTCGAATGACACTGTGAAGGTCTTGTCAGCATCGCTGTATCTGAGCATGTACTCAGTTAGGTCAAGCCATACCGTCATCTTCGTGTCATCATACGCAATTGGAGCGCTTGTACTGCCAGTGACATCATAATAGATGAATGTGAATGTCGCATTCTCACCGTAAGATGTGGGGGAGGGCGGAATCACAGATACAAGCGTGTCACGCGACAGGATCCGCACCGTTATCGTGTCCGTACGATTCGTGTAGAATGGCGACACGCCCTTTGCCCAGTCGACGTGGATCTCCATGTATATGACACCGACTTCTCCAAAAATTGTTGTGTTGAACTGGATTGAGTAGTTGCCAGGCTGATTGACAGCGTCCACCTCCCATATGTCAACGGAGGACACGTCCACCGAAATGCCCGGGAACACGACCCAGATGTGTACGTTGCCACCACCATAGCTCGAGTTGGTGATCCCCTCACCACTGTACAACTCCGCGTAGGAGAAGACGTAGGTCATATTGCCCTTGTAGGGCGTCGGCTCAGCGGCAATCAGGAGAGTGTACTTGGAGTCCTCACCAACTATATTGCCGCTCACGTAGATCGTCTTGTTCTGGTAAGAATAGACGGGGCCAGTCCAGTTGAAGTAGATGGTGAAGTTCTTGGTACCCAACGAGTTGAACTGCGCTGCTGGAATCTCAACTATGTAGTAGCCTTCACCCGAGTCTGTTTCATTGTCCCAATAGTACGTAACGACACCGGTTTCGTTCTCAACTCTCACAGCCACATACTCCGACCAAATGCCAGACTGATCGTCTAGGTCGCCGTAGAAGAGATGAATTGTGATGTTTGCGTTGTGGCTTGTAGGCTCTACGGCGGTCACAAGTCGGAGGTCTGTGTTGTGGGTTCTGACAGTGACACTGATGTTGAACGAGCTCGACCGATAGTTTTCGCCCTTGGAGAACGTGAATGTCACGAACAGGTTCTGCTGGAGCGGATCATCAAGCTCCGTCGGGAATGTGATTCGGTAGCGATTGTCAGCAGTATACTCCCAGATAATCGGATGGATCCACGTACAGTTCAACTGGAACGGGGCCGAGTCGTCTATTGGAACGCTATGATCGAGGTCGGTGAAGTCCACATAGAAGATAGGATCCTTGCCGACTGGAATGTCAAGCGCGTTCACGGTCGGTATGGCACTGGTGTAGACAGCACGGATGAGGACCTTGAACTCAATGGTCTGTGCCTCGTAGCCGGTCTTGTCTGCAGTGATGTTGTAGTAGTACTCACCGCGTGCCATACCAGAAACATTCACAGTGACCCGATACTGGCCA
>QMYR01000061.1 GCA_003662765.1 Candidatus Thorarchaeota archaeon
CGACCTGATTAGTGAACCGAGTTCTGCCACAGCCGCGTTCATCTCGTCATGACGTTTCTTCTTGCGAAACTTGTTGATTCTCCCCAGCGTCCGGAACAGTTCCCTCCCGTGAAGGACAGGCACGTCCTGCTCGGCGAGGGTTCTAGCTAGGCTCTCGCTCCAAGGGGTATTGAAAAACATCCGAGGATACCTGACGAACGACGGGAAGGGTGCCCCCATTGCTGTTGCCGCAGGAATCACCTGTGCGTAGTACGCAGCCTCACCCGGCCCTCCCACATGGCACACAACCGGAATCACCGCATCGAGGGCAAACTGCCGTGAGTCCACGCGTGGCGAGAGGTTCACCGCAACATCCGAGAGATCTGGGTCGGAACGCGAGATCTCAATCTCGACCCTCTCTCCACAAGACGGACACTCACCTTGTAGCACCGCTCGGTTTCCTCTCTCGCTGTACGTGAGTCTGGTCCTTGCACGGTGACAGTCCGCATTCACGCACTCATAGAAGAACGGGACGTACTCACCATCTCTGTCGCCAACTCCCCTCCTGAACCCGCTGGCTGTGATTATCTCTCCGGCCTTGCGATGTGAGGCCAAGAATGTCTTGCGCACCTCTGGCCGAAGCAGCATCTCGAAGCCACGGGCAAGGAGCTTTCGAAGCTCCGGGTCAGAGGCGGAAAACAGAGGCAGACCCAGCCGCCCCTCTACGTTGAACAGCCTACCAAGGATACGTAGCGCCCACTCACCGAGTGTTGAGGAGTTGAAGAAGGCCCATCTTGTCAGAGAGAGTGCCTGCTCAAGCCGCTCCTCAAGAATGGCTCTTGCTGGGCCCTCCACAGACTTGAACAGGGGCCTGTACCCCTCACGAATACTATCCTGTGCGTCCTCGTACCAGTCGGACGATGGAAGGGGCAATGCGCTGACTGGTGAGTGTTCGTAACCCTGTGGAACGGGCACACTGATTACGTTTCCCTCGTGCCCCATCAGAGGCGTTCGCACATGTGTCAGTTCTGGCTGGACCTCGTCATAGTCTGCCACACAGAAGTAGGCCGCTGAGGCGATTCCGTTCTCATTGGCAATGCCCACGATGCGAACTGCAGTTGCTGCCTTATTCAGGATGAATGCTGGTCCGCCGAGGTTCGCACTCTGGTGGGCGGCCTCCACTGCTCCCTCGCCTAATCTCCCAATGGTGTGTTTCACACCCGGAGTCATACATCCCAGTCGCTTGCACAGGACGGCAAGGCGCTGCTGCAGTTTCTTGAGGCTGTCTTCGTCGAGCCATTCCGTATCATCATACGCAGCCCTGATCTCTGGAATCCGTGATGCGGCCTCAGCTAGTGTCACCGGGGGGCTGTCGTACAGACCACTGACAAGGTCACAGTGTTCTCCCCTCCAAACGTACGCGTCATATGCAGCAACTATGCTAGGCTCCAAGTTTCGTCCTCCTATTAATCAGCGACCGACTCGAATACTTGTTCGTACATCGGAACTATCTTCGTCGCAGCAAACTCGTTCTCCACTCTGCGCCGCCCCGCCTCGGCAAGACTTTGTCTCTTGGAATCTTCTTGAAGAATGTCGATGAGAGCGGCCGCCATCTCCTCCTGTTCGAAGCCCTTTGTCACGACCCCGTCCTTGCCCGGGCGTACGAGCTCGGGGATGCCTCCTGCAGGAGTTGTGACCACGGGGAGGCGGCATGACATTGCCTCTAGCAGCACGAGGGGCATGCCCTCCATGGTAGAGTTCAGGACGAACACATCGGCTGAGCACATCACCTCTCGCATGTTGCTCTTCACGCCAAGAAGGTGGACATTGTCACAGAGCTGAAGCTCCTCTATCTTTCTCTCAACCTCAATACGAGTGGGGCCATCGCCTGCAATGACGAGTCTGGTCCGTGGGAGGTGATCAACGACCACCCGCATTATCTCAATCAGTTCCACAACACGCTTCACAGGTCGGAAGTTGGAGGCATGAAGGATAACCTTCTCTTCGGGATCGATATCCATGGCATTCTCGTGTCGCAGCGACACACATCCGCTCTCTACCGTCAGGCGAATCCCATCAAGATGGACGAACTTCCTAACGTCGATGAAGTTGGGAATGACATGAATCTCGCGGTCGATACCCAGCCCGTCAATCAGCTTCCTCTTGAGGAACTCTGATACTGTGGTCACAGCATCTGCCTGCTCAACAGTGTGGGTGACCACGGGGCGATATGCAGGGTCCGTTCCTAGAGTATGAACATCCGAGCCGTGCAGCGTCACAATATATGGTACGCCTGTGATCTCTCGCGCCATGAATGCCGACATCGCATGAGGAATCGCATAGTGTGAGTGAATGAGGTCAAGGCCTGCACCGCGTGTGACCTTCACAATCTTCGATGTCAAGGCCATCGTATAGGGTGGGCCAACATCCTTGAACAACGGGTAGTCGAAGTTGTCTACAAGGTCCACGAAGACACCCGGCGTCTGCTCCCACATCAACGAGAACGGACGCTGGTACGTGATGAAGTGAACTGTGTGTCCGCGCTCGGCAAGATGCTGTCCGAGTCTTGTTGCCAGGTGGCCTGAGCCTCCTACTGACGGGTAGAGATTCACGCCAATCTTCAAGTGAGCCACCCATGCCTCTCCAGCGGTCTTGATAATAAGGGCGCTGATGTGTCCAAACCTTAATCAGTGTCAGGAAGCACGCCATCATCATGCCCGAGGGCGACGGGCCTTCAATTCTGGTAGTGTGTGCCCATCCGGACGATGAGTGTCTTGGCGCAGGCGGTGCCATTGCAGTCCATGCCAATGCAGGTATCCCTGTGGATGTTCTCTGTCTGACCGGTAATGACACGCGGAACAGGGAACTGAAGGACGCCGCGCATGTGCTGGGAGTCAGACACATGTATTGCAGCTTCCGGGAAGACTTCGATGTTGATGAGTCGCTCAAGAGAGAGGTTGTTGACGCAATTCTGCTCTCTCGTCCCGAGATAGTAATCACGCACTCGCCAATGGATTACAATCGTGCGCATGTCACCTGTTCTCATCTCGTGGACGAGGCCGTGGAGTGGGCCTCACATGTGACATTGTATCCGGATGCTCATCGTGTGAAGCGTGTGTACCACATGGAGATCAACTCTCTTCACAGCCGACCCCAAGTGATGCTTGACATAGGCGCGGTGTACGGACGTGTTGTCAAGGCGCTCCGCAAGCATATTTCTCAGATGGACAGGGCTGGGGGATACTATCTCAAGTTCTACGACGCACGGACTGCTCTTCGTGGCGTACAATCTGGTTGTGACAGAGCAGAGGCGTTCAGAATCGTGCTACCGGAACATGCAGGACCTTTCTACCCCAAGAATGCCACCAGTCGCCTTGTGTGACTACTAGCCACCGCCCTCGGCCTTCTTTCTCCGTGCGGCAAGAAGTGCTTTGAGCTCGCCCATCATGCTCATGGGACCACTGGGAGCTTTTGGCGGCGGAGCCTTGGCTGCTGGTGCCTTTGCTGCGACTGGGGCAGCAGCCTCCCCTGCTGCTTTCGCTGGGCCCCCGCTTGGTCCGGCTGCAGGCGCATCTCTCAGATTGGCAATCTTGTTCTCGAGCCCGTCGATTCGCGAGTCGAGCGTCTGCATCTGTTTCTGAACCTCGTACACCTGAACCTGCAGCTCACTGATTGCCTCGACAAGCTTCTTCGTAATGGTGCTGACGACCTCCCCGAAACTCCTCAGCTTCTCTTCGGTTGGGTCCTGAAGTGCCCATTCGAATTCTTCCTTGATGAAATCGTTTTCTTCGCCCATGGTGGGGACCCCGTCGTCGGACAACTCACTACCCGGTCATGCTATAAACATTGTTCGCATTTGGTTGGTCACATATCGGACAAGGTGGCCTCCACTATGCCCTGAGCCTGAGATAGAATCTCTTCGACATCCTTGTCAGTCGGTGCCTCGCAGGTGATACGGATGACGGGCTCGGTACCCGAGGGCCGGACGAGTACCCAGCCTCTCTCCAGCATCAGCCCGACACCGTCCACAGTTATCACGTCGGTCACGCCGCTCAGCTCAGAAGGAAGAACAGTCGACAGCCGTTTCATCGTCACTACCTTCTTCTCGTTTGGACAGGTCACCTTGGTCTTACGCAGGGGGTACTTCGGTATCTCTGAGATTAGGTCGCTGAGGCTCCTCTCCGTTCTTGCCATGAGTTGCAGCAGCCTGCATGCCGCCAAGAACGGTTCGGGAGCGAGATGGAACTCCGGAAAGATGAAGACTCCACAGGCCTCGCCACCAAGCACCGCACCAGTTTCTCTGACCTTGATTGCTACTTGGATATCCCCGACAGGTGTGCGAATCGTACTGCCTCCTGCGGCCTCAACGGTTTCATCAAGGGCCCGAGAGCTATCAACGGTTGTCACGATGATCTTGTTCTCAGCCGAGGCGAGCGCCTCCCTCGCGAGGAGCGCGATTGTGCGGTCACCTCTGACCACTTCGCCTGTGTCTGTGACGAAGACGACCCTGTCAGAGTCACCATCGTGGGCAATGCCCAGATCTGCACCCGTTGTCTTCACAATGTTCACGAGGTCCCCAAGCGTGGCCTCCTCGGGCTCCGACTTCCGACCGGGAAAGTGGCCATCGAGCTGGCTGTTCAGGCCAATCACTTGGCACCCGAGCTGCTGCATCAGATACGGTGTGAGCACGCACGCTGCACCGTTTCCCGGATCCACAACAACCTTGAAGCCGCGCTTGCGGATGGCCTCGACATCACAGCGCTTCAGTGTTTCATCAATGTGATCCCAGACCGCAGTCTCAAGCACACTCTCAGTTCCCAGCGTGTTCCAACTTGCAGTGGCGAACTTCCCCTCATTGTAGATCTTCTCAAGTTTCATTTCCTCCTCAGGAGTGTACCCCATGCTGTCAGACCGCCAGAACTTGACTCCCGTATACTCTGGAGGATTGTGAGAGGCGGTCACCATCACACCACTCGCAAAGCCCCCGTGCTTCGTGATGAAGGCGAGTGTTGGCGTCGGGATGACTCCTGCGCGAACGACATTCACGCCGGTCGAGAGAAGTCCCGCGGAGATGGCATCGGCCACCATCCTGCCTGTGATCCGAGCGTCACGAGCCAGTAGTACCGTACCACCGCCCAGATGCGTACCAAGAGTCTCTCCCAGACGCAGTGCCATGTCGATGTCGAACTCTTCACCGTAGATCTTTCTGACTCCTGTCGTACCGAACAGTTTCTCCGTCATCCTTCCTCGTACTACTGGCGGGCATGGCTGGTCAAAAAGGTAACTCACATGCTTGCACGACTCAGCATAGTGCATGCAACCACAATACAACTAAATTCACTGTGTGGTTCCACAGCGGCTGTCATACAGGAAGTACTTCCCATGCCGTTCTTCAAGTTCAGAGACCTACAGCTCCACTATGTGGATGCTGCGGACTGTGGTGATTCATGTGGGGTGCCCGTGGTCTTTGTCCATGGTGCCGGATCGTCCCATGCGATATGGACGCTGCAGATACAGCACTTTGCCCCCGAGCGCCGGGTCATAGCCCTAGACCTCTCCGGGCACGGCCAGTCGGATTCCGCGGAGGGGGAGGCTGACATTGTCGACGACTATGCCCAAGAGATTGGCGCGCTACTTGATCACCTTGACTTGGACAGGTTTGTGTTGGTCGGCCATTCAATGGGTGGCGGCGCCGTGATGGCGTACCTTCTCAGCCAGCCAGTCCGTCGCCCGGTCGCAGTGGCGCTCGTCGACACATCTCCTGATCTCGATCTATCGAAGATTGCCCCGGGCCTCGTCATAGAGGCCGTCGAGAGCTATTTCTTTCTCATCAAGAAGAGAATGACGGACAAGGAGTCTCCAGCCTACAAGATATGGAAAGAAGAGGAGGACCGAAAACGCGAGCATCCGGAGACCGTCCGTCGTGACCTCCGTGCATGTGACCGCTTTGACATAGCCGACAGGGTCGGTGACATCGACCTTCCCGTGTTCGTCATTCATGGGGACGACGACAACATCATTCCTCTTGGAGTGGCTGAGGAGCTGGTGCGGCGACTTCCAAGGGCCGATATCGCAATCGTACGTGGTTCCGATCACTGTCCGATGGTGCAGCAACCCGAAGAGTTCAACCGACTCCTAGGCAAGTTTTTGGACTGGGTTGATCGCAAGTTCGGCCCACATTGACTGGAATCTGCAGAGAGCGTGTCTTCTCTCGCCATTATGCTGTAAGCCACAAAAGATTATTAACGAGGGATTCGAGTACCCGCTAAGAGTCCCGTGGCAAGTCCACAAAGGTGGGTCCGGACCAATGAGTAGTTCCTATGACTATCTCTTCAAAGTGGTCGTCCTCGGAGAGGGTGCTGTTGGAAAGACGGCAATTGTCACCCGTTTCTCACACGGTTTCTTCCGGACAGACTATCGTACGACGATTGGCAGCCAATTCGCAGTGAAGAACCTCGAGATTGCTACCGACAGCGGCCGGCTCACCGTGAAGCTGCAAATCTGGGATGTCGCAGGGCAATCTCGATTTCAGATTCTGCGACCGATGTACTACCGTGGGTCAAGTGGTGGTCTCCTAGTGTATGATGTAACCCGACGGAGGACCTTCATAGTCCTTGATGAGTGGCTTGCGGAACTGAAGAAGGCGGTTGGGAAGACCATTCCGCTTGTTCTCGTTGCTAACAAGACTGACCTTCCCGACCGGGTCGTGACGCCAGAAGAGGGTCGGGCCTATGCCGAGAAGCATGGCATGCCATACGTAGAGTCTTCCGCGAAGACGGGCGAGGGTATCCTTGATGTCTTTGAGCAGCTCGCCAAGATTCTTGTGGAGGCACGTCATGGACCTGGATGAGTTGTGCGTGATATCACTCTCACACATAGATTGGAGTCATCAGCACGTAGGTAAGGTGCCATGCCGAGTCCTGACGAGTACTATGCAGCAAATGTGATTCCGCCAGTAGCATGGGCACTGGAGCTCTACCTCAAGCACAAGGGGCGCTTCAAGGAACAACAGGTGCTCGAGATCTCATTTCCGGCTGGCTTTCACAAGGAGATGATGCGAAAGAAAGGCCCCCACGAGATCGCAGTCTGGACATCTGAGAAGAAGATCTGGGTCCGGGCCCGTTGCATGTATTCCAAGGAGTGCAGTTTCAACAGCGAACGCATTGACGGCAGTGATCGCGAGGCAGTCAAGTCGTTGCCATGGGGTGAGATTGACTCACGCAAGTTCTTCCCCGCGATTCGGAAGTGGCTCCTCCGGATGGACCTCGACTTCGTCCTCTTCATTCGGGCCCTGAATACTGTCTGTGACCGCAGAGTGGAGCTTCCTCTGACCACGCAGTTCGGGAAGACCTTCAAGAAGTTTGACGAGTATCGCCGAACCCGATGGCCTGAGGACGTGACCCCTGACAAGCGCGACAAGTTCCTCGAACAGGTGCTGCTGAGAGTCGCGTTCTGGTTCCAGACCGCGGCAATCGTCGGCGCCCTGAAATGATTCCGGCGATAGAGTCTTCTCTGTGTTCTCCACTCATCTCATACATGCCTGACTTCTCCCTGCTCCACAAGCGTGCGCGACACGACATCCGGATATGTATCCAGGCGTGGTCCGCGACTCTCAGGCGTACGCTGGGTGAGCGGCTCGGCTGCATGTATGCTCTCGGCTCAGCCGTGCGAGCATGGGATTCTCCCATCGACTACGTTCCCGTCATCAGTGATGTTGACATTCACGTCTATCTGAGAAACAAGACAGGGCTTCTAGCGGGCAGTGAGGACCACATGAGGGCCGCTCTCGATCTGTCACGATTGCACGAACGGACCTTCAGGGAGCTGGAGCCCGAGCCTATGCATACGCCACGCTCCCAGG
Source organism: Candidatus Thorarchaeota archaeon (assembly GCA_003662765.1). Lineage (GTDB taxonomy): Archaea > Asgardarchaeota > Thorarchaeia > Thorarchaeales > Thorarchaeaceae > B65-G9. The sequence goes on from QMYR01000061.1 coordinate 7,841, forward strand.
TGGTTGTTGTCAACGGTCTGCTCGGTGCTGAGTGGTACATCCCTCCACGACAACGTGATGTGCGCCCCGTAGTTGGTGAGCTACCAGAGCTACGCGAGCCCCCGCCAGAACGGTACAGATTCGTCGACCGCTGGAGGCTGGAACAGGACGAGGAGTTTGTTCGGAGGCTCCCCATGAGAACCTTCGATCGGACCGGGCTGGACCTCTGGTACGTTATTCGAGATTTGACATGGAGGGTCTCTCCTGCACCAGCCAGACTGTTGACACAGACCTATCCCGTGCCCGCTGATGTCTGGGGGTGGAACAGAACACGTCTTCTCAAGGAGTTGGAGTCCTCAGGCTACGACACGATTGCGTCTCACTACTGCGCCTTCTACGAGCGTGGCTGGGATCTGTTCCTCTCCGACTTCAAGGACACAGAGGCCTATCGGCAGATGATTCTTCATGGTCACACCGTTCTAAGGGAGTGCCTGCGGCATCTGAAGAGTCTGTGACGGTCCTATCAAAACTGCTAAAGCAGGACGCAAGGGCTCGCAACATCGGTGTCCATGATGAAGGTCGGTCTTCTTGTCAACCCAATCGCAGGAATGGGTGGTCGTGTTGGACTGAAGGGCACGGACGGCGTGCTCGGTGAGGCGATTCGCCGGGGCGCCCAGCCAGTTGCACCAAGCAGGGCTCGGGAATTTCTTGAGGCCCTCGCGTCAGTGATTGAGGCACAGCACATTGACATAGAACTCGTGACTGTGCCAGCACCAATGGGTGCCGACGTGGCCGCCGACGCAGACCTACCCTTTGAAACCGTTGACGTCACGATTGGGAATGAAACTACCGCTGAGGACACGAGGAGGTCGGTTGTTGCCCTCTACAATGCCGGGGTACGTTTCATTGTCTTTGTTGGTGGCGACGGCACTGCACGAGACATTCTCGACAGTATCAATCAGAACGGGCTGGACGACCTCATGGTGCTGGGGGTGCCCTCCGGGGTCAAGATGTATTCTGGAATCTTCGTTGTCAACCCAAAGGACGCGGCTGAGGTAGTTCGGCTGGTTGCGCAGGGGACGGCCACACCGGCAGAGTTTGAGGTCATGGATGCTGATGAAGAGGCATTCCGGCAGGACAGGTTCATAATACGCCTATACGGATACCTTAAGGGACCTGCTGTTCCTGCCCGCTTTCAGGGCGCAAAACAGGCGAGTCCTGAGACCGTCAACGAGCACGAGGCACAGGAGGCGATTGCGCGATACGTCATCGACAGCATGGAGCCTGGTGGAACATACATTCTGGGCCCTGGTACAACTGTCAAGACGGTGGCCGACCTGCTGGAGATCAAGAAGACGACTCTAGGGGTCGATGTCTATCGTGATGGCGAGGTCTTCAACGACGTGAATGAGGCCCAGCTACTTGAGCTAGTCACGAACCCAAGCAAGACATGGATAGTGGTGTCACCTATTGGCCACCAGGGGATGCTCTTCGGTCGGGGAAACCAGCAGATTAGCCCGAAAATCATCCGAATGGTTGGCAAGGACAACATCTTGGTGCTGTGCACCCCCAGCAAGCTTCGTGGCATTGAGGGCAAGACTCTGAAGGTAGACACCGGTGATGCCGAGGTGGATGAGATGCTCCGTGGCTACATCCGTGTCATAACTGACTACAACGAGGTACGTCTGGTAAAGGTAGAATAGGGTACGTACGATTGTGTTTCACCACACCCCTTTCCTCTTGGTGATGACTGATGATAGTCCTGCTGACGGACTTTGGCGAGTCTGAGTACGTTGGAATGATGAAGGGCGTGATCTACAGCATCTGTGAGGATGTCCGTTTGGTGGATCTCACTCACTCTATCACGCCCCAATCGGTCGTCGAGGGAGCCTGGGTTCTGAAACGGAGCTATAGGTTCTTCCCGCCACGAACAATCTTCCTCGCAGTAGTTGACCCCGGTGTGGGAACAGAGCGTCGTCCGGTCGTCGTCAAGACGAAGCACTACCATTTTGTCGGACCTGACAACGGTCTCCTCTATCCCGCAGCCTCAGAGGACGGTATTGAACAGGTCTTCTCTATCAAGGTCCGCAAGGACGCGTCAAGGACATTTCACGGCAGGGATGTCTTCGCGCCCATGGCGGCATATCTCTACAAGGGTGGGGCTGGCCGCATGCTTGGCCCGTACGTCGAGGGCCTGTCAATAAAGTTGGACTTCCATCTGAGGGGACGACAGGGGCAGATTGTGCGTGTCGATCACTTCGGTAACGTGGTCACGAACATTCCTCCTCTGGACAAGGACATCTACCGGCTCAACATCCGCGGGGTTGAACGCGCCGTTCACTGGTATCCCACGTATGCAGAGGCTCCGTTCGGTGATGTGTTTCTGGTGACAGGGAGCGCAGGAACCCTCGAGATCTCACTGCGCAACGGCTCCGCAGCCAATAGAATATCTGTCAGCCCTGGCGACATCGTGACCATCGACTGAGCCCCATCACTATATTGAAATATCGCGGATGCCCGATATTTGCCGTCACGACCGGCACAGCGAGAAGAGCGGCTGGCGCGGCCGCGACGCGATGGAGTGATGAAAATGGATCCATTGTTTATGCTTGCACTGCTGATAACTGGTGCTGCGGTGGGAGCGGTCTCAGGCATGCTGGGTGTCGGTGGCTGCTTCATAATGATCCCAGTACAGTACTACGTCTTGGTGGCCAGTGGCATCGACCCGACCATCGCGATAAGAGTTTCCTTCGGAACGAATCTACTGGTCGTGCTGCCCACGGCTGTGAGCGGAGCGTTCCGACACAACAAGAAGGGAGCCGTACTCTGGAGGCAGGCTATAACTCTCGGAGTGGTCGGAGCTGCATCAGGCTTCTTCGGGGCGTTCGTGGCCTCTCAGCTGCCGGGCGCGATCCTTAAGGTAATCTTCGGTTCGGCTATACTTCTTGGTTCGCTGAGAATGACGACAGCGAAGCCCCTTCGAGTTGAGGGTGAGGTCAATCAGAATATGGCCGCGTACGTCTTCTGGGGCATCGTGCTGGGCTTTGTCACGGGACTGATTGGTATTGGAGGCGGAGTCTTGGTGGTCCCAGTGATGGTCATCTTTCTCAACTTCCACATGCACGAGGCTGTTGGTTCCTCGACCGCGATGATGATATTCACATCTCTGGGAGGTGCCCTCAGCTACATGATTCTTGGCCTCGGAGTGGCTGGTCTGCCGGAGTTCTCAATTGGTTACGTAAATCTCCTGCAGTGGGTGTTACTAGCTGGGACGAGCATCCCCATGGCACAGGTCGGTGCACATATCGCGCACAAGATAAACGCCAAGGCTCTCAAATGGATCTTCATCGTGGTCATGATTTACATGGCCCTCAAGATGATTGGCGTCTTCGACCTGCTTGGCCTGCCAATCTGAGTCCTCACAGGCTTCACACAGGCGCATTAGGGGCGCCGGCAAGTGCGCCCCCTTCCGCGCTCACAATGGAACTCATGCACATCGTGATCATTCTCAAGAAGACAGGCACCATGTGTTCCATTCATGACCCGGACCCCCCATGACCTCAGTATCGCTCTTGATGAGGCGCCCATCTGGCGACGGCTCAGTAGTTCATCTCGGTGCACGTTCGTAGCCCGGTGGTGTCAGAGAAGACGTGACAACTAGTCTTAATTGCGCTCGTACATGAAGAAATGCGATACTTGAGAATGGTGGAGCACCATGTCAATTGAAGACGCGATCAAAGTCGCGCAGCGCCACTACGACCTTCTGAAGGAGGGTGACATCAAGAAGTGGGCGGAGACATTGACCGAGGACAGGAAGCGAGGTGCCCTGAACTCGGTTCACGGTGACTCGGCAGACTACTGGTGGAAGACAGGACGCGGATACTACGAGAAATACGGTGTGTACTATACCTTCGACCGCGTAGACATCGAGAAGGACGACTACTGCAAGCTCTTCTTCAAGCGCCACAACCGGGACGGATCTCTGAGAGGAATGCCTGTTCCCATCCACCTCCGGAAAGAGAAGGGCGAGTGGAAAGTAGAAACCGCCTCCTACTGATAATGGGCCTCACATCTGTCGTACGGGCGGGCGACTTGGCTGTCCGCCTGCCCGTGGCTTCTTTTTGATGCAGGTAGAGCTTTGCTTATCTATGATTGGACGGTGCGTAGGAGCTCGATGTTGCCGCGAGTGCAGTGATGCTGCAGCGGGTGTTCGAAGCGATGATTCCGATATTCGACGTAGCAGAGCGAGCAGGGATTCCTGCTGATTTTCTGGAGCCCTATGGCAAGTACATGGCAAAGATTGACCTGCGCCTCCGGGAAACACTCGGTGAACGCAAGGGCCATCTGATTCTTGTGACCGCCACCAACCCCACACGTGCAGGGGAGGGAAAGACGACAAACTCGATAGGCCTGTCCATGGCGCTGAACAAGATGGGACATAGTGCCGTTGTTACCCTTAGAGAGCCGTCGCTTGGACCTGTCTTCGGCGTGAAGGGCGGTGCTGCAGGTGGAGGACGGTCGCAGGTACTCCCCTCAGAACGAATCAATCTGATCTTCACGGCTGACTTTCCGGCCGTCAGCGCCGCGCA
>QMYR01000062.1 GCA_003662765.1 Candidatus Thorarchaeota archaeon
AGGTCGTCGCGACTGCTTCCGAAGACTCTCTCGAAGCCCTTCATCTCTGTGTACGCCAGATAGAAGTTGGCTGCAGTCGCATCGATAGCCGTTATGTCATTCGTCTCGAGGTTCCAGACAGACTTCCCATCCCACCCTCCAAACTCACTTCGGAGCTGTCTGATGGTTCTGCTTCTTGTGGCTCCTGTGGCTATTCTATCACCCTTACTTTCCCATCTATTCTTCTTGGGGTTGAAGAGCTGCTTGTTCACAACGCCAACTGACCAGTCCACCTCAAGAGTATTGCCGATCTCCCTCGTCACGGTTTCGACGACTGGGGGAGGCACGACCATATATTGTACATGTTTAAGACTCATCACTTGCCCACTAAGAGTCGCAGACCATGCCATATGGCGATGGGGCCAGCGGAATGCCGGGCTCAGTGACACCATGCCCACGAGACCAACGGCCTGCGGGTTGAGATACGACTTTACGGAGAATCCGTAGTGAAGCAATGCAAACCTGTCTTTAGCAAGCTCTCTCGACCCCGCGGCCTGTGGTCGCTCTACGGGCATCCGCAGACTCACGACATCCTGCCTACCCAGTATCCTTGCGTACTTGATTGCACGATACCGCCAATCAGGCTGCACGCGAAACAGCTTCTCCAACGCTGCAATCTCTGGTGCTCTTGCTAGGGACTGGTCTTTGGATCTCCATGAGACCTCACCCTCACGGGCGGCCTCCCACAACATCTTGACGTACGGAGGCTCCCTCATCTCCTCAAGCATTACCTGAATGTCCAGTGTCATGAAGCTCTTGAACCATCTGGCGCCCGCTGTGTCAAATGCGAGGGCCACGACATCGACGTTTCTCTTTCTGCGTCTGATCTTGTGGGCCAAGAACGCCTTGATTTCTTCTCGGACTGGTCCACGAAAGGAGGGTGGCACAAGTTGTTCGAGTGTTTCTCCCATGGTCTTTTTGATCTTGAGCTCGTGAAGTTCGATTCCCTCTGCGATACGAGCTAGCTCGCCCCACGTCGGAGGTTTCTCGTCTAAGATGGAGAGAATCTCTCTTCTGACCTCCTCGGGGCGCTTCTGAGCCAGGGCGGCAAAGTTGTTGACCATCACGAGCCAGTCCTCTTCCATCTGCAGCATGGGGAATTCGTAGTTGCGAATAGTGTGGGCCTCGTGGATGTGGCCGTTTCTGTCAATCACGGTCATCCAGAGCCTCTTCGAATCCTGCGTGCACTGCACGACATACAGTGCGAGAGTCGAGCGTCCCGTCATTCTTGTGGCCCATCTATCACTGGATGGCGGGTACATGTTGTCCGAGGAGATGTTCTCTTTCAGGTAAGGCCTCCAGGTCATGAGGATTGGCTTCATGAGGACTCGGACAGGTCTGTCGAGGGGTACGACACGAGAGCCGCCGTCAACATCAGGAAGAACTGCCACGCTAATTGTGTAGGAGCTGTCGTGAAGGGGCTCCCTCACAGCATCTGTTGTTGGGCCATGGACTGTCCACCGCAGATTGGTGGAAACGCGTCCTCCCTCCAAGTTATGGAGCTCGACTTCAACGGAGGGAATTCCGGTGGTCATGGCTGTCCAACAATGCTCGATGTTAACACGACTAATCAATCTTGGTCTTAGTTCGGGCGAAGAAAGAGTGGTTCGGGCCGTCGGGAGGCAGACGGCCCATCTGGTCTGGTAGCAGTGCGTACAGCCGCGTATCTGCGGCTACCCGCATTCTACCACGGGGTGTCGGGCTCCGGAATTGTGGGTATCACCCAGAACACCTCCTTTTCGTCTTGGCCCGTTTCCCCCGGGCTTGGGTTGTCGTCGTTTGACATGGCAGACCTGAGTATGATTGGAATGCTTACAGTACCATGCCCATGGTATGTGACATACAGAGATGGCGGATTGTTTCTGACTGTCACTCGCGGCCGGAGTGATTTGTTTTCGTCTGACGGCCTTAATAGGCTGAAAACGGTCTAGTACGGAATCTGAGCATCGCTGCGTTGTGATCGAATGAGAAAAAAGTAGAAGGATGCACGGAGAGAATCTCCGTGCCAAGGTCCATTCGGATTTGGGTCTGCTTAGAAGTTGGCGTTATGAACCATGAAGTAGCTCTTCGGGTGGTCACAGGAGGGACATCTCTCGGGAGGCTCCTCTCCCACATGGATGTATCCACAATTCATGCATCTCCACTTGATCTTGTTGTCGCGCTTGAAGACACGACCACTCTCGACATTATCAGCAAGGATTGTGTACCTCTCGTGGTGCCACTTCTCGGCCTCGGCTATCTTTCGCCAGACAAACGCTATGTCCTTGAATCCCTCTTTTTCGGCCACGTCGGCAAAACCTGGATACAGCTCCTGCCACTCGTACCTCTCTCCTTCTGCTGCAGCACGGAGGTTCTCAAGAGTAGAGCCCAATGGTCCTGCGGGATACGTGGCCGTGATCTCTATCTCAGGCGATGCTCCGCCGTTGACGAGGAACTTGAAGAAGCGCTCTGCGTGCTCCTTCTCTTGATCGGCAGTTTCCTGAAACACTTGGGCTATCTGCATGAAGCCTTCTTTCCTTGCAATGCTGGCCCAAAACGTGTACCTGTTCCTCGCCTGCGACTCCCCAGCAAATGAAATCAGCAGATTCTTCTCAGTTTCGGTTCCCTTGAGTTCCATTTCTCGTATCTTACCTCCTCTTAGGGTCGAACCCTTTGAGATGAGGCCGATTGCTACAATACAAAATAAGCGTTAAGTTAGACCAGTCTAGGTCAGGGAGGGCTGGTGCCACTCCCCGACTCACTTGAGCCGTGCCACAATGGCATCTGCGAGGTCACTGAGGGCCTTCTCCTCAGTGTCAGTGGGTCTTCCATGAACCCTCACGATTGGCTCAAGAATCTCGAATCCCATGTCGGTGAGCCATTTGTGCAGCTTCTTGACCCCGCCGCCACCCCATCCATACGTCCCGAAGAGTCCAATTGGCCTCTTGCTGAATCTCTTACACTGTATCTCATTCACAAAGTGCCATACTCTTGGAAACGGATACGCGTCGTATGTGGGTGTCCCGAGCACGATGACGCCTGCTCTCACAGCATCGGTCAGGACCCTACTGGCCTCTGATGTGGAAACATTGTGAATAATGACCTTCACGCCGCGCTCCTGAAGCGTCTTCTTCAGCTTCATGGCGACGCGATGGTTGAAGCCGTACATTGTGCCGTAGATTATCGCGCAATACTTGTCCAGTTCCGAGGATGACCACTCCGCGTACTTGTTGACAATCCACATTGGGTCCTTTCGATAGATGGGTCCGTGGCTTGGCGCAATGACCTTTATTCCTATGCCTAGGTCCTTGACCTTCTGGATCCCTCTCTGGACGAACTTGAAGTAGCTTGTTATTATCGCGGAGACGTACCTCTTGCTCTCGCTCTCGACCATCCGCATGTCAATCTCGTCATCGAAGATGTTCCCATTTAGGGCCCCAAAGGCTCCGAATGCGTCGCAGCTGAAGAGGATCTCATCCTCTACCAAGTACGTCATCATCGTTTCGGGCCAGTGCAAGAACGGTGCGTGAACGAACTTGAGGGTCTTGGATCCCAGAGATAACTCCTCAAGGTCCTCGACTATCTTCTCTGGCAGGTCGACGTTGAAGAACGACTTCTGAAACTGAGATGCCCTCTTGGTATACACAATCGTGGCATTCTTTGCTATCTTGGCGATGTGTGGCAGCGCTCCCGTGTGGTCTGGCTCCATGTGGTTCAGAATGATGTAGTCAATCTTGGCGGGGTCGACGACTTCCCGGATGTTGTCCAGCCACTCGTCAGTCCATGCCTCTTTGACGGTTTCGATGACGGCGATCTTGTCGTCCACTATCAAATAGGTGTTGTACGAAATTCCAAATGGGAGAGCCCACTGGCCCTCAAAGAGCTCCGTGTGATGGTCGTCTACGCCGACATAGTAGACTCCTTTCGCAATCTCTCGGTGCATCTGAACGACTCCCTCTTGCTTCTTAGAGTCCTCTACTCGCGCCGCGAGTTATAAGCTATGTCTTGTGGCCACCGATTGATGGAATCAGCCTCTGTCTTGGTGCGCTAGGTCTTCAGCTGTGGTGCTTTCAGACGAGTCCCACACTTCTATCAGGAGCCTAGTCCTGAAGGCGCCGCACCCACCCAGTAACGAACCTATCAGCACGCTGACTGCGATCACTGCCGTACCGGCTCCAGTCAATCCTAGCAGTCCTGCAAAGAACTCAGCCACCTCTAGGGCATGTGCCGTGGCGATTAGATACACAAAGATTGCCAGCCATGCCATGCCCACACCAGTTGCCCCAGCTAGAAACGACGCTATTGCTCTTCTCGTAAAGAGGGCCGCGAAGGCCCCGGCTACTAGCATCATCAACCAGACGCCCGTCATTTCAAGTGCTAGGGCTACAACAAACACCACAGCGACGGCTGGAAGGACGCCGGTCTCGGGGAACATATCATCGATTCTCATGAGCTTCTCCTCCTATGGCACAAACACGAGCTCTCTCTATCATCGTGCCCGTTGTGTCGGCCGCTGCGAACTCCTCCGGAGACGCGTAGAAGTACATCATGTGGTAGTCGTAGGTCTCACTCTCTTCATCGAAGGTGTACCACAGCCAGAACAGGTCGACCCAGTGTTTGCTAACTATGTTTCCGCTCTGACCACCAGGATATACACCGAATGAGTGTCCCTATGTCACCAAGGTCTGCGACCATCCTCCACGAGGGCCCGCTTCTAACGGTCCAACCGTAGGCCGCGTTCAGAGTGTCTTGTCCTCTATGAGGTCCGCCGCCTATGTACGTGAGACCTGCGATGTGGCCGATGCGGATAACATGGTGGGCACCATAGACCCAGTTGGCGGTATCATGGCCGTGTTCCTTGACCATCTCATCGAGTGCGTCATGGAGGGCGGCTACCATGATGTCATCACGCGTTTCGATTTCTGGAGTCCTGTGGTCGTCAAAGTAGTAGGAGTTGTTCTCCTTGATCAGCCGTTCGAGAATTGGTACTCTCGAGAGCGGGATGTCGAGACCGGCCAACTCATCGAAGGTCCTCTCACGAATCGCCTGCAGAAGATGAAGCCACAGGGTCGGCGCAATCTCATCGGGATTCATGAAGTCCCAGTTGCTCAGCCACTGTACTGCTTGGTTGACAGTGCTGTTGCCATCGCCCGCTTTCTGCCATGCAGATACAACGTATGGCACAATCTCCTGAGCTCTGACCTCCAGCGAGTCCGCTTGGTACCGTTTCATGTCCTCGACTGTGACGCTGTCATCTGTTCGTAGGAGAAAGTCAATCCGGCGTCCCCTGTAGCCGTCGTCAAACGGTCCTAGCAATGAGTAGGCGTATTGTTCTGCATCAATAGGTTTCTGGTTTGCTGACTGGAGGTAGCCTTAGGATGGATTGACACTCCGAGGGTTGTGCGCGAAGGGAATATTGCTGACCCACCCGACGGTGTCGTTGAGAAGCTGGACCGGGAACTCACCTGAATACCCGGAGCGAATTGGAAAGCGTCCGGCCACCATGATGGCAATGTTCGCCTGATCATCGGCGAACACTATATTCTGAGGCGGCGAGTCCCACCAATAGACTGCTCTGTGATAGTCCTCGATCGTGTTCATCTTGTTCATCAATGACAGCGACAGTACCTCGTGCGTCACACCATTGCCCGTCCACATCATGGCGATGTTCTCCGCCGAGGACTCATCAACCCCGTATTCTGTTACGAATGAGTCAATGAGTGGACCGTGGACAGACCATTTGACGCTGAACGGGACAATCGTGCCATCTCGAAGGCGAATCTGTTCGTCGACTATCTCGAAGTCTTTCCACTGACCGTTGTACTCGTATTGGCTCGAGTTGTCAGGATTGACCTTCTCAACAACTATGTCGAGAACGTCAGCTCCCACGTTCGTGAATCCCCATGCTGCATGCGCCGTATGCCCCAGCACCACACCTGGCAACCCAGGGAAGGTGACGCCCATCACATCGAGTTCACCAGGCACAACGATGTGTGCCTCATACCAGAGTGACGGGGCCTGAAGAACCAAGTGCGGATCATTTGCTAGGATTGGGTGACCTGTCGCTGACTTGTTTCCGCTGACAACCCAGTTATTGCTGCCCACGATCTCTCCGGGTCCGAACGGACTCATCACTTGCTGGAGTCTATCGAGGAGAGATTGCAGTCTTGTGAAGGGCACGTCACACTCGGCGACCTTTGACTGGCGGAGACCCGACTGGATTGCAGGAGCTGGCGCTCCGCCGGGAGCTAGGGGAAACTCAGCTAGGGAGAGGTTGGTCTGCTCCGGGACGATAGGAACTGTGAAAGGCATGGTGTCATTGAACAGTTCACGATACAGCGTGTCATTGTCTAGGGCCGCCCTGATGTACTGACGGTAAAGATCCCGAAAGTTCCCAGACAGTCCCCACGTCATCATCTTGGCCCATACAAACACATCGAGTTCGGTCCACGGCTCGGGCCTCAGGCCCAAGAGTTTGAACTCGATAGGTGTCACGGCGCTCGTCATTGAGTCGATGAACGCATTGACACCTTCCACCTCTGCTTCTACGATTGAGAGCGCATTGTCTACTATCGGGTCGGAGCGATGTTCAAGATACCATTGGTGTGTCAGCTCGGCGGAACGACGAAGACCAATGGTTCTGTAGAACTTGTCCGAGGTCACTGCTGCTGGGCCTATTATCTCGCTTAGTCTTCCTGATGCCAGACGGCTCTGCATCACCATCTGGAACAGCCTGTCCCGCGCATGCAGATATCCTAGAACCATGAAAGCATCATTCACGCTGTCGGCATAGATGTGTGGGATACCCCACTGGTCGGCGATCACAGTCACGGGCCCTCTAGTCCCGGCAGAGTCAACTATTGAGAAGAGGTGTCGTCGATGCCCAGGCCCACATCGAAGATGCCACCGACGGGAGCAAGGATTCCGAGACCACCAGCGAGCGGACCTATCGGCATGACCAGCATCACGACCAAGACGGCTGGTGCCGGCAGAAATGCCAGTAGGCGCTTGAGCTCTCTTCTCATGTGATGTCACCATTTGGAAATAATTGGCACTGCCGACCGAGACTGCCTCATAAAACTTGCCTGCAGCGTAGATTTCAACCGACTGCTGCCTGTGGCGGTGTCTCTTGGCTACGGTTGGCTCCCTAACCAGACATGATATGGCATCGAGGCGAGTCTGTTCAAGGCTTCCTGTGTCCCCTACAGGTCTAGTATTTGCTCATATGTTTCAGGCCGCCGGTCTCGGTAGAACGGCCAGTAGTTCTTAATCTCCCTCGTCATGTCAAGATCTATCGTCGCAATGACAAGCTCCTCCTGACTGTCCGACCCCTTCACCACAATCTCTCCCTTTGGATTCACGACATACGAGGATCCATAGAATTGACCGATACCCCACGGCTCGTCACCCACTCTGTTTATGGCCGCCACAAAGTATCCGTTGGCGACAGCGTGGGCTGACTGTTCCAGTGTCCATAGGTGGTCAGAGTGTCCCCTCGTCGTGGCCGACGGATTGAAGACAATCTCTGCGCCATTGAGGCCGAGAATTCTCGCGCCCTCGGGAAAGTGTCTGTCGTAGCATGTGTAGATTCCGATGAGGCCGTACTCGGTTTCAAAGACCGGGTAGCCGAGGTTGCCAGGCCTGAAGTAGAACTTCTCCCAGTATCCCGGAGGCTGATGAGGAATGTGGCTCTTGCGATAGATTCCTACTATCTCTCCATCCGTGTCAAGAATCACGGTTGTGTTGTAGTAGAATCCCGGAGACTCCTCCTCGAATATCGGCAGAATTATGACCATCTTGTGTTTCTCAGCATGAGCCGCGAATCTGTCTGTGATTGGGCCGGGGATTTGCTCCGCGAACTCGAACCATCTCCTGTCCTGTTCGGCTGCGAAATATGGCCCGAAAAAGAGTTCCTGAAAGCAGACTATCTGGACGCCCTTTGATGCCGCCTCTTCGACAAACTGTTCGTGTTTTGCCAACATCTTCTCTATCCCTTTTCTAATCTCGGCGTCGCTTCTAACGCCGCCTTCCCACTTGGCCTGTACGAGCCCAATCGTCACTTCTCTCATGCTATCACCTGTACATCGATGCCCCACTGCTACATGAGTCACAAGATATAGGTTTTCAACTGACAGCTACTGTGAGTAGTGCAAGGCCCAAGATGTCCTCGGTACCTGTACGGAACGGGGTGCTTGGAATTCCGCAGGCACACATCATCTCTCAGACAGTCAGGGCTGCCAAGGGAGTTGTGTCAAGCCCTCTCAGCAATACTGAAGTGGTTGCACGTCCAAGCAGAGTCAGAACTGGTAGCAAGACCAAGGGTGATCCCGTTGCAGATTCCATTCTCACCTGACAACCCGCTGGGTATCTTCCTATTGCTCTCGATAGTGATTATTGTGTTCGGACTCGTCGGCGTGGCATTGGTCACCCGAAAGTCGACCTCTGCTGGGGGTGAAAGTCCTCTGACCCCTGAGGAAACAAGAACACTTGAGGTTCTACAGGGTGACCTAGCAAGCAGGGTGGCCTGAATAGAGGGCCAAGCCGACATGTTGATGACAGACGAACCAGGTGAGGCATATAGGATTCTGGCTCAGCTTCGTGCTAGACCGACCGATGACCGGCACCTGATTCGTGCCACGGGTGATGACTGTCCATCTCTAGTACAGCGATTCAGTGACAAGATGGCGGACGCGAAGGTAAGAAACCTGTGCGTGATGTCAAGAATCACGTGATAACTCTCCCAATGGTTGCTACAGAGGATGAGGCCGACTGGGACGGCCGTGAGGCATTCGCCATAGTCCTGAGGGAGAACTGTGCGGCGAAAGACAAGCTGAAGACGCTTCGGGAGATGATTGACTCTCTCGGGCGCAAAGAGCTTAAGGAAGATGTCTGGTGTCTTGATGATGAGGGTGCATTCGAGGGCTAGACAGCGTGGCTCAGGGTGCGCAGAAGAAAGAGGTCTGGCGCCCGCGGACCCGCTGCGCTTCAGCGGCGGAGGGATGTGTTCGTCTTTGCGATGTGTGACATTGTGGGCGGCAAGTTCGCGTATCAGATGACAACTAGGAATAACAGTGACGCCGTGACAACGAACGTGACAACAACAATCACCTTGGACGAGCTGAAAGAAGACATCGATGGGTGGATTTGTCTGCACTGTGGGGCCCCCTTGGAACGGCGAAGGTGCTTTGGCTCAAGGCGCGGACGCCGGTCGAGTGTGACAAGCGTGGTCATGTGCTTACGATAGAACTCTTTGCGCCATCATGAGTTTCGGCATGATACTCGACCAGCGTACCGGCTCACAGTAAGCGTCACATCTTTTAGAGAGCTGAGTTCCCTTTGACCGAGTGATTCTACCATGAACCCGCTATATGGACGAAACCTGATTACAACGCAGGAATGGACCGTTGAGGAGCTTGAGCGCACACTGAAGCTGGCCCTTGAGTTCAAGCAGCACAGGTTCGACCATCCTCTTCGGAACTGCTTGGATCGCAAGACCTTCTTCATGTTCTTTTACAACCCGAGTGTCCGCACTCGCCAGTCTTTCGAGTGTGCAGCCACGGAGCTCGGCGGCCATGCGCAGTTTCTTGAGCCCAAGACGATGCGGTTGAAGTCTGCAAAGACCGCAGGCGAGACTGTCCAAGACGCGGCCAATGTGATGAGCCGGTACGCATGTGGCATTGGGATTCGCATCCTTGAAACTGCGATTGAGGAATACGGTCAGGGTGATGCTCTCTTGCGTGAATACGCGGAGTACGCCAGTGTCCCAATCATAAGCATGGCGCACGACAGGTTCCATCCATGTCAAGGTCTTGCGGATGTCATGGGGATGAGAATGCACGCTGGAAAGAATCTCAAGGGCAAGAAGCTCGTTCAAGTGTGGGCGAAGGGCGCTCTTGTGCGCTCGTGGTGTTCGGTTCAGGAGAGCATTCTGATTAACACACGAATGGGAATGGACGTAACGCTTGCTTACCCCGAGGGCTACAATCTTGACCGTGAGGTCATTCAGTGGTGCGAGGACAATGCCTCTGTGTCGGGTGGCAACTTCGAGATTGTGCACGACTTGGAGGAGGCCTACGACGGTGCAAACTTCGTCTACTCGCGAAACTGGATGAGCCCTCATTTCTACGAGTATGCCAAGAAACACGGCATCGAGGCGGCCAAGAAGCGCGAGATTGAGATGGCAATGAAGTACGACGAGTGGATCACGACCAAGGAGTGGATGGCAAGGACGGATGACGCGTTCTTCATCCACTGTGGACCGGTCGATCGTGGCTCGGAGGTCACCAACGAGGTCGTCGATGGCCCGCAGTCAATCGTCTATGACATTGCTGAGAACAGGCTTCATGTCCAGAAGGCAATAATGGCATTGACAATGGGAATTCCAGATAGCAGTTGACGGTCTGGACGTAGGGGCCTGCAGCCACGACGGCCTGATCCATGGGCGGTGTTGCCCTGTGGCTTGGGCGTCACGAGTGATGTGAAGATGCCTATTCGCTGGAGCTGCGCTGGTCGGTGAAGCATGTCGGTGGCCTACTTGGAGAGAACCACAAGGCGCTCTGATGGAGTCCTCGCGTCCTCTATCTGCGTTGCGGGGTTCTTACCATAGCGAAACATCCTGCGGGCTGAGATCTTGTCCACCAGAGTTTCCTCGTGCCTCCATCCGTTCGCTACAAGGTGTTCGGCAACTATCTCGTCAATTGGAACTGGTCGTCCTCTCATACTTGCTCGGCCAACGAAGATGAACATCCTATAGCCTATCTGCTTCTGTATCCTATCAAAGAATCCAACAATCGCGTGGAAATAGTTGTCATATACCCTCAGCATTTTCTCCTCGTCAATCTTCTCTCTCAGAATGTGAAACGTGGGGGAGTTGATCCGGACTCTCGGTACAGTACGATACGGAATCTCCAGCTTAGCCAGCCGTCGTATCTCCTCTTCGGGGTGTCCGAGCCAGAACAGGTCCATCTTGGCATATCTGATGTACTCCTGCGATTGCATGTACGGAGGCGACGTGACGAGGAGGTCTCTAGTTTCAGTCAAGGTTTCAGTGAGTGTGTCAATGCCTGCCTTGACCACGCTGCGGACCGGCCGCGGCGACATGTCCGAGTATTGGCGAAGTCTTCTGACGAGGCTGTCAATTTCATTCGATAGATGCCCGTAGAACTCTCTCTCGACGCCTCGCCGCAAGATTCCCTCGACTCGTGCTATTGAGCGGGGGGACTTGGACAGTTTCATTCGACCGGGGTCGTCATAAGAGAAGAGCCGACTGACCTTGAGGAGAGGAATTGTCAAAAGCAGTCGTTCCACTTCTTCCTGCAGCGAGTGATAGTATCCCCATGCCCTCTTGAGCACGGGCAGTACCTGCTCGTGAAACCAGTATGCTACATTCGACCAGTCTGGACAGTACTCCTCCTTGCTTCTTCTCATCTCGCTGACGACAGCCGAAGGATCTATCTTGGGAACCTTCAGCAGTGTGACCCGATGAAGAACCTCCAAAATGGGATTCAAATCCCACATTTCATAGTCGAGGTTGTATAACCGTGCGACAGTCCCGACAGTCCCATATCCCGCGAAGGGGTCGAAGACGCTCATGTGCGGCTTCCCGTAGTGTTTCAGAACATACGCTATCACATGTGGAATAAACTTGGCGGGGTACCTGTAGAGGCCGAACACCCCATGGGTTGTGGACGGAATGTCCACGAGCTGTCTGAATGATATATGAACCGTCTTTGCAGATCTGTTTCTCATCGTACGCTGGTCACCGACTCGATCTGGGGCTCACCCTCTTGATGGCCACGTAATAGTCTTCCCCCTTTGAGGAGCTGTGCCGTTCTGTAATATCAATCGATATATCGCGATATATCCATACCTCTTTCAAAAGCCTCACGACGCTCGAACGACTGTCCGACGTACAGAATGACTCGTAAGCTATATTAGACCGCGCAGCCGTCATTGTGAATCGTGAAAAATCCGCAGGACCGTACGCCATGTGCGATTCTGCGGTGGTCTCCGTTACCGGTCTTGGTGCGGAGATCGACTCACAGCTATAACAGAAGGAGGAAACCAT
Source organism: Candidatus Thorarchaeota archaeon (assembly GCA_003662765.1). Lineage (GTDB taxonomy): Archaea > Asgardarchaeota > Thorarchaeia > Thorarchaeales > Thorarchaeaceae > B65-G9. The sequence continues at coordinate 12,086 of QMYR01000062.1, forward strand.
GGAGAGAAACTACATAATCGCCCTTGTGGTCATCGTCATCATCGTTGGCTCGGCGGGCGCGATGATATTCCTCGCACCGTCACCCCTCCCGACGCCAGCGCGTGGTGACACGATCATTTGGGAGACTATCGGGAATCCCGAGTACATGGATCCTCACGTGAACTATGAGTCATTCGGCTCATGGATTCACTACAACGTCTACGAAACGTTGTATACCTATGGCTGGGACTCAGCCGATACGAATCCAACAGTTCCATTACTGGCGGAGTCCTACGAGGTGTCTTCAGATGGACTCAACTGGACCTTCCATCTGAGAAA
>QMYR01000063.1 GCA_003662765.1 Candidatus Thorarchaeota archaeon
GTTTCGGTAGTACCCGTCGGCTGTGACAAGAAGCTTACCCTCACAGTCAAGAATCCTGTCTCGGAGGGAGTCCGAGCTGAAGCCGCCAAACACGATGCTGTGAACAGCACCAATCCTCACACAGGCCAGCATTATGATTGCAAGCTCGGGAATCATGGGGAGGTAGATCGTGATGCGGTCGCCCTTCTTCACGCCCAAATTCTTGAGCACGTTCGCTGCTCTGTTGACCTCGGACAGGAGTTGCTTGTAGGTGTAGGTCTTCGACTCATCAAGAGGTTCGCCCTGCCAGATTAGAGCAATCTGGTCACCCTTACCAGCCTCAACGTGCTTGTCAAGGCAGTTGTAGGCCATGTTCGTAATGCCATCTTCGAACCATGTGAAGCGGGCGTTCTCGGGATCCTCCCAGTCGAAGCCTTTTGTGGGCTCCTTTTTCCAGTAACAGTATTTCTTTGCAATCTCAAGCCAGAACTTGCCTGGGTTCTCAATCGACTCCTTCCAGAGCTTCATCCGTTCTTCGTGGCTCTTGATGTAGGCCTTCTCGACGAAGCTCTTCGGAGGCGGGAACCTGCGTTCCTCGGTTGTAGTCACCGTGATCTTCTTTTCATCGCTCAATGTTGGTCACCCGGAACCAAGCATACACTTGGGCTGGCTCCTCTATCGCCGCATAATAAAGCTTGCCAAGGAATTACAATATCAGAGCTTGAAATCGGCAAAGGCCGAATACGAAAAACAGAGGCTGGCTGGAGAGTGCTCTCCAGCCAAGTTGGGATGTCAACTACCCGTTTGTTCTACGAACCGACCTCAGGGCAAGGGTGAGTACCACGGCCACAATAGCCAAGATTCCGGTTGTAACAAAGGCAAAGAAGTAACTGCCAGTGATGTCAACAATCTGCCCAGCGACCAGCGCGCCAGTAATACCAGCGACACCATAGGCTGTGAAGACTACCCCGTAGTTCTTGCCCACGTTCTTGTTACCGAAGAAGTCCGCAGTCGCTGACGGGAAGAGGGCAAAATTGCCACCAAAACAGAAGCCTATGACAGAGGCCACCATCATGACTGCAATCCAAGTTGTGGAGATTGTGGTCATGAAGGCAAAAGAGAACATCGACACTGCCAACACCCCAAACATCAGCATCATCGTATTCTCACGGCCCAACCTGTCGGAAACTGTGCCCCAGACAATGCGGCCCGCTGCATTTAGCAACGACATGACGCCCACAATCACTGTTGCCCATGCTGCGGCAGCAGGGTCAATCGCGATGGCAGCACTCTTGACATTGCCAAGTGTCATGAGGCCGGCTGTGGCTGCAAGCACAAACATAAACCATAGTAGCCAGAACGTGGCCGTCCGAATCATCTGTCCGGGCATGATGTCAATGCCTTTGCCATCAGCAGTTGTTGCAGGGGGAGTGAATCCCGGAGGCAGCCATCCCTCAGGCGGGTTTACCAGCGTCTGAGCACCAAGGACTACGACCACAAGGTAAATGATGCCCAGGACTGCGAACGGCATTCCAATCGTCATTGAGGCAGGCGCGCCAAACATCGCCAGCAGGAATTCCTCAACATAGCCAAAGACAAGAGCACCTGCTCCGAACCCTGCCACAGCAATCCCGGTGATAAGGCCCTTTTTGTCAGGGAACCACTTCACCAACGCTGCAATGGGGCAGACGTATGCAAAACCGATTCCTGCACCGCCGATTATCCCATACGTGATGACAAGCCATACGGTTCCAAGAAGCTCGTCGCCAGCGGCAAACACATCGACCAAATAGGCAAGTAGGTAGCCAAGGCCAAGCAGGATGCCGCCCACGGTCGCGACCTTACGAGGGCCAACACGATCTTGCCATCGCCCTGCGAAAATCATGAAGAGAGCAAAGGAAGCTAAGCCTGCAGCAAAGGGCATCTGGGTTGCTGTGGAAGTCCACGCATAGACTCCCTCCCGCAGAGCGGTCTGGAATATACTCCATGCATAGATGCTGCCGAGGCAGACCTGAATCAGCAGGGCCCCGATGATCACGACGTAACGGTTGCCAATAGACTCAGACATTGCGGTTGTCACCTTTGGAGAAACCCTTCTCTGAGTTACGGGCGAAGAGAACCTGACTAAAAGCTTTCCGACAAATGGTCAAAGAGATACAAATCCGAGTGTGTGCCGTGCGCTCGATAGAGAACCAGACACCGAAGCGTGCCACTAGTCTGCAATACGGTCACAACCTTTTTATCAGGAATGAGACTCAACGAGGCCGGCGACCAGCGTGGGCCCGTGGCTTAGACTGGTCATAGCACCGCTCTGATAAGGCGGGGGTCGCCGGTTCAAATCCGGCCGGGCCCACCACTACTTCTCCGCAACATCTCTTGTGGGGCGGCTCATTACAGAGCTCTAATTGATGGCCTCGGGGACCTGTGTTTCAATTAGATCCAGCGACTGTTTCGCCTGTGTCGCAGTGAGTTCAAACACAACCGGCCCATTGAAAGAGTCCCTGACAAGCTCCATCAGGAACTCACGGACAGGCATCTCTCCCTCGCCGAGCGCAATGTGATCACGGTGTATGACTGCTCCGTCCCTCTCGGCATAGCTCCCGTCGTGAAGATGCAGCTCCACAATCCGATCACGATGCCGGCGATAGAACTCCACAACAGACTCGTCACCCGAATAGCGAGTCAACAGGTGCCCCGTGTCGAAGCAGATGCTGGTGTCATATTCGTCGACCAGTTCGCGTGTGAGAGAGAAGGGGAATTCCACGTTCTCCACCGCAAGTAGACGGGGGTTAATCTCACTCCGCGTGATGATGTCCTCTAGGCTGCGTGCAGCAATGGCGGACATGAGATTGCAAATCAACATTACCATGTTGACAGGCATATCCAGACGGGAGAACTCAGCAGCCAGAGCGCCCGTCGCATGGAGGACGTACGCCTCTGGCTCAAGAGGTTCTGCCAGTCGAATGGAGCTCACAATCGACTCAACACTGGCCTGTCTCACAAACTCGTTGAAGCTCGCGAGTTCAAGGGACCAGAGAGGAAGATGTGCGGTGTAGGAGATGCCAAGCTCATCCTTCAGGTCGACGAGCTGAGATATCACTTCAGGAGTCAGAGCATTGGGAATGACATGTTCCACATCCATAGTGACCTCAATCACCTGAATGTGTTGCATCTTCGCTGCGTCCCGCACTGCATCGATTATGTTGAATCTAGAGAAATCGGGGACTCCATCGACTATGATCCGCTCGGCTGCAGGCTTGAACTCCAGAGGAACTATTCCGAATCTCAATTCTGCTCAATACCCCTCAGTCGTTGCTCACAGCTGGTGCCGCACACACGTTATTTCTTACTGTTCCTTTGATGATCGAAACTCCGCTCATCTACGTGCGGGCAACTTGATCAGCTCGTGTTGTTCGATGACCGGGTCCACTTCAAGAACCTCGACCTTGAGCATCTTGTCGCCCTGCCGAATCCTCTGAACAACATCGAAGCCCTCTGTCACCTGCCCAAAGACCGTATGCCGGCCGTCAAGATGCCGACAGTTCTTCTCATTCAGCACTATGAAGAACTGGCTTCCCCCCGTGTCACGACCAGCATGGGCCATCGAGAGAGCACCATTGACATGCTTCTGGCGTGATCCGCTAGTTTCACAGGGGATGGCGTAGCCCGGCCCGCCAGTCCCGTTGCCGAGAGGATCACCCCCTTGCACCACGAAGTTATCTACAACACGGTGGAAGGTCAGTCCGTCGTAGAAACCGCTGCGCGCAAGCTCCACGAAGTTCTTCACAGTGTTGACCGCGTCATCGGACCAGAGCTCAAGCATGATTGTGCCCTTCTCGGTCTCCATTCTAACTTTTGTTGCCATCTTGAATACCAACCTTTAGCCGCAGACTGTGGCTGCTGTGAGGTATCAATGGCAGATTAATACACTTAGAGATTGTTACGGTCAACAGTCAGCGCACATTCCTAGCCGCTTATTAGCTGACCGGCACAGACTCAGTCGCGATGACCGTACTGAAGAGGTATACCGAGGGGAAGGTCACATTCCTCACCGCAGATGTAGAGTACTACACTGCTGAAACAGGGCAGCCCACCTCTGATATGCCCGTGTTCTATAATCCGCGGATGCAACTCAACCGGGACCTCTCAGTCGTTTTTCTATCAGCATTCATGAGAGATAGGGATGTGGAACGAATATGTGAACCGTTGGCCGGCTCGGGCGTGAGAACGATTCGGTACCTCATTGAGTGCTCAGGAAACTTCGAGGCTGTAATGTTTGACACGAACCCAGAAGCGGTAGAGATTGCCCGTAAGAATGTGGCAATGAACTCGCTTGAGAGTCGGGCCAGTATCATCAAGGGAGATGCACGAGTACTCCTGCTCAATGAATCCCGTGAACGACGATTCGATTTTGTAGATGTCGATCCATTCGGCACACCGGTGCCGTTTCTCAATGCTGCCATTCAGTCCATGCTTCCAAGGAAGGGGATGCTTGCACTCACCGCCACAGATATGCCGGTACTGTGTGGAGTCTTCCCACGAGTGGCACTCAGAAAGTACGGTGGGCTGTCCATCAGGGCCCCATTTGCACACGAGATAGCCGTACGATTGCTCATCGGAAGGGCAGTATCCATCGCTGGGTTGAATGACTGCTCAATGGTGCCTCTCGCGTCGCTCAGCACCGACCACTACGTGAGAGTATGGCTCAGACTCAACGTGAGCCGGTCCTCAGCCAACATACTTGCCAACAATATGGGCATCGTGGAGTACTGCCCAGACTGCATGGATGTGAGGATGGTCCCGCTCGGGGACCTGGGAGCCGAGAGCGTCCTAGAACACAGGGAGAGCTGTGTTTCTAGGACTAGAGTTGCCGGGCCGCTATGGATTGGGCCGCTCTTCGATGAAGAGTTCCTCAGGCATGCAGTAGATGTGGCAGGGGATGCGGCACATCTTACTAGGCGTGCCAGGAAGATCATAGACCTGATGATGGCCGAGCAGGAACTTGCTACTGTTCCCTATGTGGATCTGCATGCGCTGTGCGACTCACTCCGACTGTCACCACCGCCTCGGCAGGATGTCGCAGATCAATTGGCTGCAATGGGGTATAGGGTTTCCAGAACGCACTTCAGACCAACCGCCATTCGCACGGACGCCCCGGTGAAGACGGTGCGAGCGGTCTTGAAACGCTTGAACAGGGAGACATAGGAGATGGGGAAACCGAGAAAGAATAGGAAGAAGGAACACTACTATAGAGAGGCTAAGAAGCATGGGTATCGTGCAAGGTCAGCCTACAAGCTCAAACAGATGATTCGCAAGTACAGGCTGTTAGTTGGTGTGGATAAGGTCGTAGAGCTGTGCTCTAGCCCAGGCGGATGGACACAGGTGCTACATGAGATGGACGAGAGTCTAGAGATTGTGGCCATCGACTTGGTACCAATGTCACCCATTGAAGGTGTCAAGTTTGTGCAAGGGGACATCACAAGCGAGGACACCATTGACGAGGTTGTTAGAATCGTTGGGGGTTCTGCCGACCTCGTCCTCTCAGACTGTTCTCCAAAGGTATCGGGCCATTGGGAATTGGATGTAGCAAGGCAGCTGGAACTCGCACAGTGCACACTCAAGCTTGGATGTAGAATCTTGGGGCCGAATGGAAAGGTCGTGACCAAGGTATTCCAAGGTCCTGGCTTTCAGGAGTTCCTGCAGTCGGTTCGTGAGCGATTCTCGTCTGTGCGTCTGGTCAAGCCGGACGCATCAAGACGCACCAGTGCTGAAATCTACCTGCTGGCCATCGGTCCCAAAGAACGCACGGACTAGTCTATGGCAGCTCTGAGCTGAGAATCCACTCTTCAAGGCGACTGCAAGACAATGGTGAGTCTGGCTGACGGGCACCGCACTTGTTTATCTTAAGGCAATGAAAGCACGGGCAACCATTCAGATCAGACAGACCCGGAGCCTCCCCATCGCGCGCCATCTGTCCCGTGATGAAGTATTTTGTTCGTTCAAGTTCCTGCTTCTGCATTATCTGTCCCTCTGTCATTAGTCGCTCGATTGTCGTTGCTACTTTCTCTGCGTCAATCTCAAGGTCGGAGGTCAGTTCGTCCATCAGTAGCCCCTTGTTTCCTGCGGCTCGGAGAGCTTTCAGGATCCGGTCGGCTACACTCATTTCAATGACCCTATGATAGACACGTGACAAGAGCGAACGAATTACGCGGCCCCATATTTAATGTTCGGAAGCTGCTTGTTCACAATCGTAGCTTGAAGTACTAATCTGTACATTAATGAACTTTTTCAAATAGCCGTGAATATTTACACGCGTATGAATCACGGTACATCACAAGAACACTACGCCGCTCAACGTTTGTATATGTATAGCATTTGATCAATCAGACGAGAGAGAGACCGGCCGGTGGACGTATCCGTTGTGCCCTCTTGCTTGACAGGACGGACTGCAACATACGGCCGTTTCACAGGCCCAAAGACATCCACGACAACACCAACAGGCTGCACCTGCTTGTCAACGACCCTGGCGCCCATTGGAGGTGTCTTGTCCGTACGGACTATTACTGATCCGCGTTGGGAGATGTGGGACACACGACCAAGGCGTTTCATCGTGCTCATGCCCGTCCCTTCCGTCCCTTCTTCTTCTTTTTCTTGCCTTTCTTCTCGGCCGCGAGCCTAGCCGCCTCTCTTTGGGCCACAAGCCGCCTCACACCCTTTGCCAACATCAAGAGCAGTCTTTTCTTCTTGTGACCAGAAGGGTTGTCTACCACAACGTAGCCAGGATTGCCAGTCCAGTTCCGGGGATACCGCTTGTTCGGCTCGACCTCCACCTCGAAACCGGCAGAAACCGCTGCAGCTCTAAGTATGTCAACTGTCACATTTGGCGCCGCAAGATTCGATGGTATTCTGCGGCCCTTCGACCTTGGAAGTTCTGAGTCTAGGTATGCAGGCCAGACTATCACTCGTCCCTTGTGTGGTCTCATGTCATTGTAACCTCGGTAGGTCCCTATGACCGACACGGTCGGCTGAAGATGTAATGGCACAATGACTCGTGCGTTCACATCTGAGGACCAATTGACTTAGGGCCGCTTCAACACGAGATGGGGTCTTCTTTTTATCTTTGCCATGGAGTGGGACCAGCGAATACCTTTAAGCCCCCGCTGGACGCGCAACTTGAGGAGTCGGCTCAACTTGGCACGCAAGAGCAAGGATGTCTACTTTGCCGAGATCGCGGACCTAGTTTCATCCCGGAGCACCTGCCTGAGAAATCAGGTGGGGGCGGTCTTGGTCAAAGAGGGGCAGATACTGTCAACGGGTTACAATGGTGCACCAAAGGGGCTACCTCACTGTAGTGAGGTCGGGTGTCTCAGGGAGAAACTCGGGGTCAAACCAGGGGAAAGACACGAGCTATGCCGTGGATTGCACGCCGAACAGAATGCAATCATTCAAGCGGCATATCACGGAGTTAGTGTGAGAGGCGCCAAACTCTACTGCACGACCCGTCCATGTAGTATCTGTACCAAGATGCTCATCAACGCAGGAATCACGGAGATCATTTACATTGAGGAGTACCATGACCCGCTGGCGGCCCAGCTTGCTGAGGAGGCAGGACTCACGCTGAGGAGAATAGACATTCCTAGGCACTACGGCCGTAATGCCGTGACTGAAACCAGCACAGAGGACAAATCCGAGGGGGCCTGAAAACATTAAAGGGGAGCAAGAACGCCCAAGAGGCAAAGCGCCTGAAGTGAGGTTGCATGGGCGTCCTTCATAATCTAATTAGCATTCAAGACCTGACCCGAGAAGACATAGACATGATTCTCGACAGGGCAACCGAGATGGAAGAGGTCGCGGCCTTGAGGAGCAAAATTCTAGATGGGAAGATCATGGCCTGCCTCTTCTTCGAACCATCAACGCGTACACGCCTCTCATTTGAGAGCGCCATGCTTCGTCTTGGAGGAAGCGTGCTGGGATTCGCGGATGTTGGGGTTTCCAGCGCAGGAGGAAAAGGGGAAACTCTTGCAGACACAATCCGCACCGTCGAGCGCTATGCAGACGTAATCGTCATCCGCCACCCGCTCGATGGCTCAGCAAGGGTGGCCGCAGAGTTTGCCAACTGTCCTGTGATAAACGCCGGAAGCGGCGCCGAAGAGCATCCCACACAAGCCCTCCTTGACCTCTACTCGATTCGGAAGATGAAGGGGAGTATCGACGGTCTGCATATCGCGTTGTGTGGGGACTTGAAGTACGGTCGTACCGTGCACTCTCTGGCAATGGCTCTCACAGAGTACAATGTGGAGATCACACTTGCGGCCCCAGAGCAGCTCGCAATGAAACCATCCATCATTGCAGAATTGAAGCGTGCAGGACTCTCGGTACGTGTTGTCAATGACCTTGATGGCGCCATACGTCAAGCGGATGTGATCTACATGACCCGGATTCAAAGGGAGCGGTTCCCCGACATTCGAGAGTATGATGCTGTCAAGGGCCGATTTCGGTTGAAATACGAAGACTTGGAGCTGTTGAAGGAGAATGCCATCATCCTCCATCCACTCCCACGCGTTGATGAGTTGGACCCCAGAATCGACACCACACCACACGCGAAGTACTTCGATCAGGTCGAGGCTGGTGTTGTGACACGAATGGCGATTCTGGATTTGATACTCAGCTAGTCGTGGCTGTCATTGATGGCCAAACGCTTTGGGCATTGTTGGACAAGGGAATTTGGGGGCTCTACGACACATCTTGTGTAGTTGCTGGGCGGACACGGGGCGTCGTGCCCGAGAACATCCAAACCACAATCAACGACTTGAGCGTGCTCAGCCAGTCTGGTCCAGCTCTCGCAGTTTCTTTATGAGGGCCTCAGTAGAGGCAATCTTGCAGAGGCCGAGAGGGATGTGCATCTGCTCGGACAAGTCAAGAGCAAGGCGGTCCACGCGATCTGTGCCATGCAATATGACCAGCGTCGGCTTGAACTCTTGAGAACGAATCGCAATCATGGCCGCCCGGCCTGTACTCACCTTTGTGAAGAGCAGACATCGTTCAGTTGTTGCACCGAACAACTTGAGAAAGGCATCGCTGTTGAGTTCCTTTACGGCCCGCTCAACATCCACAAGGGTGTAGCCGTAGATCTCGCGGTCAAGATGCTCCTCTCCACTCAGAACAGTGCAGTCGAGACGCTCACAAAACTCGCGCGAGGTCATTGGTGCAGAGAAGTCGCTCATTGCAAGAACAATGTTGAGGTCGACAAGATTCACATCCATCAGGCGAACAAATGCAGAGATGACCTGGCCGCCGCTTCGCTCATCGAGGTCGAGAAGTGCCAAGACAAACCTGCGGATGGTGTTAGTGCCGGGTGACTTCCTGCGTCCAGACTCATAGTCACTAATGACACTGGGGCTTATGTTCAGATACTCTGCAAGAGTGATTTGGGGTATTCTAAAGCGTTCTCGCCAAATCCTCATGGTCTGACCGGGATGGTCTGAGAGGGCTATCTCACCTGCAATGCGTCGGGCCAGACGCTCACGGACTGTAGTCTGTAACGACATGGTAACCACAGGAAGGATGTAATGAGCACGTCGACAGACACAATGCTTCAGCGCGAGATAACGATTTCGGCTATTGCCGATTCCGGTGGCATCAACTAGTCAGATGCGACACATTGGCAAAATATGAGATTGGTGGGCCGGGTGAGATTTGAACTCACGACCTCTTGGATGCTTGCTCTGGGGAAACTCCAACAGAGTCCCAAACCAAGCGTCATGCCAAGCTAGACCACCGACCCAAAGTCAGCAGTGAACCCTTGCTGATTCGGATATAAGAGTAGCGGAGCGCATAAGAGGAGGCTGGTCATGCCAGCTCCATGATGATGTGGCGCTCGTCACCGTCATCCGGCATACGAAACTCACTGATCGTGCCATGTTTCATTACATCCGTAGTACGACCGTCCACTAGGACACGTGCCACGGAGCTCCCAACACCGTGTATCTGAACTACTAGGTCTCGCTGTGGCGGTTTCCACTCACCAATCCTCGGACCTATGTCCAACTTGACGCTGTCATGCTCGTCGGACAGCGAGAACTTCACGGTCGACATGGGACCGGTGTCAGAAACGCCATTATCCTCGAACAGCACAAACGTGGAACTGCCTCCCGGATACACCCAGAGGACGAGGTCGCCTTGGTATTCGTCGGTCGACTGCACCACGCTGCCAACAGGGATGACAGAGCCCCCACGCACGAACACAGGAATCCGCTCCAGCGATGCCTCCACATCAATCCTTGCGGGTCCCTCAGTTCGGGTGTCGTCCCATAACGAGAACCACACACCCTGTGGAAGATATACCTCCCTCTGTGTTGCGCCCTCCTCAAGGATGGGTGCGACCAAGATGTAAGGGCCAAGCATGAATTCGGTGTCGAGAGAGTACGTGTCGGAGTCGTCCTGAAACTCCATCACAAGGGGTCGCATCATCGGGCAACCAGTCTGACTTGCGTGCCAAAGCAGGGAGTAGAGATAGCGCAGGAAACTGTATCGCAAGTTGACATACTCACGAACGATGCTCTCAACCTGCTTCCCAAAGAACCATGGCTCACGACGCGACGCGCTGATGCACGAGTGGTTTCTGAAGAAGGGATAGAAGCATCCCAGTTGGTACCATCGTACGAATAGCTCCTTGCTGACATCGCCGAAGAATCCCCCAACGTCAGCACCACACATGGGAACCCCCGAGAGGCCGAGATTCAGTAGCATCGGAATCGATAGGTGAAGATACGGCCACTCAGATTGATTGTCGCCAGTCCAAGTCGCAGCGAACCTCTGGTACCCCGCAAAGCCCGACCGCGTCAGAATGAAGGGGCGCTCACCGGGATACGATCGCTTCAGACCCGCAAAGGCTGCCTCAGCCATGTTGAAACCGTAGACGTTCCTCAGTCGCTCTTCCCATGGCTCTCCATACTGATCCACAACATTCTCCATAGAGTACTCTTCGCGCAGACCCGCGTAGATGCAATTGCTTGGCTCGTTCATGTCAATCCAGCTACTATTGCTAAGTCTGGTCTGAACGAGAATCGCATACTTGGACGCGAACCACTCACGGACCTCACGTCGGGAGAAGTCAGGAAACACGGTCTCACCGGGCCACACGAGGCCGATGTACAGAGAACCGTCACTGCGTTTCAGAAAGTAGTCGTTCTCTACACCCTCACGATACATGAAGTACTCATCATCGACCTTGACACCGGGATCCATGATGGCCATCACACGGAAGCCCAGCCCCCTCATTGCCTCGGTAAACGCCTGTGGATCGGGAAACACATGTGGGTCCCATGTGAAGATACGAAACTCATCCATGTATGCGATATCGAGAACAATTGTGTCGCACGGTATCTGTCTGCTACGATACGCTCTCGCAATCTCCAAGAGTTCGTCCTGACTCTCGTACTCCATCCAGCGTGAATGTTGATGCCCCAGTGCCCAGCGTGGAGCAAAGTGCGGCCGGCCCGTCAGCCGTGTATATCCGTCAAGCACATCAGATATCCTCGGGCCCAAGATGATGTAGTAGTCCACAGGGCCACCCGGCGCCCCAAACGAATAGCGGTCGTTCTGGGTATGTCCAAAGTCAAAGAAGGATCTGTAGGAGTTGTCAAGAAACACTCCATGAGCCACACCGCCACGTAACACAATGAAGAATGGTATCGACTGATATAGGGGGTCAGAGTCGGGGCCATACTCTGGATCGTCGGTATTCCACATCTCGTATCGCAGCCCCCGCTTGTTCAGACCGTGGGCCTTCTCACCCATCCCATAGAAGCATTCGTCACCAAGCATGCGTTTCTGGCAGACGAATCCCTCATCTCTCCACTGTAGGCCCCCATCATCAACATCATCGAATAGCAGGTGCCCCTCAGAATCCCTCATGGTAAACCTTAGTGGATTGAACTGGAGGCGGAGTGTGTAGTGCGACGTAGTGAATGTCCAGTATCCATTCTCATGAGATAGTGACACCTCACAGGCTCCCACCAGAGGGACTCGTGAGTAGGATGGCCGGTCTCTGTAGTTCATGTTCCTCCGCGCAATCTGGACACGGACTATGTCCGGCCCCATCATTGTGAGTAGCAGACGCCCCTCAGAGCACAGGAACTCGAATGTGGCGCCCTCCTTGATCTCCATTCTTCCGAGAAACTGCGGCTCGATCATCGGTCACTGACAGCTCCAGAAACGTGGCCGCTCTGCCGTCGACCATCAGTCGGACTACATTGCGCCGTGTCTTTTCTCACTTGCGACTACAGACACCAAAGGTCATAACGCTAATCACCATAAGATGAAGTGGTGAGTGTCATGAGCCTACTTGGACCGGATGACTTTGACCTAGACCGTAAGGGGCGCGCCAAGAAGCTTGCACAGGA
>QMYR01000064.1 GCA_003662765.1 Candidatus Thorarchaeota archaeon
CCATACAGTCAAGCCGCTATTCTTTCCCGGCGGCAACTTGGGAACTCTGACAGCATGTGGGACAATCAATGACTTGGCAGTCATGGGTGCTGAGCCTTTTGCGATGACAAACACGGTCATCGTCGAAGAGGGCTTTGAGATTGGAACTCTGCGTGAGATACTCCAGTCATTGAACAGTGTGATCGAACCGCTGGGTGTTGCAATGGTGGCTGGTGACACGAAAGTCATGCCCCGTGGCACTCTTGATGGTATGGTGATGTCCACAACTGGGATTGGACGTGTACATCTTGACCATGTGATTACCGACAGCGGTGCGAAGGCGGGTGACGACTTGATAGTAACGGGTCCCATTGGGGACCACGGCACCACTCTCCTAGCGCATCGCGAGGGCCTTGAGTTTGAAACCTCCCTCACAAGTGATGTTGCTCCGCTGTGGGAACCAATTCGTTCTGCTCTGGACGTTGGCGGCATCCATGCTATGAAGGACCCGACTAGGGGCGGAACTGCAGTCGCGTTGAATGAGATTGCATCAAAATCGGGCGTTGAGATTGAACTATCGGAGGTGGAGATTCCTGTTCGTCCTGCAGTCCGGTCCTTATGTGAAATCCTTGGACTGGACCCTCTTCATATGAGCTGTGAGGGCACCGTTGTAGTGGCCGTGGACCATGAGATGACCGATGATGTGCTTGATGCATTTGGAAAACACAAGGCAACTCGCGAAGCATGTGTCATCGGGAAGATCGAGGAGGGCCCTGGGAGAGTGACTCTTCGGACACGTGTTGGTGGTAGGAAGATTGTGCAGGTGCCCTATGGAGAGCCAGTCCCGCGTGTATGCTAGTAGGCGCTCTTCATCTGCTCTTCTGCCTCTTTCTGCCTCTGGAGAATTTGCTTCATCTTGTGTTTGAGTTGTGCCTTGAGCCGAACAACGTCATGATCGAAGCCGAAATAGTCGGCAAAGAGTGTCGTTGTTCTAAGTAGCTTGGAGCGCCCCTCGGGTGTGGCCTCCACGAACTTCTTTTCCACAAGTTCTCGGACGTGGTCATAGACATGGGTACCTCGCTGGGCCACGAGATCCGATTGCAGAATTGGTTGTTTGAGTGCTATGTATACAAGAGTCTGCAGGGTCGAGAAGGAGAGGAGACCGCCTGGAATGAGCTTGCCGACCCGCGGGGTCAACTCAGGCTTGAGCTGAAGGACATAGCGGTTTCTAGGGAGCTGCACAACCTCAAGCGCACCCTCTCTCCTTCTGTATTCAAACTCTAGGTCACTGAGTAGTTTTTCCGTTGTTGATTCTGCCTTTCCGATTATCTCTGCAAGTTCTTGGATTGTGAGCGGTCTTCCCGCAACGTAGAGTGCTGCTTCGAGTGTGACCATGTCTTCGTCCACAGAGAACACCTACTCTCGTAACATCGCCTGAGCCGTTTCCGTTTCAACGTCCTCATCGACTTGCGGCGGCTCGAGGATCTTTATCCAGATGGTTTCGTCCTCATCCATCCACAGGTCGATGTATGCCCGTGCGAAGAGATGGAGAAGTGCAAACAGAACTCGTACAATCTCTCTTCTTGTATTGTTAACTAGAATGTCCACGAATCTTACGGTTTCGCCAACGTCCATGACCTGTCTTAAATCTGAGTAGACTTCTGCAATGGTTTCTTCCACGTCGGCGCGGGTTGTGTCCATCCTGAACGACACCGGCTCGACTTGAGGCCGCTTCCTGCGTCGTGTTGGGACCGGTCGTTCTCTGATACCCTTTGTCAGAACACGATCCATTGCGATTAGAAGTTCCTGCAGAGTGACCCGACGATTAGTCAATCGGAACGGCGGCCGAATGAGTGGAATCTCCAGCTCCTCGTCCTCGTCTTCCTCCTCTTCTGTCGGGAGAAGACCCATCTCCACGAGGTCGCGAGTCTTCTTCATGAATATCACGGATGCAGAGTACAGCGCATTTCCTGAAACCCGAAAGTCGATGTCACCCATCTGACGCATCTCTTCGAGGAACCCTGCAACCAGCTTTCCCACATCTACGTTCCATGGCTCGACCTTATCGAGCTGTAGCACATCTGTTAGCAGGATGTACGGTGGCTCTATCCAGAATGGTGTGTCCTCTCGGTCGTTCATGCGGCCTCTGCCACCTCCTCCAAGTCCACCGACACAATCCTTGAGATTCCGTCCTGATTGGACACACCAATCAAGAGATCGGCCTTCCTCACAGTCACGTCCCTCAGCGACACGACGATAAACTGTGAAGATTTTGACATCTCTTGGATGAGCAATGCCACATTGTGGGCGTTGACATCATCTAAGGCGGCGTCAATCTCATCGAATACGTAAAAGCTTGCAGGGCTATGCATCTGGATTGCAAAGATCAGTGCCAATCCGGTCAGCGTCTTCTCTCCACCGCTCATTGCATCGAGAGACACGATGTCCTTTCCGCGTGGCTTCGACCTGACCGTTATACCTCCCATGAGAGGATGTTCTGGATTTTCCAACATCAGACTGGCCTCGCCACCCGGTGAGAGTTTCGCGAAGACCTTGGAGAAGTTATCTGCAATCTCGTTGTATACCTGCAGGAACTTCTGGGTCTTCTCTTTCTCGAGCTCTTCCATGAACCTGAGAATCTCCTTATGCTCCTCCTCAAGTTTGGCCTTCTTGTCGACAATCTCCTCGTATCTCTCGCGCTCCATGTCATAGTCAGTAAGTGACTTGAGGTTCACAGGCCCCATGGCCTCCAGTTCGCGCTCCAACTCGCGAATCTTCTCTTCCACAGCCTCGATTTCCTTGTAGCTTGGTTCTCTTGAGTTCTCTCTCTTCGCAAGTTCTTCCTCCGCATCAGCAAGCTGCTCCAAGTCAGCCATTAGCCCAACAATCTCATTCTCCAGACGATTCTGTTCACTCTGGAGCCTGTACACGGCCTTCTCGTTCGCAGTCTGCTCCTCCCGGATTGTTTCGTATCTGAACCTGAGGTTGCGTCTCTCCTCCTTCAGCTGAATCTGGCGGACCCTGCGATCCTTCATACTGTCCTCTATTCTATCTCTCTCTTCGCGTAGTTTCGCCAGCTCCCGCTCCTTGCTCTCAAGACTGGCTGTGAGTTCTGAAACCTCCTCCTCAAGCCCTGGAATCACCGCCGCAAGAGACTGGATTCGCATCTCAAGTTCCACAGACTTCGGTCGAAGGCGCTCCTCTAGAGCGACACGCAGCCCCGTTATCTCTGAGAGCAAGCTCTCTCTCTTCCGTTTCAGGTGACCGAGCACCTCGTTGAGGTCCTTTATCTCCTGTGCGATTTTGGAGGCACGGGATGTGGCGAGTATCTCATTGCACTCGTCTCTCTCCCTCCGTATCTTCTCACGCTCTGCAGTCAGCTCCTCGTCCCTTCTGCGGAGCTCCACGATTTGACCCTCAAGGGCCTCGATACGTACCTTCACATCGCGTTGTTTTTCTTGTAACGACTGCTCTCGAATCTCGAGGTTTCTCAGCCTGTCCTCCAATGTCTGGAGATCGATGCGCTTCCTGTAGTTTGCCTTTCCCAGTTCCTGAATTTCTCGTTCGACTGCCTTCTTCTTTCTGGAGAGTTCTTCTCGTTGTTGCAGCAGACCCTCAAGTATCTCTTCTAGTCCCTTGAGCTTCTGTTCAATCTCGGCACTCCGGTCTTCGATCTTGAGTGAGAGACCTGCTGTTCCACGCTGATAGTGGCCCCCTGTGATTAATCCGGATCGCTCGACAAGATCGCCATCAAGAGAAACTGCTCGCCAGCCCTTGAATCCCATCCGTTTTGCAGTGGAGAAGTCTTCTGTCACGATAGTGTCTGAGAAGACGAATTCAAATGCAGGCAGAAACTTGGGGTCGAACTTGACGAGATCCATGGCATATCCTATGACTCGCTCATCATCCGGAATGTGACTTGGTCTGCGAGCCTTGATTCTGTTGAGTGGTATGAACGAGGCTCGCCCAGCTCTCTCTCTCTTGAGAATCTTGATACATTCTGTTGCTACATCCTCATCTTCCACAACGATATAACTGAGCCTACTACCACCTGCAATCTCAAGTGCTACGGCAAACTCGGGATCTATCGTACCAAGCTCTGCCACAGTTCCATAAATCCCCTCAATCTCACCCTCATCCCTAAGCTGAAGTATCCGTGCCACTGCCCTCTTTCTCTTCAGGAAAGCCTCCTCGGCCTCCCTTAGGGCCTCCCGCCTAGCCTGCATCTTGATTAGTTCCTCACGGGTGGCACGTAGAATCCCCTCTGACTCTGCAATCTCTGCATCGATATTCTTCAGCTGACGATCGATATCCTCTGCCTCGGCTCGTCTTGCACGTTCAAGTTCCTCGTTTTGTTCAATCTCCCTTCTTCTTGCCGGAATGTCCTCCCGAAGCCTCTGAAGGTCTGCACGTGTCCTCCTCAGGCTCTCATCTGTGTCTTGGAGTTCCTCGTACGCTAGACCAAGCTCCCGCTCATCACTCTTGATTGCAGACCTGACCTCCGAAACACTCTCATCGAGCGAAACCATCTCATTGTTTAATGTCTGTAATCTTCGCTGTGTTTCGTAGTAACTATCCTGCTCTTGTTCGAGGCTCTGTTCCAGTACAGTAATCTGCTGTTCTGTTTCGCTAATCTCTTCTTCTACGCCCTTGATCTCCTCATCTCTCTCAGCCATCTGTTGCTCGTGGTCGACAATCTGCTGTCTTATGTGTTCCAGATTCTCAACCATTTGTTCTCTCTCAGATATCTTGGCTTCGAGCTCCCTCCTCGCCCGTTCCAAGTCGGCCCTCATATGCTCTACGGCTGCAGACACGAGTCCGTGTTGCTCTGAAATACGTGCAGAATCGCCACCGGTTATCTGATCAATCTCGCGCTCAATGGCCTCTATCTCTGCCTCTACCTCTGCGCCTCTCCTCTGAACCTCCTCGCTCTCGCGTGCCAGCCGTTCGGCCTCTTCGGCACGCTCGGCCAGAGTTTCCCCAATTGTCTTGATTCTACGCCTGGACTTGATGATTCGCCAAGCGATACTATCGATTCGCTTCTCTCTAATCTGTGACCTGATACTCTCATATCTGAGAGCATCTGTTCGTTCGGCCTCCAGTTTCTCAAGTTGATGTCTTCGTTCCTGAAGCTGCGTTTCCACCTTCGAAAGATTCGCCTCACTCTCGGCCAGTTTCTTTAGCGCTCTCTCCTTCTGCTCGTCGTACGCTGAGATACCCGCTATCTCCTCGATCAGCTTCCTACGATCAATGGGGCTGACCTTGACCATCTGAGCGATCTCGCCCTGAAGAACGAGGTTGTAGCCGTTTGGATCAACACCAATGCTTCCAAGAAGATCTAGGACCGCAGACCGGGTGACCACTTTTCCATTCACCCGACACACTGACTTCCCGGATTCGTCGAGCTCCCTCTCAATGACGACCTTGTCCGCATCGACTGGGAGTTTGCGGTCCTTATTGTTGAAGTGTAGTTGGACGAGTGCGGACTTTGCCTTGGGTGGCATACCCGGCTTGGGGGGAGAGTATAGCAAATCGGAGAACACGGTAGCTCTCAGAGTCTTTGCGCTCAGCTGTCCCAATACGAACAGAAGCGCATCTACGACATTTGACTTTCCTGACCCGTTGGGCCCTACAATGCATGTGAAGCCTGGGTGTAGCTTGATTGTGACGGTATCACGTCCGAATGACTTGAAGCCTCTGCAAACTAGTTTGTCGATGTAGACCACGTCACAATCCCGTCCACTTGAGCCTGCACATGTGTAGTATTGTCCGATATGTGACTCCTAGATGTGGAGAATATCTCTCGCTAAATACACTTGGTAATACGGGTATATTACCAACATATGTATGGAAATATCTCCAAGGAGCATACGACGTGATGAGAGTATCTACAAAAAAGTAGCTCTCTGAC
Source organism: Candidatus Thorarchaeota archaeon (assembly GCA_003662765.1). Lineage (GTDB taxonomy): Archaea > Asgardarchaeota > Thorarchaeia > Thorarchaeales > Thorarchaeaceae > B65-G9. Next base: position 5,891 of record QMYR01000064.1, read on the forward strand.
ACTCTTAGTCCGCAACCATGTTCAACAGCGCTCTGCGAAGTGCGATTCTTATGAGTCCCATGGCCTCACGGGCTGTTTCTCCAGCTATTCCAGCAAGCACGAGTTCAACATCACCAAGAATCACAACAAGCCCTTTCTCTGATGCAATTGTGACCTCTTTCAGACCGCCCTGATCCAATCCGGACACGAGCTGTGCAGAGTTGGCCGCAATCTTGACGGCTAGTTTCGCGACTTCAGCATGTTTGACATCCCCGGTTATTGTATGTCCGAAGATCACATTTCCCTTGGCATCGCAAACAACGATGCCTTGAATATCAGCATTTGCGGCCATCACGTCCGCGACGATCTTCTCAATCTTTGCCTTGTCCACCATATTGACAGTCCTCCGGGCCATGTCTTTGCGGACTGCTCCCACCTGTCTGACTACTGTCTTGTTTATATCTTCTACCATTCTGTAGCAACTGACTGTCTGCTACTTACGATTCACTTAATACGTTCATTCCGTGATGATTGGCTGATGCGCAATGCCCCTCATGCGGACCAGCTCCTCATCGTTTCCCGCGACCCCCGACCTCACCTCAGAAATTCCATATGTAGTTCGAGTTGAGTTTGCTCACTTGAGCCGCCCGCCCCGCTCCTCCCTCGTCAGCCGCCCGATTGCCTGCTACAAGTGCAACGGTTTTGTGACAGACATCGATCAGATACTGACTGACGAGAAGATTGGACGGTATTTCATATGTCAATTCTGCGGCACGCTCAACGTTGTCGAAGGATCTCCGACGGTTGTGGACAATGATACTGACATCTCCATGGAGGTGGCTCCAACAGACGGGGTCGTTGCAGCAGAAACAGTCATGCCATCCGGCAAGTCGTTCCTAGCAGTGATTGATGTGTCTGGCTCCATGGATGGAGTCAACATCGCGGCGGTCAAGAGGAGCATCGCGACCTCGATTGATAGTCTGGCCGCAAACGCTCCGACGACACTGTTTGGTCTAATCGAGTTCTCAAGTGAAGTTGGTTTTCGCAATCTTGACTCTGGTGACTTCATTGCACTACCCCCAGACACTTATGCCAGTCTAGAACAGATCAAGAGTGCTACGGAGGACCTCTTGGAACAGATAAGACTCGTGCCGGTTGGAGAGAAGGCCTCCGATATCAAGAGGCATATCCAATCCTTACAGGTTGGCGGTTCCACAGCCCTTGGGCCGGCTCTTGGGATGGCATATTCCCTCACAAGGCACCGTGAGATAGGCCGAGTAGTGCTCTTGACAGATGGTCTTGCAAACAATGGAATTGGGTCATTCGAGGGATTCCTGGTCACCCCACCCAAGAAGTACTACCACGATTTGGGGAAGTGGTTTCTTGAGACCGGAACCGTCGTAGACATAGTTGGCATTGCTTCACACTCAGGTCTTGAGCTCAAGACTTTGGGCGTCTTGGCAGATCTCACTGGTGGAACCATGTACTATGTCACTCCGAATGAGCTCGACTTCAGCATGTCTGAGATTGCAGGTGAGAGGCTACTGGCCCGTAACGTTGAAGTCCGCATCCTGACGCCTCCTGGCGTGAAGATACGTGATGCCTCTGGGCTGTCACGCTTGGCTGTGGAGGAACTAAAGGCAAGCCGGACAACCCGCTTGGCTGCCGTTGCTGAACGCGACGAGATTCACATCGAGCTTTCCCCTGAATCAACCATAGAGGCGCAAGAGATCCCCATCCAAATCCAAGTTGAATACACCGATGATGAGGGAGCCCGGCACGTTCGTGTCATGACGAAGCGGTTTCGAGTGGCAAGAACTCCTGAAGAACTGCTCAAGACACTCGATCCCGAAGTAGGTGCAACCTTTGTGACTCAAAAGGCTGGAGAAGAGTCGTTTGAGGGCGATGTGGAGCGTGGAAGACTGCGAATCTCCGAGTTTCGCGCCTCATTAAAGAAACAGGCTGCCATCGCACCATCCCCTGTGAAGGCACGAATCGAAGAGGTTGAGTCGGTCCTTGCAGAGGAGGAGGCCGAAATGGTTCGCCTGCAAGAGCGTGCGGCCTCCGAGGGCATGGCCGAGGCTGCTGCTCAGGATATGTTCTCTGCTGCGGCACTCCAACAAAAGCGCCGAACCTCAGGAGAGATGTTCAAGAAGAAAAAGAAGCGATGAGTGTGGCCTTGGTTCGAGGAACGCCAACGTATGTGATACAACGTCTTAAGAATGCGCAAAATCCCTACAGTTAGGAGGACACATTGCCACAAGTCTAAAATACCCCTGCGTGGGGTAGAGTTTGCTGACGCACAAAAGGCAGCAGTGGGGATTGACGGTTGGTCAGTCAAGAGAAGCTCCAACAGATTCTTTCAAGGCTCAAGTCTCAAGAAGGAGTCCGGGGAATCGTTGTTACAAACATGGAGGGGCTTCCGCTTAGCAGCGACCTAGATCCCGAAACAACAGAGATAGTGGCCGCTATTGTGACCTCTCTTGTTGGCAAGGCCCTTGAGGCAGTCCGCGAGCTGCGTGAAGGGTCGCTGTCCTTCCTTACGCTCGACACTACCAAAGGGCAAATCAACATTGCACCTGACGTGAAGGAGGGCCTAATCCTAGTCGTGCTCAAGAGTACAACTTGAAGGGGTATGATTCATGAGCGATCCTAAGGCTTTCGACAAGATCCTCACCGACATCATCAGGCAGGACCGTGGTATTCGCCGTGTCATTCTGGTCGACAAGACTGGCTTGACAATTGCACATGTATCACGGTTGGCCTACTTTGCCGTGGATGTGGACAGTATCGGGGCAATTGCAAGCGCTGTGTTCTGTGCGAGTGAGGAACAAGGAAAGAATCTCCAGATAGGGGACTTGGAGATAGTGACATCCGAGTTCTCTGAGGGCAAGATTTTCGCATCGGCGTGCGGCAAGGGCGTCTTATGCGTCGTTTCTGAGGCCGAGGTAAACATTGGCCTGATTCGCCTTGTGATGAAGAAGCAGGGAGCTCAGCTAGCGGAGGAGCTCGACAAGTTTCTTGCCGTCGAACCGATGGCGCCATCTAAGGACAAGGAGCTCGATGAAGAGGATCTTAAGTCTGCACTGGCCGAGCTTGAGCGTGTCTGATTGCTGGCCCTCCTCTCGGCCCTCCTGCCTAGGTGCTGTAGCGCGGACAACGGACAAAGGCTTTTATGAGACTACACTTCTAACACAGTCGGCCTGCGGAGGCTGAGCCTTAAGCCATGAGGCTTCTGGGACTTCCGAGGCTACTTGCGCGTCTACAAAGTGAGGCCACGACATGGTGCCGCTTCAAAACCGGCCAAGAGAACCAGCCTGTTCGAGTCGGCAAGGGCGAGCGGAGAATCAGTGAGGTGTTAGCGTGAGAAAGGATGATAAGGGTCGCATCCATCTGAAGCTGGTCTTTTATGGGCCAAGTCTGGGTGGTAAGACCACGGCATTACGATGGCTCTATGGTAAGGTCGAGGGTCTGCAGAAGGGCGAGTTCACTTCTATTGAAGATGAAACGAACCGAACTCTCTTCTTTGACTACGTCCCGATGAGTGCAGGCGGTCGCGTCCTTTTTGATGTCTTCACCGTGGCCGGTCAGAAGCGCCACCGGCACCAGAGGAAGGTGGTTCTGCAGGGTGCCGATGGGATTCTATTTGTGGCCGACTCTTCTCCGGATCAGCGAGAGGAAAATGTGGAGAGCTTTGAGGAGCTGAAGATGTTTCTTGGCGACGCGCTTGGTCGTGAGATTCCTATCGTAGTCATGCTCAACAAGCGTGATTTGCCCAACAGGATGTCCCGCGACGAGATGCTCGACCTTCTCGGTCTTGGTGGGAATGTTCCCATCTACGAAACAATTGCTGTACAAGGCGTAGGAGTTAAGAGAGCATTTCAGGCCATAGCACGAGAGGTAATCCTCAAAAGACTGTATAAGTAGCACCCAGGTGAGCACAATGAGTGAGTCCCGTGGAGAAACTCTTGAGAGCGTACTTAACGAGCTGCAGGGAAACATCCCAGAGATCGAGGCCTGTGCCATCGTGAGTGTGGAAGGTCTTCCAATCGTTTCAGCATTGCCGGCTGATGTAGATGAGGCCAAGCTGGCAGCCATCACAGCTGCGATGCTCACGCTTGGTGAGAAGGCCGCTGTTGAGCTGGGCAAGGGTGAGCTTGAACAGGTGAACGTCAAGGGCGCTGACGGCTGGGTGCTCGTGGTCCAAGCAGGAATGAATGCATGCCTGACGGTTTCAACGACCGCAACTGCAAAGATCGGGCTGGTGTTCCTTGACATGAAACGGGCGGCCGAGAAAGTGGCCTCAATGATCTGACATTGTCGAAACACTTGGTACGTATATTTCCGCATCACAATCCTAATACATCTACACTACGACGCCCCAAGACGGGGGTGCAGACTTGAACCTAACAGGTCCCATGTACCGACTATACGAATACGTGCTCTATAGGCAGTTGAACAAAGAGAGGGCACCGCGCCATGTTGGTATAATCCTCGATGGGAACCGAAGGTATGCTCGCGAACATGGTCTTGATGTTCCATGGTTCGGGCACCGTCTTGGTGCACAGAAGGTGATGGAGGTTCTGCGCATTCTCTGGGAGGCGGGGGTGAAGGTCTGTACGCTCTACACATTCTCCATCGAGAACTTTCAGCGAAATGAGAGAGAAGTCCGAGAGATCATGGAAATTGCAAAGGAGAAGTTCACAGAGGTCGTAAACAATCCTGACGTGCACAGACATCGAGTCAAGATAAATGCGATTGGGCGAGTCGATCTTCTGCCGCCCGATGTACAAGATGCAATTCGTCTAGCTGAGGAGTCTACTGCACACTATTCGGACCACATTCTAAATGTGGCTATTGGTTATTCTGGTCGCACAGAACTGGTCGATGCGGTACGAGAGATTGCTCGTAAGGTCGAGGCGGGGGAGCTCTCACATGCAGATATTGACGAATCGGTCATCGAAGAGCACCTCTACACCCACGGCATTCCCGATCCTGACTTGATCATCAGGACATCAGGCGAAGAACGTCTGTCGGGATTTCTACTTTGGCAGTCTGCTTACTCTGAGCTCTACTTCGCACAGATTTACTGGCCCGCAGTACGGCGAATTGACATCTGGCGTGCACTGCGTTCGTATGAGCGCCGTTCGAGGCGTTTCGGAAAGTGAGAGGCAGTGTGCCTCTCTTGTAGGGGATTACTGCGCTTTATATTTGAGGCTCACATTACAGACACGGATGTCACTAGGGAGGACTATCGACCACTAAGGAGAACAGTAGATTGGCAAGGACACCATTGGATGTCTACAAGGGGATTGCATCGGTGGAAACACCCAGTGACGTTTCCAAGAAGATGATGCTTGTCGCAAATCGCTTCTCAGACCTCAGTTTTGCTGGCCAAGGAATGCCTCTTCACTTGTCAAGACTGATGTCGCTTGTTACTCGACTTGTCGCGTATCTTGAGAGTTCATCCGCGGCGCGCGCATCACATCTCACATGCGCTGTGGATGTCTTGGACCACTTCATGTCAACTTCTCGCTGGTGGATGATGAGCCGCGAAGACCCCGGTTTTATAATACGCCCCCCGTCACGTGACCCACGCCAACTGATCAAGTCACTTTCTAGCGTGAGCCTTAGTGGAGGCACACTCTCTAGAATAAGTGGTGCTGCCGAGAAACTTGAGTCATTTCTTAGGGAGCACAATGTTGGCAGTGCGGACTCAAGGGCAAGTCTGCGTGACTCTCTGACATCCACTTGGGCGATTCTCAGCGCTGCCTCCTGCAAGGGTCAAGGTCGGACCTCGACATCAGAGTCTGACTTTGAAGTGGCGTATGACGTAACTCGGATTATGCTCTTCTATACCCCTCTTGAGGACTTTCATGCTCTTGGCGGGATACGCCTAATCGCTCGCTCACCACTACTGCCAAAGTTGGCGTCTGTAACACTCTCACCAGGCTTCGAGCGACAACTCGAGTCATCGCTCGCGGCAAGGTTGGAATCAAGTCACGTGCCATCCGTTCGGGGCCGGTCTGCTGTTGCTGTGCGCAACGTCCTGACTAATTCCCTTCGCGTGCTTGTTCAGATTCAGGCTGCATCAGATGGACTGGAACGTATCGAAGAGAGCGACTATGCAGACATTGTTGCATGCTCGTTGAACCGTCTTCAGGTAGTCGGCATTCCACCAACTC
>QMYR01000065.1 GCA_003662765.1 Candidatus Thorarchaeota archaeon
AGACGCTTGGCAAGTGTCTTGAGAAACCACGGTTGTCCTCCGGTTGGCCCGTAATTCAAGTCTTCAACGGCCAGCTTCGGATTCTCTGCGTAGAGCTGACCAAGATCCCTCATGATCTTCGCGAACACGTCGGTGGGAATGACACCCGGCTTCCCACCAGCGAAGTAGAACTTGACCTTATACTTCAGAAGTGCCCGAATCTGTGATTCCGCGATAAAACTAGTCCAGGTCGCAAGAGCGAAGTTGTTTCCATTTGTCATAGGCTGTTCCGCTCCGAGTGTTTCCGTATTGGAATGCAACACCTCGCGCCAAGTGGATGTACAACTCTGTACAATCTCATATGTAGCAGGTGGTGGCATGCCTTTATCTGTTTCTGACTTGAAGAGGTTCTCAGTGCCATACTGTGAGCTTGAATGTACAGCTCTGTACCAAGACGGGAAGGAACTACCTCAGCCTCTGTGCAAGAGCATGGAACTCACCAAGTCTCCCGGGCAATCTGACGGGCCACACTGGAGGGGTCGTCGGCGTTTACAATTGAGCGACCCACTATCACATAGCTGGCTCCGGCATCGATAGCCTCCTTGGCCGAGCCACCCTGTGCACCCACACCGGGGCTGAGAATCGGTATCTCGTCACCCAGAATCTTCCGAACCTCCCGAATTCGATTCAAGTGAGTGGCCCCAACAATCACGCCGTCAGCATCCCACTGGAGAGCACGCTCCGCAAAGATCCTGTACAATGGCCTACGCTCCTTCTTTCCAACAGCAATCTCCAGACCGTAGCCCTCACTGGCGGCCGGATGCGACATGTAACAGAGGAGAATGACCCCCCTCTTCATCTCCCTCGCGATGTGGAAGACAGCATCCAGGCCTCCCTCCCAGCCGATGATTGGATTGGCAATGACTGCATCAAATCCGGCATCGAGATAGTATCGCGTTATGACGGCGTTAGTGTCACCGATGTCATTAATCTTGCAGTCCATGATGACTGGTAGGCCCTGGTCATGAATCGCATCGATGATACGCGGGATGTGGTCGAACAATCCCAGCGGCAGAACGAGATGACGGTTAATCTTGAATGCGGCGGCATACTCTGACGTGTCGTTCACAATACTCAGTGCTCTCCGTTCGAGCCTGTCCCGCTCGGACTGAAGAAGCGGACCGCCCCCTATAGGGACAGTGGCAGCGATGTCTAGACTCACAATCAGCCGCGACTTGCGCACGTAAGAGGCGGCCGACAGCTTCCTCTTCAGCATTGGGAGTCCCTCCAAGAGAACCCATCTGGGCTATTGGCAGACCATACTTATATGAGATGTGGAAGTGGGCCTCAAGGCTGGTGGTTGGATGAGCCCGGACTGGTTGATGACGCGAGTTGTTGTTGTGGCGATGGCACTGGCCGCTCCGGCGTACTTCTTTGCACTGATGTTTCTTCTGCCCTTTCAGATCACTCCGTTCGGAGATGCATTCCTCGACTGGCTCTTCAACTACCTGCTCGTACCCTCGGTCTTCTCGACGACTTGGGTCGCTCTCATCTACCTCAATCGGTACAGACTGGCAAATACAGTTCACCTGATGCGTGAAACCACCACCTCTGTCCCACTTCGCTGGCGAGTCTTCTACGGAATCAACGCGGCATTCGTCATGGTGTTCTTCGTTCTGCCAGTGACCACCGCGCCCGTTGCTGTGATTGGGGGACTGGCACTGGCAGGGACCGTCTTCTACCGCACGGCAGTGGGAAAACTAGGACTTGGCAGACTGGCAGCTGCAGCTACCGTCCTTGTCGCGATTGCACTGTGTATCCTTCCAGCCTACATAATGCTCGCCTTCATCCCACGATACCTTGAGATCTGGAACGTGATGCTCTCCTCATGGAGCAGTTTCTGGTTCGGAGTTGTCTACGGGGTGGCGCAATGCCTTGTCAATGCACTCAGTCTTGGGGCGCCCATACACTTTCTGTACTACGGCGCTCAGCAATATGAGAAAGGTGTCTACGGTGACATCTTCACCGAAACCCCAACCACTAGGATTCGCTTGGCCGAGGGCATACTGTTTCTAATCTTCCTGATTCTGTATCTCCCGCCCATACCGACACCCCTTGGCGAGATGTGGTGGTTCATGAACATGCCGTGGTTGTTCACCACTTACATAAACTGGGTTTCACTGGCGGTTGTTGTGATCATGCTCATCATCAGGCGTGTGCTCGGGGTCAAGGACAAGAGTACCATGGGCGGCGCGGCCAATATCGCAATCGTTGCCATGTTCCTTCTGGTGGAGATATTCTTCAAGACCAACTTGCTGGTGGTCACCCTCGTGATCTGGCTGGCCTTTGGGGTCTTTGCTGCCGTGGTCGCTGCGAATTTCATGCGGGCCTCATCCCGGGAGATGTATTGAGATGTATCGCAACCCAACACCCACTGTGGACATCGTGATATTGAAGGAAAACGACCTTCTTCTCATCAGACGTGGGAGAGAGCCATTCAGAGGCAAGTGGGCCTTACCGGGAGGATTCATAGAATACGGTGAGACCGCCGAGGAGGCTGCTGTGAGGGAGGCGGCCGAGGAGACCGGGCTCACAGTAGAGCTTGAGGGTATCCTTGGGGTGTACAGCGACCCGAACAGAGACCCCCGCAAGCACATCCTGACTGTGGTATTCGTCGCGCATCCCATGGGCGGTGAAGCGAAGGGGGGCGACGACGCGAGCGAGGCCAGATGGTTCCAGCTGGATACGATAGACGAGGGAGTACTGGCCTTCGACCACGGACTGATAGTCCGCGACTTGAAGAGATGGCTTGTGAGTCGTGACACATTCTGGTCAACAAGAACCCGAAACTAGAGGTCCAGTATCTCGAGCTTCTCCGCCAAGTTGACAACGGGCAGATGAAGCACCATCGGCTCAGCCTCTACTATGTCTACGAACCCGACCTCTTCCTTTGGTCGCGACTTGTACGCGAGAAAGCTCCCTGCCGGGGGCTCATCGGTCTCGACGTAGACCCAGAGGGGGAGACCGTACATCTCGTAGTAACCGTGATTAGAGATCAACGTGCCGTAGATGTGCTTGCCATTGTGCTCAAAATGCAGCATGGACGCAGGCCGGTCTCTCTGGGACCAAGACACCAGCATTCTTGCCAAGTCAATCATTGAGGCTATCTTGATGTTCACGGGTGGTCGGATGTCTGCCTTGCTCATTCCGTACACCGAACTGCTGACATCAATGCGCGCTTATAAGCCATAGTATCTCCCACAATAGACATGCTCGAATAACGCTCCTACAGCCTTCGCACGACCTCCGCCGTCTTCTCTACTAAGGAACGATTCCCACCAGTGACCACGAATGCCACGCAGCTGCGACGCGGCGTCCGGCCAACAGTTGCCACGGCAACCATGTCTTCTGACCCCCGCAGAAGCACGAATGGAAGACCGTCTTGTGACAGAATCCGCTCAGGTCTGAAACCAGTGCGCCGGGCCGCCGTTATGACATCATCGAGTATCTCGAGTGCGTCGTCGGCATCCCGAGTGACTATGGCCTCGGAGCGCTTGAGATCACTCTTCCAGAACAGTGCCCTGTGCGTCAGCGGACCGTACAGGACCTGCCGCAAGAGTGCCTGCTGCAAGAGCGACTGAGGCATTGGTCCAAATGTCTTGGGACTTACACCAGAGAGGTCAATCTCACGCCGCTCCAGCTCCTCGTCTGGCACATCCGCCATATATACGTCGGCCGACGGGGCTGCTAACAATTCCTCTGCAGGCGGCTCTTCGGTGTGCTCACCAACGCCGCTCGGAGAGGTGACCGGTTCGGGGGCAAGTGCGGAGGCCTCGAACAACACGGAGAGCCGATCCGAGCCACCGTGTTGGGACACTCGCGGCCTGACCTGTACCATGAAGCCTCTGCGATTATCGGTCGACTCGTCAAACACAATGGCAACTCCGGACGGAAGACTACTGATGAAGGTCTTATCGCGGAATGCGGCTGGCATGACGGCCGGCGCCCTCTGCTGGAGAGCCCGTATGTCCGCCTCATGCGAGAGTGTATGCGATACTAGAATATCTGCCTGAGAGATTGCATCATCGGCCACTGCTGACGGCTGCTGTGTGCAGAGCACAAGGCTGCAGCCGTACCTCCGACCCAGCTTGGTGAATGAGATTATCGCCTCTTTCGCCGGGGTCTGTCCGGTACGCGGAACAAGCGTGTGGGCCTCGTCCACAATCAACCAAGTTGGTGGTAGCACATCACGTGCGGCGGATCCGTCCTCTCTCCATTCCATTCTAGCACTGAGAATCTGCCGGCACAGGAGGTTTGTCAATATGGCAAGGACACGTTCAGCATCAGAACCGAGAGGAGCGACATCAATCACTGAAACCTGCCCTACAACACTGAGGTCTCGTGCACTGATTCCGGCGGGGTGAAACACTCCAAGGCGCTCTGCACGGCGAAGGCGCTGGATAAGCGCCACTCGTGTCGTGTTCTTGTAGAGATCTGCAATCCGCGGGTTGCGCTCTACACATCGTATCATGTCGCGAATTGAGAAGTCGCTCATAGATTCCACGTGGTTTCCATCGTCAGCAGTGTAGCCGTTCTTCAGTGAGTCAAGAACCTCATGCAAGAGATTGTCCATCGTCGTGGAGAGCTGTCCGTCCTTCTCCAAGACGAAGCCCCAGTCTGCAACTGAGAGCTGAGCCGGACTGATGGACAATGGTCTCAACCTCTGTTGCTCCCGCACATCTGCTGGGACCGAGTCATACGTGCTACGCGGTACGTAGACCTGAGCATTTACACTCTGAGGAGCCAGGCCCCATCTCTTCAGAAGAGAGGCCTGTTCACCATTCGGCTGAATCATCTGGCGAAAGACGTCGACTGTGTCAACCACAATCACAGCGACCTCTATCTCACCGTCGCGCGCCGCCTGCGCAAGCCCCTCAACAATCACGCCCATAGTATACGACTTACCCGAACCCCTCTTCCCAGCCACGAACACCACATGCGGACTGACGAGGTCAAGCCACACCCGCATTCCAAGTAACGACTGGAGGATGTCCTCATGCTGTTCCGTGACTGCACCCAAGAAACCCAGACCCACAGCACCGTACTTCTTGTGGAGGGAGCCCGACCTTCCGATGACAACGCCCAGCTGAGGGTCAAGCATTAGATTGAGCGGCTCGAGAACAACTGGTCTGTGCTCCAAGACATCGTCAGGAATCGGCTCATAAGGCGCCCCTGTGTCGTGGAACCCCTCTCCTAGGTCAGGATTAGAAACAGGAGGGCTGTCGCGTTCGTCCATTGCCTCTTCGCCGGGAACTTGTGCCAAGAGCCGATAAGTGTTTGTGCGCTGTTCTCACGACTAAGTTGGGCCCTGTGTGGTAAGACTCAAAACGACTCTCTGACGCCAGTGTGACCATGCCCGGGACTATCAAGGATGGCTCGCTAGTCCATATCTTTCTTGACGCAAAGAGAAACTGGATTAGACGGGTGAGGGCCGGAGAGGAGTTCCACTCCAATCGCGGGATAATAAGATTTGACGACCTCATCGGACGCCCGTTCGGAATCAGGGTCACGAGCCACTCAGGGACCGAGTTTCAGATTCATAGACCCAGCCCCACCGACATACAGATCTCCATGGGTCGCAATACTCAGATAGTCTACCCAAAGGACGCGGGGACCATCCTGATAGAGGCAGGGATTCATGCTGGCTGTCGAGTCGTGGAGTCGGGAACGGGCTCTGGAGCACTGACCGGGATACTGGCACGTGCCGTCGGCCCTGAGGGTCACATCTATACGTACGAGGTTCGAGAAGACATGTACAAGGGTGCAAAGAAGAACCTTGAGAAGTTTGGTCTGACGGACAACGTGACCATGTACAATGCGGACATTCTCGATGGCATCTATGAGGACAATGTTGACGCCGTGGTGCTTGACCTCGCCACTCCGTGGCTGCTTGTTGATGAGGCCCATCGCGTTCTGAAGCCGAGCCACTACATCGTGAGCTATAGCCCCACCATCGAACAGGTGATGAAGACATGCAAGGCGTTAGGTGAGAGCGGAGAGTGGGGCATGATCAAGACACTTGAGGTCCTCCAGCGCGAGATCATGGTGCGTGAGGGAAAGACCAGACCGACAACTTGGATGGTCGGCCACACAGGATACATGACTTTTGCACGGGCACTGTTCACAGAGTAGTAAGGCGGGCCATTCCAAAGGTTTATATCGCGATTCGCCGTGTTGTTGATTGTCGATTGTTGTCGATTTGTGTCGATTGCTGTCGATGGCGGCGTAACAAGATGGGGTATCATCACAAGAAGAGTCCGTGCGCAAAAGAAACAAGGGAGATACTGCGCAACGTTCTGCAGGCAAGAGAGGCAGAGTACGAGTTAATAGGGGCAGCAGCGACTATTCGCGTCAGCAGTCCCATGGAGAAGATCATCCAGTCAGAGACCGACGCTAACGTCCTGACGAGCGATGCCGAGCGCATTCTGGCTGAGGCGGATGCCGAGGTCTCTACTGTCGAGATGCAGGAGACCTCGGTCTCAATCGAGGATGGCGCAGGGACCGAGTACTACAAGTCAGTACTCGAGGTCAAGTTCAAGCTCCGTAAGGCGCAAGAGGCCTACAAGAAGAAGAGAAGGCACAGCAACAGCCTTGACATCGAGATTGACTACTCCTCGGTGTAGAGGATGGGGAAGAATGTCAATGTCTGAGAGTCGCGAGGTCGAGGATCTCAAGAGAGAGATCATGGAGCTGCGAAGAACAGTTCAGACCCTCAGAGAAACCGTGAACAAACTGACACAACGTCTTGAGGGGTCACAGACACATCCCGTGAAGACGGAATCGGGAATCTACAGCATATCGGCCAACCTTGACAGCTGCCTGCAAGATGCCAGCTGGGGTCGTCTTCTCAACTTACTTCAGAAGGCCGACTCTGGTCTCACAGCAGCAGAGCTCGCCAAGAGGTGGGGCAAGTCGCGTTCTCGAACCAGCGAAGTGCTCAACAAACTGGTGGAAGAAGGGCATCTAGTCAAGTACAGGGACGGCCGTGAGATCAGATTCAGGGCTCTCTCAGACCAGGAAGAGGAATAGTGGGCGAACTCCCGCAGCGGCGCGTATTGCTCAATCCCAGCTAGCCTTAAGTAGCTCCCCCATAAGGGATAGCAGTGCATAGCGCCGTAGGGGGTCTGCTCCTTGTCCAATCCGCTGCCCAAGTCATCAGGTGAAAAGTCCGGCTTCGACGACATAGCCGTCTACACAAAGCGCCTGTACAAGCTAAACAAGGAGGCGCAGGCGGCGGTCAGAGAATTCTCTCAACACGATGTCGATGATGAGGAGGGTCTCGAGGCCAAGCGCATCGCCATGCATGACGCCTTCACACGGCTGTACGACGAAATCGCCTCGTTTAGTGAGGAGGTCATGGGCGTCGATTTCGACATTGCGTACCTGAGGGACCGGATAGCACGTGCTGAGGGTGAAACTAAGGAGCAGCTGCAGAAGGCCCTCGTAGACCTTGAGGCGCATCTCCAGCGCGACCTGGCGGATATCTGGATGGCACGGGTGATGGCATGGTTGCACCAGGCCGCTGCCGCCTCCGGTCCGTTCGCTGAGGAGGATAATGAAGAGAAGGAGAAGAGTGCCTTCCAGCATCTGGCAAAGGTCTACACGATGCTTGAGAAGTCGTTCTCTGCTGTGGCAAGCAAGACTGATGGAACACAGAAGCTTCGGCGAGTGGCATTGGGCAAGATGGTACACGACCTGATCAGCGAAGGGGCAGAAGGCGACGAGGGCACCCTGCTTGAGATCATCGGGAAGAACAAGGCTGCAGAGGCAGAGTTCTACGATGAGTTCCTCAATGAACTGATTGGGCAGGAGAGTATGTTCAGGCAGGCATTCAATCCCTTTGACGAACTCGTGTGGCGCGACATTTTGTATTCGTTCATCTATGAGAGAGCGACCGACCTCTACAACGAGGCCATGCCCAAACTTGAGAATAGCAAGAAAGTGGACAAGGCCGAGATTGAGAAAATCAAGTCTTGGAAGTCTAACACAGCCGGGTTGAGCGAGGTCTATTTGGGCATGACTTACAATGACATCGCCAACGCACAGATGAGGGCAGGCAACCTAGAGGACGCATCGAAGCTGTACCAAGCAGCGTCCGACGCCTTCGGACGGGCGGAGAAGTGTTTCTCCGAGGTTGTTGCTCTAGAGGGAAACGCCCGTCAGGCGCGGAACGACAAGGACCACAACAAGGCACAGTCACTCTTCTGCAGGGCTGAGGCGGCTGTTCAGACTCTGACGGAGCTGCTAAAGAGCGAGAAGAGAGAGGAGGCTGCAGAAACCCTCAAGGGCATCTTCAGCGACCTTAGAAAGGCAGAGAAGCTGTCCCGGACAAGGGAGCTGACCGGTGCGATTAGAGAGAACCTGCGAATCTTCGCGTTTGTGGAGGATAAGCTGAAAAAGGAGGATGAGCCGGTGAGCTCAATCCTCGATCAGATGGAGCTGGCCAAGGGCATCCGTCGTGAGGGGTTGATACAGGATGTCAACAAGGCGCTAGACGAGGCACGTGTCGCCATGGGCAAGGATCCCTCTGACGCACTCGAGGCGATGAGAGAGGGACTGACGAGCCTTGGAATACTGCTGAGTCTCCAGAGTGAGGATGATGAGATTCGAAAGCTCAGGAACGAAACCCTGGCCATGCTGAAGAATGTCAAGTATGTCATTCAGTTCCAGCTGAGCTCGCAGCTAGAGCAGGGCGTGAGGTTCATGATCTCAAGAATTCTAGAGAACCTCCACGCTGAGGAGGCTGCCTACTATTACGAGAAAATAGGCGCAAAGGACGAGGCAACCGAGCTCACTGACATGGGCAAGATGGCAATAGCCACTGCATGCGCCTCCGAGGCACAGGTCTTCGCCAGACAGTCGGAACAGTGGGCATTCAGGGCACAACTACAGCGAGTCGGCACTTTCAGGCGATTGGAGGATGAGATCTCGCAGTTCGAGGACGACGAGGAACTGAATGACGCGCTCGCGGCCCACGACAATACGATTCAGAGACTCAGGCACGCGGTCGCCGCGTTCGAGGCTGCATCATCAGAGCTGGAGAAGGTGACAGACCAGAACATTCGTCTGAAGAACAACATAGAGCTTCAGATCAAGCAGCTACAGGGCGTCGTGATGAAGTTCAAGGGAGACCTGCTCAGGCTAGAGGCCGCTAAGACTAGCTTCATGGCAGAGTATGCGTCAAAGAAGGGTGACCGGACCAAGGCACGCAGCTACTACTCGCAGGCCAGCGATATGTTGAGGGAGGCTGTTGGGAACTACACAGTGGCTGCAAAGGTGTTTCATCAGCTCGGCAACATGGAGGCTGCCCAGTCTGTCGGAACAAGGGCAAAGACTGCAGACTTGCTGGCTAGGACTGTCTGGGACAACAAGCAACGCCTGAGCCGGGATGAGGAGCCGAACTACTTTGGTGATGCCGAGCTTGCAGCGCTCTATCTGGGATCAACTGGATAGAGCAGTTTCTCCGAGACAAGCACGCTCAACAGCATTGACCACGCCATGCAGGGGAGTGGGGAGTATGTGGCGAGCCACACGGAAGTCCACATCACGTACCTCCCTCAGCAGGAGCAGCAGGACTGCGTAGATCAGGAGGGCAAGACAGCACCAAACAGCGCATTCTATGAGGTTGCGTGGACCCATGAACAGGACAAACAGAGCCGAGAGGACCGACGCAACGCTGACCTTGAGAAGCGGTCGCGCCAGCCTGCTCAGCCCTCTGATTCCTCGCTGACGAACACGAACCAAGGATGCAACAAGCAGGAGGAAGACATAGGCGCACCGGATGATCGCTGAGCCAAGAAGGCCGTATAGCGACGTGAGATACCAGCATCCTAAGACTTCGAACACGATGATGGCCAGCCCTGTGACCAAGAAGAACGCAGCCTCACCCATTGACCGGAGGACTGAGTAGAGTGCATACACAATCCCCCATGCCGCATAGGCCAGTATCAGGAGGGAGAACGAGAGTGCGGCATTGGGAAAGTTGGAGTAGGCCGCCCCAAACAGGACGTCCAGTAGAATGTGGGAGTTCATCGCTCCAATCATGGCCACAGGGACGAGAAGGAGGAGGACGTACCGAAGGAGCAGGCCAACAGCATAGTCCATCCGGCCCTCCCTGTTCTCAATCTCTTCGTGGACCCTCACACGAGTCAACACAGGGTAGAACGATGTGGACACTGCAAGCGAAACGAAGCTCATCATGAATAGCACGCCTAGGATTATGTCATAGACACCAAGCGTTGCGAGGTCTGTGAGCGTGAGCAGGATGATACGGTCTGTATTCTGGATTGTCACGTCCACTGCTTGAAAGAGCAGGGCCGGTAAGGCGAAGGCCAGAACAGGGCGCATATCAATGGGAGAGCTCTTGACGGGCAACGAGCGCACTGAGGCACTACCATAGAGGGTGACCGCAAGGAGCTCACCGAGGAGCCATCCAACCACCACCCCGGCAACGCCCGCCCCGGCCATGACCAAGCCGACGGTTACCACCACCCGCGTAGCATCGAAGAGTACTCTCCCCAAGGCCAGCCTCCGGACCTCGTACCTTGCGAGGAGGAAGGAGTCGAGGAATACCTCCAGCGAGGAGAACGGAATTACCACGGAGATCAGCGTGAGGACCTGTATGTCCAGGACACCCGTTGCGGCTATCAGTGGTGCGAGGAGGAGAAGGATGCCAACGAGAGCGGTGGTTGTGATGACGATGAGAACGACTGACCTCCGAAGGAAGCCCTTGATCTTGTCCAGCCGGCCCAGCTCCTCCTGTTCCGGCACAACAAGTGGTGCGGCATGGTTGAGACCGAGTGCTCCTAGGAATTGTCCAAAGCCGTAGATAACGCCCAACACCGCAACTTGGCCAATCTCCTGTTGAAGCAGCAGACGTGTCAAGACCATGATGTTGAGGACTCTCAGGACGCCGGACACGGCCGACTGCCCGAAGAATGCTGTCGCACCCCTTGCTGCTGCAGACTCTGCCTCTGACATCTTGACACATCCTGCAAGACGGGAGAAGGCACGGGATTTAACCTATCCGCCACTCGCTTGTCAGCGGTACGATGACAACTGTGAGCTAGCGTCAGTTTGTCAGAAGAGGTGCCTGTGCAACAGGCTCATTGACCGGCCGCGTGAACAGGCGGCTCACTGCGTACGGACGGAATGGTGTGCCACCAGCATGGTAGAACTTGCTGAACCATTCGACAAAGTGGAGCCGAAGAGTATGCATGAATGCGAGCAGGCCCTCAAGGATGCCGACTACTATCGTCCCGACCAAAGCGCCCAGTAGTGGAATGTATGGTTCCACAAGAACACCGTGCTCCCATACCTGAGGGGGAACAATCTCCACACCGAGAACGCTAATGGGCGGCACAGGAATTTCAATGAGAGCAGGCAGCATCTGAACAAACATGCTGCTGAGAATGAGGTGGACCGTGTTCAGCGCGAAGATTCGTGCGTAGCTGACTGTGTGGCTTATCATGCCAATCGAATACTCAAGGTACTCCACGAGGCCGTCCATCTTGCCCATCAGAGATGTCACCGTCATTATGGCGAGGGGAAGGACGAGGCAGAGAAGCGTGAACATCTGGGCACTCATTGGCAGGAGCGGATAGACACCATTGTTGCCCGTGCCGTACCCTATTCCGAGGATTGGAACCCACAGATTCACAGTGCCATCGGGGTCGAACCACGCGCTGACACTGTTTGCACTCACACCAAACAGAAGATTGACAAAGCCGAGGTACGTCCACAGATACGAGAATGCGACGATGGCCTCCCGGTACTCGCGGTGCTTGAGTCGGTTGTACAGGTTCAGAACGATGCCCAT
>QMYR01000066.1 GCA_003662765.1 Candidatus Thorarchaeota archaeon
CAAGTCTGGTGTATTCTATGTGGCGGATGACACCCCTGCGCGGTTGCAGATACGTCGGTTTAGAGAGAAGATGGCGCAATACCTCAATGACCCGCTTCTGGCGCGTCTTGAGATCAAAGACTGGGGTGAGCTCTTCGAGTACCTCTCTGACCGGCTCCCGAGAAAACGGTTCTACATTGCTATCGATGAATTTCCGTACCTGTTGAAGAATGACATGAGTATTCTCAGCCAGATGCAGCGCTGGTGGGACGAGAGTCTATCCCGGTCTTCGGTCTTCCTTGTGTTGTCCGGGTCGATGTTGGGCCTAATGAGCGAGTCTGTGTTGTCTTATGCGTCGCCGCTGTACGGTCGTAGGACACGCGATCTTCTGCTGGAGCCACTGGGTTTCGAGGATGCCCGGCAGTTCGTCAAGTATCCTTTCGAGGACGCACTCAAGCTCTACTTGACTGTGGGGGGCGTTCCCGAGTACTTGCTTCGTGCCTCGGAGTACAGCGGAATAATGGACTTTCTTCGTCGAGAATTCTTCGACAAGATGGGCTACTTCTACAGAGAGCCATTCTACATGGTATCTCAGGACCTGAGAGAGCTGAGGACCTACTTTGCCATTCTTGATGCAATTGCCCGTGGGAATACGAGGCCCACGAGGATAGGTAACTATGTTGGCATTGAGGGACGTAGCATATACCCGTACTTGCAAGCCCTGTCTCGTTTAGGTCTGGTGGAGAGAGAAACACCCATTCTAGGAGATTCGCGAAGAGGCGTGTATGTGATTCGGGACTCGATGTTTGCATTCTGGTTCTCTCTCGTATATGCGAACCGTCAAGCAATCGAGCAGGAGTCTTTCGAGCTTAGTGAAGATCTGCTAACACCATATTATGGCCATACGTTCGAGCGCTTTGTTCGGCGTGAATTCTTTCCTCGTCTGGGGCACACTATGGTGGGAAGGTGGTGGCATCGAGGTGAGGAGATTGACATTGTCAGTGTTGACGAGAAGGAGGCCAAGCTAGTTCTTGTGGAATGCAAGTGGAGTCGCCTGACCAAAAGTGAGGTGCACTCTGTGATAGCGAGGCTTCAGCATAAGGCAGAGAAGATCTCTTGGAGGAGAGGATCACGCAGAGAACTGTACGGGGTGGTCGCTCGGCGTGTGCTGGGAAAAAACGAGCTCAGACGAAACGGGTATCTGGTCTACGATCTGCGTGACATCCGCTCTGTATTTGAAGCAGTCTGAGGCCCACGTGTCTGACATGGGGCTAGTCTGATCTCCTGTCTTCCGGCACCGTCACTGAATATGCACCGAGTTCGATGTTCTTTAGCATGGTTCTCAGGCTGATACCAACGCCGAACACGTGAATCCTCTTTCTCGGTGTGATTCGAAGGAACACGGGCCTGTCATCGGAGGTCATGATTGCAAGTTTCTCTGCGGCCTTGAGATTCTCCCTGAGCATGTACTTGGACTGGAAGCTTCGGACAGCGACGGGATCATCGACTGGGAGTATCTCCGCCTTGCCCTGAAACTGGATGCAGTAGTCCGGGATGAACCTCAGCCAGTGGTGAGGGAACGGAATAGCAAAGGACACGTTGGGATTTTTCCGGATATTCCGCGTCTTCTTGTATTCAGCTCCTGTCAAGAGATAGAGCGCGAAGGGCTCGTCCTTTGGAGCAACCCCATACATGATTCCCGTGCAGTGAGCTCCGTTCTTGTTGTCCACTGTGCCGAGGACTCCGAAGATCTTCTTTCGAATCTGCTTCTCGATATAGTCAAATCCCGGATAATTGACCATGTGCGAGACACCTCGTGATGAGCATGTCACGGGCTCTGATATGTTGTGTGGGCTCAATCCGTGGTTTCGTGACAGAGCGGGACAGGGGAGCACCGGAGACTATCTCGGTCGTCACATCTCCCAGAAGAACTTCCCCTTCGAATAGATGACCTCGTCGCCTGCTATCACTTCGCCCTCTCTCATGGTCTTGACCATGTCGACGTGAACGGCACTGTCGTTTGTCCCGTTGCATTCCTTGTACGCACGGCCCAGCGCGCAGTGGATGGTGTCACCGATCTTCTCGTCAAAGAGCATGTTGAGGGTATATCGTTTGATTCCACGGTTCGTCCCGATGGCCATCTCTCCCAGTCTTCGTGACCCCTCATCGGTCTCGATTATCGTCTTGAGTGTGTCCTCCGACTTTTCGGCCGAGAAATCGACAACCTCTCCCTTCTCGAATGTCAAGCGTACGCCCTGAATCACCCGACCTCTCTGCAGGAACGGAATATCAAAGTAGATCTTGCCCTCGACAGTGTCCTCAATTGGCGCGGTGAACACTTCGCCACTTGGCAGGTTGTGTTTGCCGTCGGACGCTATCCAGATGCGCCCCTCCGTCTTTGCGTACAGGTCGGTCTCTGGACCCACGAATCGAACATCGTTGTGACTCTCCAAGCGCTCCTTGATACGGTACATCATCTTGCTCTCCTCTTTCCAATCGAGCAGGGTCGCGTCGTAGACGAAGTCTCGGTACTCTTCGAGGCTCATGTTGGCCTCTTGAGCAAGTGCGTTGCACGGATGGACTGTGAGGCACCAGCGCTTGGACAGAGTCACCTCTGAGATTGGCTTCATAGTCTTGCCGAGCAGAACGAGCTTCTTGGGGTCCATCCCGGCCATCGCGCGAGTGTTGCGTGGCGATTTGATGTTGATGATCACATCGCACTTCTCCATCATTGCAAGGTGGTGAGTGGGAAGCTCGCTGAGGGTCTTTTCGTCAGCAGCATCGATGAATGCCTTTCCGGCGTCTTCGAGGTCCATCAGCACAATCGGGTGCGCCCCGACCCGGCCAATCTCTCTTGTGAGGGCAGTAACAAGGTCTTCGGCCTCTGGTGAGGCGCGAATCACAACCATGTCGCCCCTCTTCATCTCGGTGCTCCATTCAACTATGATCTTAGCATGTTCCACAACACGATGGTCCATCTTGTTTCAACCACGGCTAGCCGGGCCGCTGCTCCCATATATCCAAATCGAATTACTCAGCGGCGTGCTCCGAGAGTCTGCAGACTCAGGAGCTGGTTTTGTGCAAAGCCATAAATTCACACGTATCGTCATGGTAAGTTGATGAACCCATGGTTCGAAAGCAACAGTCGCATAGAATTTGCTATGTGGTCTTGGGGGGCATCATGGTTCTGTCGTTCTTGGGCCTCATTTTGTTTGCTCAGAACACCATGATTGCCATGCTGATGGTGGGTGCACTATTTGCGGCAATGTGTGCCGCGGGTAGCCTTGGAATGATGGCTGACAGCGAGTATCGTATGCGCAGGACCCGTGTGGGGATGGTACGTGCTCGTGCGCGCTGGCCAGAGGCATATGATGACATAGAGCGGAGGGAGAGCCGTAGTCTTGAGCGCTCAACCTACGAGGAGGTCGACACTGCAGAGATACGCCGTGTCGTGACTGACCGTTCCTCGGGCAAAGAGGTGATTGTCTGCGGTACGGCTGACACTACCTTCAGGCAGGCTGCTCTCGACTATTGGGACTTTGACATCGATAGGGACTCTGATTGGCTGGTGGAGGACGACCGAGGAAATGACATCAGTGACACACCACTGGGGTCATACGGTGGTCTAGCGTTCTTGGCCGTTCGTGGTACGGGTGCCTCGGGAACCGACAGATCGCCGGGGTCGAGGGGCATCGACGCCGGAGTGGAGTTCTACGACTGAAATTCGATTGGCACTTGGCAAGGTGAATGCAATGCAGGTGAGCCCAAAACCCATTGCTGGAGTGATTCTGGTCGCAGCCATCTTGGTTGGTGTGTCCTGGGCCACTAGCGGGACTGGTCTACATAGTTTCGTTGTGTCGGTTCTCACTCTCTGGATCATAGTGATGTTCTTCGTAGTTGCTGCTACGGCCATGTCAGCTGCTGTAGGACGCGGACGCTGGAGGAAGGCCGGTGTATTTCTCGAACATGATACCTCAGTCGTTCGGAGGGTGATTGAGGATGCAGAAACGCGAGAGGAATTGATTGTTGTCGGTAAGCCCAGCGCGACATTTCGTGACGCTTTGCGACGCGACTGGCGGTTCACAAGAATCGGCAGAAGCGATTCGTGGCTGATTTTAGACCGACACGGCAATGACATAACTGATGCCGCCCTCGGCTCTCACCCTGACCGTGCCGTCATAGTGCTCAGAGATGGAAGTTCCTAGCCGCCTCAGTGGGGCCGCTGTTCACACGGCCCCTGCCTCTCCTTATGTTTCACAAGCGGATGGCTTCTCCGTGTTTGAGAAGTGAGGTTTGGCAGTGTACATACTGAGACTCGAGTTCACACAGGAGTTTCGTTTGTGCACTACCCAAAGTGTCATATGCCGAACGCATTCCGCCCGGGGCCACAGGGATACGGACGTGAGGCTAGACTTGACCGAACCACTTGCCCAACTTGAGCTGGCTCTACCACGTGAGGAATGGGCCAAGATACTCCGGATAGCTGACCCCAAGGTTCATGGTTTTCTTCTTGAAGCCATCGAGCTGTGTCAGCCTGACGAAGTCTTTGTCGTGACGGACGACTCCGCTGACATCGAACGGGTACGCCAGCTAGCGATTGAGCGTGGCGAGGAGTCGCCTCTGGCCATTGAGGGTCATACCGTTCATTTCGATGGTTACTATGACCAGGCTCGGGATGTAGAGAACACCCGGTATCTTGTGCCGGCCGGTGAGTCCCTTGATCCTCACTTGAATCAGATAGATCGCGAGTCAGGCATCTCCGAGGTGTTGTCGTTTCTGCGAGGTAGCATGCGCGGAAAGGACATGATTGTCAGGTTCTTCTCTCTTGGACCCACCAACTCCCCATTCTCGATTCTCACCATGCAGATAACGGACTCGTACTACGTTGCTCACAGTCTTGACCTGCTGTATAGACCTGCCTACGAGCAGTTCACAGTATCCAGGCATCTGGGCCAATGGTTCAGAGTGCTGCATTCGGCTGGCCGAGTAGTGAACAACATTCCGGTGGATGTGGACAAGCGCAGGATATACATCGACTATGCCTACGACACCGTGTACAGCGTGAACACGACCTACGCCGGAAACACGGTTGGCCTCAAGAAACTCGCATTTAGACTGGCCATTCGTAAGGCCGATAGGGAAGGATGGCTTGCCGAACACATGTTCATAATGGGCGTCAAGGGGCCAAATGGGAGAAAGACGTATCTCACAGGCGCATTTCCTTCGGGCTGTGGAAAGACAAGTACAGCCATGGTGGCTGGAGAGAGTATCGTTGGCGATGACCTTGCCTACCTCAAGCGGTTTGGAAACCGTATACGGACAGCGAATGTGGAACAGGGCATCTTCGGCATCATCCGCGGTGTTAACGAGGAGGACGACCCTGTCATATTCAGGTGCCTGACGACACCGGGCGAGGTGATTTTTTCGAACGTACTTGTGCATAATGGTACTCCATACTGGCTTGGCGATGGTCGTGAGCATCCCGACTCGGGAATCAACTTTGCTGGCAACTGGCATAAGGGCATGATTGGACCTGACGGAAAAGAAGTACCTGCTGCACATCGGAATGCCCGCTATACTATCAGGCTGTCCTATCTGGAGAATCTCGACCCGCACGCGGATGACCCGGAGGGTGTGGAGCTGGGTGGAATCGTGTATGGCGGACGAGACCCCGACACCTCTGTCCCTGTGTGGGAGTCGTTCGACTGGCAGCACGGGGTCATAACCATCGGTGCTGCACTGGAGTCAGAGTCGACAGCGGCGACTCTCGGTCAGGAGGGAGTTCGTAAGTTTCAGCCGTTCTCGAATATCGATTTCATCTCGATTCCTCTCGGCAAGTACATCCAGAACCATCTGGAGTTCGTACGCGATGTCATTCATGTTCCAAAGATCTTTGGCGTGAACTACTTCCTGAGAGGGCGTGATGGTGAGTACCTCAACACGAAGCAAGACAAGCGCGTCTGGCTCAAATGGATGGAACGGAGAGTCCATAACGAAATTCCTTGCTGTGAGACCCCTATCGGCTTCATCCCTCGATACGAGGATCTCAGGCTTCTCTTCTCCGATGTTCTCAATCGGGAGTACTCTGAGGACGAGTACGTGGAGCAGTTCACCATCCGGGTTCCGCAGCTCCTAGCCAAGATAGATCGGATTGAAGAGATATATCGCTCGCGGGAGTCGATTCCGACTGTTCTCTTTGATACCTTGGCGGAGCAACGCAGACGGCTGGAGAAGGCGTCTGATGAGCATGGCGACTATGTTTCGCCGTTCGTTTTCCCAGAGCGATAGCGTCTGTCACTTGCGAACCGAACACGTACCAGAGTCAGACGGATGACTTCCTATTCCGTTTGGCTGCTCTCCACTATGCGTACAAGGACAGAGTTGAAGCCCGGGGTGTGGCCAAAGGCCGTGTGCCTATCCTGAGTGAAGATGTTCATGTTGCCGTCATGAAGCCACCAGCCGTCTGATGTCCATACAACTCGTGGGTCGATATCGTCCGTGAGCAGCAATTCCACCGCCCTCACAACTCCGTGCCTAGACTCTGTGTCAACCAGTTGCCCATGCCTCAGACCAAGATGTTTCGCTGTGTCCGGATGCATTCTGACGAAGGCAGGGTTCTTCGACTCCGTCTGCCAAGAGACTGTGGACGGTTCTCGCAGCCCAGGTCCCATTCGTATAGTGATTCATTCCTGCAGGAGCGGTGGCTATCAGTGCGGGACCGTGCGTTGCAAAAGCGACCGCAATCTTCTCAATCGTGTCCGGTTCGACCCATGTTATCTCCGAAACCCTCTCCTTGTCGTACTCTGCGACGCGTGTGCGATACTCCTCGAATCCAAGAACATGCTTGTTCACGAAGTCGTGGTCGTACAGATCACGTCGAATGATCTCGTTGGCAATCCCAAGTGCGAGGGCCGCGTCGGTGCCGGGTCGAATGGTTGTGTATGTGTCTGCCATCTTCGCATGAGGCGTTCTCCGGGGGTCCATGACGATAAGTTTCGCACCGCGGTCGATGGCCTGTTGGATGACCTGCTTCGTGTGAAGGCTGGACTCGAACTTGTCCGTACCCCAGATGACGATGCATTGCGAATCTACGCAGTCGCTCAATTCGTGCGGAGGAAACGGACCAACATTGGACCTTGCCCCCTCGTATGGCCCTTCGAAGCAGATCTCCACAATCCCCGGCATCATCCTGCACCCGAAAGCATTGGCGAATCTGGCTGCAAGCCTCGGAGGCATCCCGTCGTTTCCGGAGCCTGAGTATATCCCGACCGACTGGGGGCCGTAGCGCTTCTTGGCCTCTCTCATCCACTCGGCTGTCTCATCAAGTGCCTCGTCCCATGCTATCCTCACGAAGTTTCCAGTTTCGTTTCTGCTGAGCGGGTGGCGCAATCGGTGTTGATGGTAGGTTCTCAAGACATGGGGGTATCCCTTAGGACAGCACCTGCCAAGGGTGTAGGGGTGACGAGGGTCGCCGCGTACGCGAACAACTCTACCGTTCTCCACAGTCACAACGTACGCGCACATGTCCGGGCAGCTTAGGACGCATGCCGAGTAGGCCTCAGAAACCGGCATTTGGCTCGACATGTTGATATCTGAAACAAGGCGCTGGCGTTGTGCGCCGTGGACGAGATGAAATGGCTCATTCCGACGAAGTCTAGCTCATTCCGACGAAGTTATGAGGAACCGCGGAGAATATTGGGAACATGCAACCGATTGAGATAATGAAGGATGTGTACTGGGTCGGTGCGATTGACTACAACGTACGCTACTTTCATGGCTACAGCTATACGACTCATCACGGAACTACCTACAATGCGTACCTAATTGTTGGGGAAAAGATAGCGCTTGTAGATGCAGTATATGGTCCCTTTGCGGAGGAGATGTTCGCACGCATCTCAAAGATTGTTGATCCCACAAAGATTGACTACATGATCTCCAATCATGCCGAGATGGACCACTCAGGCGCGGTACCAGACGTACTTGAGAGAGTCCCAGGGGCAACGCTGGTATGCACCAAGCGCGCAGTGGATGTGTTGCAGAAACACTATCCGGACGGCTGGAACATCCAGACTGTGAAGACTGGCGATGAGATCGACCTTGGGGGAAAGACTCTCCGGTTCTACGAGGCTCCGATGCTACATTGGCCGGAGTCTATGTTTACCTATTATGTTGAGGAGGAGCTCTTGCTCCCCAATGATGCATTTGGGCAGCACTATGCAACTGAGCAGCGGTTTGCTGACGAGGTGGATCAGGAGATCCTCTGGCATGAGGCTGAGAAGTACTACGCCAACATCCTCTGGCCGCTGAGTCGGCAGGTCAAGAGGAAGATCGAAGAGGTACTGGAACTGGGTCTTCCCATCAAGATGATCGCTCCCTCCCATGGCCTGATCTGGCGCAAAGACCCGCTTGAGATTGTGAAGCGCTACTTGGGATGGGCAAAGGGAGAGAGGCTGCAGGACAAGGTCTTAATAGTGTGGGACACAATGTGGCAGAGCACCACCAAGCTCGCGCGTGCCATGGCGGAGGGGATTCGTGATGCGGGGCTCACACCGCTCCTGCGTCTGATTCCCCACAGCGATCGAAGTGATATTATGGCCGAGCTGCTTGAGGCTAAGGGAATACTTGTTGGGAGTTCCACGGTTCACAATGATATACTTCCGACTGTTGCGCCAGTCCTGTCCGACCTAGAAGTGTTGAGACCGGTCGGAAAAAAGGCGGCCGCGTTCGGGTCCTACGGATGGGGCGGTGGCGCAGTGAAACGAATCGAGGAGGCACTGACCCGCGGAAAGATGGAGATCGTCATGGAGCCGTTCACTGTGAAGTGGGTCCCAAGTGCGGAGGAGCTTCAGAGGGCCTACGAGTACGGTCGCAAGTTCGCAGAAACGGTGAAGTAATCACGGCACACTGCACCATGAGGCTGTTCGGGTCGCATGACCCGGCAGCCCCATATTCTCTTTCTCCCTCCCAGAAATCGAAGGATTAGTAAGTCCCTTGCCAGCCTGAGGTCAGTTGGCACGGACAGTGCGGGATGGCGGTCAGGTTGGTTCGTGTTGCGGCGGAGCTACCGGGTGACTTTATCGGAGCGATTCTGTACAGCATGTTGCAGCCTCAGCTTGAGAGTGCCGGGATCACGAGGGGCAAGCGGAGCAGCAGGTTGACAGTTGTGATTGAGACCGAATACTATCCGGTGACATTGGAATTCGGCGATGTCCTGAAGATTCGTCGCGGAGCCGAACAGAGACCAACACTGAGAGTGACGACGACGCTGCAGACCGTAGTAGATATCGCGCGCCACAGGATATCACCCGTAGGAGCGTTCCTCCGAGGCCGAATCAAGATTAGAGGACTTCTATGCCACCCGCTTGCTGCAAGGCGCTTCTTGGCACTGTTCTTGTCCTCACTGGGGAGGGGTCTACCATGAGTCTGCTGAATCGACTCTCAGAGATAGTCGGCCCGGACCACGTCTCCGACGGACCGGCTGAGCGCTATGTGTACTCCTTTGATATGACGGAGAACGAGCCGTGCAGGCCCGCTGCTGTGGTCATGCCCGTAACAGTAGCTGAGATTCAGAGAATTCTGCGGCTCGCCAATGCAGAACGAGTCCCCGTGGTGCCGTTCATCACGGGACAGAATGTGGGCGGGCTGACCATACCGCAAGTCGAGGGAGCGATCGTCATCGACCTGAAGCGCATGAACCGTATCCTCGATGTTGACGAGGAGGCCATGTATGCGGTCATCGAGCCGGGGGTCACATTTGGTCACATGAAGAGGTACCTCGACCTGCACCACCCTGGCCTGCGATACACGTATCCTCTCGCGCCCCCCTTCACTTCTGTGATGGCCAACGCACTCCTTCAGGGCCTGTGCGACCTCTCAACACGTCACGGGGCCATGGCCAACTTCATCAACGGGATTGAGGCGGTTCTTCCTACTGGTGAGGTTGTCCGTGCCGGCTCATGCATAATGGGCGACGACAACTGGTTTGGGCGGTTTCCACTACCCGATCTCATCGGGCTCTTCAGCGGCTGGCAGGGAATGACGGGCATTGTGACGAAGATGGCCGTGCAGCTATGGCCCAAGCCTCTGCACGTACGGTACGCGGCACTGTTCACGGTGGGCGAGCATGATACCACGGCCCTACTGAAACGGTTGGTACGCACACAGGTCCTCGATGACGCAGACTGCATGTCGATCTCGCTGGTGAAGATGCTGCTGGGAGTGCCGCCACCTGTTGAGGTCTTTCCCGATGAGCCACAGTACGCCACTCTGCTCACGGTTTCCGGCAACACGCAGCGGGAGGTCGACGCGAAGTTCGAGGTGGTGGAGGCAATTGTGGACGAGGCCCACATGTCCGAGCCTCGTGTGAACCTGATTCCATGGGATGCGGTCTCGGTGTTGATGGGCAAGCAGGCCGACAGTTGGGTCGACTTTCCTTCCGATGCGTTCAAGATCCTGACGCAGTATGACGGACTGACTTGGGTGGGGACGTACATTCATCCGGCCCGCTGGGGAGAAGCGCTGGAGGGTGGACGCAGGATAGTTGAGAAACACGGCTTCGAGCTCATGGCCTTTCTCAAGCCCATGAATGGCATGCACTACGGTGAGTTCAAGTTCATCGTTCGTTTTCCGAAAGATCCTGATGTTGTTGACAGAGTCCGCAAGTGTAACTCTGAGTTATTGGACTTCGCCCTCGACCTCAAAGCAATTCCGTACAAGACGCCGGTCTGGGCGGCCCAGAGGCTCCTCTCTAAGTGCCACCCTGGTTTCGTGGAACTGCTGCGACGAGTCAAGAAGGCACTTGACCCGAACGGTATAATGAACCCTAGGAGGTATTCGTTGTGACTGTCGAGGGCGTCATTGCTCAGTGGCTCCGAAACTGCATCCGATGCGGAACGTGCAAGTACCTCTTTCGTGACTACAGTCCCTCCTGCCCGTCAGGAGAATACTACGGTCTTGAGACCTATTTCGCGTCGGGGCGCGTTGCCATCGCACGAGGGATTCACACAGGGGAACTGGAGTGGGACGAGAGACTGCTTGAACCGATCTTTGCGTGCACGACCTGTGGCAACTGCGAGGAACAATGTCTGGCTCCCCACCGTGAGCACATCGTTGAGATCATCGAAGAGCTCAGAGCGCAGGCCGTGGAGTCTATCGGAGCACTGCCAGCTCATGCCAAGTTTCGCGAGCGCATAGAGCGCGTCCACAATCCATATAGCGCGCCTCACCACAATCGAGGTCTTGTCAATCTCTGGGGACTGCCCACACGTGCTGATATTGCCTACTTTGTCGGCTGCACGGCAAACTACAGAGAGACCAAGATTCGTGATGCGACGATGGAGGTCCTAAAGCGCCTTGGCATCGAGTTCACCATTGTGAACGAGTACTGTTGTGGGTCACCTCTCCTCAGAACTGGTCAGGTCAGGGATGTCATTGACCTCGCCCGGCACAACGCAGAAGCATTCCAGCGTGCTGGGGTGAAGACAGTCGTGACCTCGTGCGCGGGGTGTTATCGAACATTGACAAAGGACTACCAGCGTCTTGGAGTTGATCTCGGGGTTGAGGTACTCCATATCTCGGAGTTCCTCGGGGAGGCACTCTGGCGTGCGTCACTGAATCCCTTGGGAACGACTGTCACATATCACGATCCTTGCCACTTGGGCCGTCATGCTGGAGTGTACGACCCTCCCCGGGCTGTCCTAGAGCAAATCGGTGTGGAGCTTGTGGAGATGCCTCGAAATCGGAGCAACGCGTGGTGTTGCGGGGCAG
>QMYR01000067.1 GCA_003662765.1 Candidatus Thorarchaeota archaeon
GATCACGTACGTCGGGGTCCTAGTTGTAGGCGTCATCATGCGTGTTGCGAAGACAACCCGCAGAAGCGCTGAGGAGGGGGCCCGTCAGTGATGCGTCGAGTTCTGAGTACTATCATGTCCGAACGCCTTCTGACCAAGAAGCAACTGGCTGAGGCTGTTGGGGTCCAAGAAGAAACTCTGGAGGATATTCTGGACCTCCTAGCACGAAGAGGGTTGCTATCCGTGAGCTCAAATTGCAGCAGCAGCCCGAGTTGTGCCTCTTGCCCGCTTGCATCATCATGTGACTCTCACCAGCGACGTGAGGTCACGTACACGCTAACACAGAAGGGAATCAGGTATGTCAGACAGGAAGCGAGGTAGCACATCAGCCCTGACGGATGCCCTTGAGATGTACATCAAGATCGTCCACGAGCTGGAGCAGGAGCAGGGAGCCGCAACTGTCACGGACATAGCGGAGCGACTGGGTGTTCGCGCGCCCAGCGTCACGGTAGCACTCAAAAGGCTCGCAGATATGGGCATGGTAGACTACCAGAAGTATCGGGCAGTGACGCTGACCCGACGAGGAAAACGTGTAGCCAGGCGCCTCACCAAGACGCATGATGTCTTGATGGAACTCTTCGTACTCATAGGGGTTGAGAAAGATATTGCTGAGTCCGACGCCTGCGAGATCGAGCACATGGTGCAGGAGGAAACCTTCGACCGGATAGCGGCCTTCGTGGACTTCCTCCGCGATACTGAAGACGGACGCAGACTGCTGGAAAGATTTCTTAAGACTGGCAGTGACAACACTTGAATGGGTGAATTATCAAGCTCACTGAGGTCCAGCTGAGAAACAGAAGCCGATACGTAGCCAGCGAGCGGACCCTCGGTAGACTTAAATTGTAGTTTGACGAGTCGGTATGTGGGGGAGTAAAGGAATAGGTTTAAGTGTAATTGATGTCTTTAGACCGCAAAGTTTATATACTAATGCGCGTATTCATATATAAATGTAGCGGAACTGCAGGTGTAGGGACTACGTGAACAGCGATTTCTTGCGCCACCTGTGCTCTATATCTAGTGAAGACAGTGTACTGTCCAACATCTGCGCGGCCGGAAGGTGGTAGACATGGCATCACGAAGCGATCGAGTTAGGAAGCACCCAGAGAGAGGAAAAGGTCACTTTGAGTTCACCTGCCCAGAGTGTGGCGGGCATGAGCTCGTGCAGGACCTTGAGAAGGGCGAGAAGATCTGTGCCAGCTGTGGCCTTGTTATCAGTGATCACAGGATTGACACGGGCCCTGAGTGGAGAGCATTCACCAACGATGAGAAGGACGCAAGGTCAAGGACCGGCGCTCCGACCAACTATGCGATTCATGATAAGGGACTCTCCACAATGATTGACTGGCGCGACCACGACTCACAGGGCAAGAAGTTCTCAGCAAGACGACGCTCAGAGATCTACCGCATGAGAAAGTGGCAGATTCGCACGAGGGTCCACAGCTCCGTCGATAGGAATCTCGCACAGGCCATGTCAGAACTCGACCGGCTCGCGTCACAACTCGGGCTCTCCAAGAGCATCAAGGAGCTTGCGGCTCTGCTGTACAGAAAGCTGATCGTGAGAAGGCTTGCCCGCAGCAGGTCTATCGACGCGATGGTCGGCGCGGCCATCTATGCTGCTTGCAGACTGAGAAGGGCTCCACGCTCACTTGAGGAGATTGCACGTCACTCAAGGGTCAGCAAGAAAAAGATTGGACAGCACTACAGGCTGCTCGTGGAGAAGCTCAAGCTACGCATGCCAATCTCAGACCCGGCGAACTACGTACCACGATTCATCACGCAGCTCGGTCTCCCCGGTGAGGTTCAGAAGAAGGTCCTTGAGATCCTCGAACAGGCGAAGAAGAACCGCAGCCTTGTGACAGGCAGAGACCCGAGGGGACTGGCAGCGGCTGCAATCTACATCGCATCGATTCTCACCGACCACAGAGTCACACAGCGTGACATCGCCATGGCCGCCGGAGTCACAGAGGTCACCGTGCGGAACCGCTACAAGGAGCTCGTGCAGAAACTCGGCATCACAATGATGCCGTAGGTGAGCGGTCTGGGACGGACAGAGCCGAACCTTGGCTCTGTCATCCCCCAAGCATTGTCCATTTTTCGCGTGTCAACTATGTTGACAGCATCGTTATGAGCACAAGCCTCACAGTTGTTAGAACGTAGTCGCTCACGAATCCTATGATATGCTTGGCTCTATCGACCGAGAGCGACCTCACCTGGTGACACAGCGCAAATGAGTCATGCTCGAGACCCGTTGAGTCCTTTGGGATGCGAACCACAGTCCACCACGGTCTACCCGTAGTCGTCAGTGGAACTGCGACAATGAGTCCAAGATTGCCGGGTCTATCCTTGGCCTTTCCGGGTGTCGAAACAACTAGGTAAGGGCGCTTTCCTCTCTGCTCGTGGCCTACAGTTTCGCCAGGATCAATGAACACGAGAGTACCTGGTTGTATCGATGTCACGATTGTGGCCTCACCCAAACTGCATGAATCTGGAGCGCTAGTCTAGGTCTTCATCAGTCAGAGGTACCGGCCGAACCCTAAAGGACGGCGACAACAGAGACTGATTTCGATTCAGAAAGACAAACTGAGCGATTGTTTCTTGGGGCCAGTCTCTGAGCAGGTATTCGAGTTCCCGAACTTGGGCCTCAGTTAGCGAAACATCATTCTCTGTAAGTGCAACAACCAGAAAGGTGGTGGCGGTCAGCATTCCGAAGTTGAAGGACAATACTAGGACAGCAAGGATGTCACGGTGAGAACCGTCTCCCTCCCCAATCTCAACTGCGTTTGGCACTCCTTCGCGTTTCATCACAATTTGATCGAGTTTTGGGAGCGCTTCTCGGACTGCCAAGTCAACAACCGCAGGATCCAGAGGACTCATCTGTGCAGTGAGCGAGAGGACAGGAAGTATCTGGGAGATCACACTAAGGGCATACGTGAAGTTCGACGCGACAACAGGCCCGTACTTGGCCTCAATCCGGTCAAGCAGCTCGTCGTCAGCGGATATCTTCCTTACAGTCATGAGGGCCTCTGCATAATTCCTGTTCACGGACAATCTCGCCTCTTCGGGATCCTCCCTGAACTTCTCAAGGCCTTCCTTTTCCGCCTCCAAAACAAGCCTCCGTAGTCTTGGCTCCAGCCGTCCCGTTCCTATTTGACGCAGGAGGTCATTGAATATCCCTCGCTCAGCATACTCACCGCATGTGACAAGATGCACAATTCGCGAAACCTGCAACATCGAACCTCAACCCTGTTGGACATTCCGACGCCCAATCAAGTCCTGCTTCATGATAGGGAGGACACCTTTCTTCTTAAGTCAGTACCTATTAAGCTCACTAGCGCCCGACCTAGTGCTTATGGGTCGATCGGCAGTAAGAGCCACAAAGGGTTCCCATCGCACACACTCGAGAGCCTTCACTATCCGTTGATTACGAGTTGGATTATGTTTGTCACAATACGTTTGTTCACTCTGCAACGGCACTGGGCTGTTGAACCTCAATGATGTTCCTCGCAGCGTTGACATCCATGGGGAGATCGTCTTCCACAGCCGGGACAGTAGAAGTACCCCAATGCCTATCCACTCATGCACGATAGGAGCATGGCGGCAACAGACACGACCTTAACTGCTGGGGCAGTATCGACAAGCTATTGGTCTAATGTCTTACATGCATTCCATCTTCCTTATGCGTCCTCATAGATTAACACAGTCCGGCACATCTCTCTCCGCCAAGCGCCCACCGTGGCGACAGCCCAACTACAGGCTGCCAATTCGGTCTAGCTCATCAAAAAAAGCGCGGCAGAGAAACGCACGGTATTTGAATCCGCCCCAGCCAGAGCGTAACATGGCACGCTCAACTTCGCCTAGGAGTTCCTCTTTGGTCATCACCCTGAGTGCATGGATCTCGCGTGTGTCGATTATGTCAAGGCTGCCCCCAACGGCGTCTGCGAGAAAGACTAATGACCTCCAAGGAATCGTCACGTCCCGACAGCGGACCTCAAGTGTCACGTCAAGGACGAATCTTCTCAATTCGATGTCGAGACCGGTCTCCTCTCTCATCTCTCTCTTGGCTGCTACCTCGAGAGGCTCCCCCGAGTTAGCGCCCCCGGAAGGGGCTCTGAATATCGGAGTGTCTGCGTAGTCATGCTTCTGGATCACCGCGAATCCATCACCGTAGCGGATGAAACACGTTATGTCGTGGTGTCGCCCCTTTGCAGCACTGCGCCTAACAAGATCGCACTCGAAGTCGAGAAAGTCGGCCGCGAAATGAAGGCGCCGCGGCTCCCCGTACAGCTGGATCAGCCGTTCGATCTCATGTTCGTCGATATCGTTCAGTTTCTCTCGCCGTGACTGCTGCTTGCAGCCTGTGTATTAGTGTTTGCTCGTCAGGCGTCCATTGTCGCCAGTTTTTTACGCACATGCGTCAAACCAGTCCAAGAACGACACTGTGGAGAGTGTGAGTCTGTTGAAGACCCGACACGGAGAGATAGAGTTCGAGGTGGTCACGGGAGATATCACCGAGATTGATGCCGACGCGATAGTCAATGCTGCAAACTCTGACCTATGGATGGGCTCCGGAGTGGCGGGCGCAATCAAGTCCAAGGGCGGAATCGAGATCGAGAAGGAGGCAATGTCTAAGGGGCCGATTCGTCCAGGTGAGGCGGTGATCACAACCGCGGGAAGACTCAAGGCACGACATGTCATCCATTGCGCGGGCATGCCGCCCGGAGGAGCAGCAACCTACGACTACGTCAAGTCGTCCGTGGAACATGCAATGCGTCTGGCAGCTGAGAACAACCTCAAGCACATTGCATTTCCGGCCATAGGAGCCGGAGTCGGTGGTCTCTCCATGGAAGAGTCAGCGAGAGCCATTGTAGAAGGAATTGCGAAGTACGCTGAGAAACCCGGCTCCGTCCGGCGAGTCATACTGGTCGGATACCGACAGCCAGCGACTGATGCCTTCGCCGATGCGCTGAGAAAGATCGCGGGGACTGGTTGATGGAACCGCGAGAATGGACGTTGGGAGGCCTCGTGGTTCGCCTCCGCCAAGGACCGTTCGATGACTCCGTCCTTGACCTGTCGGTAAAGATCGAGAACATCCCTCTCGGCACGAGCCCCGCAGGTGAGTTGAGTGTTGGCGGTACCATTGGTGGACTTGGCATCAGCGTCAGAGAAGCCAGTTCAGCCAAGGAGCTGACTTACTGGCCAGCAGTCTCCATTGAAGACCCCGACAGGCGACAGGTAATCTTCGACGCAACTAGAAGAGCACTTGAGATGGCAAGGTCGAAAGGCGCAACGTCGGTTGGGCTGTTCACAATGGGGCTGGAGGTCT
Organism: Candidatus Thorarchaeota archaeon; assembly: GCA_003662765.1. Lineage (GTDB taxonomy): Archaea > Asgardarchaeota > Thorarchaeia > Thorarchaeales > Thorarchaeaceae > B65-G9. The sequence continues at coordinate 5,363 of QMYR01000067.1, forward strand.
CACTCGTGCCGGACTGGGAAATAGCTGAGGAGATAGCACGTGCGCTATACCTGCACGCCCAGACAGATACCTCCGTTAGAGAGGTAGAGATTGTGACGAGCTCCACTGCACAGCTCGACTCATTCATCTTTGCTCTCAACAACGTGGAGATGCTAGCTCGGCAAGAGTGAACAGAACGAGATTGCTCCCTTGCGACCGCCTCACATACGGAGGCGACGCCTTACGGCCTCAGCAGAGGTGACCAGCGGATCCCATGTGTCGCAGATTGCCGGCGCGTAACAATTCTCGAAGTCAAAGAGACCAGGCGCATCAACGTGCTGTTGAATGCCAAGGGTGATAACATTGATCCGCATGGCCGCGTCTTCCGGGCCGACAATCTGTCCGCCGACCAGCCGGCCAGTACTCTTCTCATAGATTGTCTTGACTTTGATCTCCTTACCTCCTTGATAGTATGGCGGTCGGGTCAGCCCTTTGACCGAGCCCTTGACGACAGTCACCTCAAACCGGCGGGCTAGATCCTCTGTCAGACCGGTGCTTGCGATCTCAACACCGAACAGACGTGTGACCTTGGCACCGACAATTCCCGGAAACTTCGCATCTCCACCAGCAGCATTGATACCAGCCACTCGACCTTGCCTCACAGCAACAGTTCCCAACCCTCCAGCAAAGGGCCGCCGCGTCACGAATTCCACGTGCTCGGCACAGTCGCCACACGCGTAGACGCCGTCAAGGTTGGTTTTCATATGGTCGTCCACCTTAATCCCTCGTGTCGGACCAATCTCCACCCCTATGCTCTCTGCCAGCTCCGTGACCGGTCGAACGCCTGTCGCCACGATGACTGCGTCAGCTGGAATCTCCTCCACGTCGCCGGTCTCGCGGTTCTTCACCCGAACAGCCTTCGGGGCATCTTCGCCGAGTACGGCCTCTGCAGCCGTGTTGGTCATGAGCCTCACACCATGCTGCCTCACCTGCTCCTCTACAATCTGAGCCATGTCCGGGTCTACCATCGCCAGAAGGACATGTGGTAGAAACTCGACCACTGTGACATTCAGGCCCCTCTCGTGAAAAGCCTCGGCTGCCTCCATCCCGATGAGACCGCCCCCAATGATGACCATGTTCTTTGCGCGCTCGGCCTCCTTGGCCAGTGCCTTAGCGTCATCCATGGACCTAAGTCCGTACACTCTCTGCTTGTCCAACCCCTCAATAGGTGGGTCAGCGTTCCTCGCACCTGTTGCAAAGACTAGCGAGTCGTAGCTTGCAGTGCCGGACCCGTCCGGTCCCTCATACTCGACCGTCCGCGAGGAGTGGTCAATTCTGGTCACTCTCGTGCTGAACTTGGCGTCAATCTTCAGACTGGCCCAGTTCTCAGGAGGCATCAGAATTAGATCATTGAACTCACGCACTTTTCCTGAGATTGTGTAAGGCAGACCGCACCTTGAGTACTGGGAGTACGGTTCCTCGTTGATAATGGCAATCTCAGTCTTTCGGTTGAACTTCCTAGCCTGCATGGCCGCTGTGGCGCCAGCGGCTCCACAGCCAATGACTATGATTCTCTCAACCATCTCGGCATTCACCAGTCCTGTCACTCTTGCTGATTTGGACTACACCGACGCCTCGCAAACTTCAATCTTTGGATTGTAGTCTGTCGAGAATCTCGACATATGCATGTCTGACCGACTTCCAAGAAAGGGACATTCGTGTCGAGTGATTTCAGGTCGGGCGACCGTCAAGCGCGAGTCGGATGGTTTATCTTAGTCAAGAGCAGCCGTCATCATGTGGTAGTTTTGAGAGACGCCAGTGACCTCTTGGAATACTGCCTCGACCTGGGACGAAGCCTAGGAGCTTCATATGTCGAGGCGAGGTTTGAACACAAGGCCTCCCGAGGTCTTGTCTACAGGAATGGCGAGCCTGTGTCGGGAGGGATGAGTCCACTCGCGGGCATAGGAGTGAGACTTCTTGTTGATGGCAATTTCGGATTTGCAGCCTTCGACCGACTCGAGCGAGATCTTGCTGAGGAGGCCGTGACTGCCGCCTATAGGATGGCTAAGAACAGTCGCAGACCCAGGCCGATCGACCTCGGAGAGCCGGTTGCGAATAAGGCCAAGTGGACTGTAGATGTCAGACAGAGCCTCGCAGGAGTCGACATTGAAACGCTCATGCAAACAGCCGATGAGATGAATCAGCAGATGCAGGGTCTGGCTCAGTACACACTGATGCTCAACCCCACAGTTGCTGACAAGCACATCATGACGACTGAGGGCACAGACATTCAGGGCCACCTTGAGCACATCTTCATGTTCGTGCTGCTCACAGCCAAGGGAAAGACGGGCTCCGAACAGAGGTTTCTGGACATAACGCAGTGTGGGGGCTGGGAGAGAATCAAGGAGGGCAGAGTGATCGAGAAGCTCCACGAGGAGACTGTGCAGCTCCAGAGGGCGGCCAGTGAGGCGAAGGCTGTCAAGGAGCTAATGGACGGGCCGGTCGATGTCATCGTCGGGCCCGAGGTGGCCGGAATCATAGCACATGAGAACGTCGGACACCCCAGCGAGGGCGACCGAATCATGGGCCGGGAGGGCGCGCAGGCCGGCGAGAGTTTCTGGCGCGACCTCAAGATTGGAGAGTCACGTGTCGGAAGCGAAGCGGTGACGGTATGCGAGGACCCCACGATTCCCAACACTGGCGGGTTCTATCTGTACGATGATGAAGGTGTCAAGACTCGGAAACGCACGCTCATCAAGCAGGGGATTGCAAACGAGCCACTTCTGAACCGTGAGTTCGGTGTGGTTTTTGGAAGACAGTCAAATGGTGCGGCTAGATCGTCCGCCTACAACCGAGAGCCAATAATCAGGATGGCAAACACATACTTCGAGCCGGGCGAATATTCGCTCGAAGAACTATTCGAGGATGTTCGTCTGGGTGTGTTTATGAAGAACTTCCAGGAGTGGAACATTGACGACAGGAGGTACCAGTCAAAATACACGGGCTGCGAGTCCTACCTGATAAAGAATGGCGAGTTGACAGACACACTGATTCGCCGGCCAGTCCTAGAAACAACCAGCGTCGGATTGCTCAGCTCTGTTGACGCCGTGTCAAAGGAACTCAGATTCGACTTCCCAGGGACATGCGGAAAGAGTGACCCGATGCAAGGTGTTCCTGTGTACGCGGGAGGGGGACATGTACGATTCAGGGATATCAGACTTGGAGGTGTGGGCTAGTGGTCGACTACCAGGAACTCAAGTCCCTCGTTGACCTGGCCGTAGACTACGCCAGCGAGAAAGTCGAGGGCATCATCGCAAAAGGAACCATTCGACGCGGGTCACAGATTCGGTTCTCTCAAAGTCAGATTGACATCGCAAAGCGATGGGAGGAACTCAATCTTGAGATGTTCATCATCTACAAGGGAGCGAAGGCCGGGTTCACCGAACGCTCAACGACCTCACCCGAGGACGTGAGATCGGCCGTTGACGAGACCATCTCGTTTCTGAGAGTCCTGCCCGAGTCCATGTTCTTTGCAGGCGTCGAGGATCGCACCCTCCAATACCGCAAGATCGAGGGAAGATACGACAGCAAGATTGACGAGTTCACAGACAGGGCTCCAGAGATAGTCAATGCCTCAATTCAGGCTGCACTGGACGAGGGGGCTAGACGGGTCGCTGGCGCACTGAAGTTCAGCAAAGAGATGGCCTATCTGAGATCATCGTACGGCCCCACGGGAGAGACCAAGGAAACATCATTCGACCTGAACGTGCGCGCGTTCCAAGAAGAACTCGACTACTCCGGGCAGGGACTGTCATGCGGCACAGAACCGACCAAGTCGGAGGGCGAGATGATTGACGCGGGGGCACGAGCTGGGAGGCTGTCAAAACAGGCTGTCGGTGCCGTACAGGGAGAGCCTGGTGTCTACGATGTCGTACTGAGTCCTACCGTAGCAGCCAATGTCATCGCACACATTCCCGCAACAGCAAATCCATTCATGGTACTCATTGGCCTATCGGCTCTCGGTGACAGAATGGGCGAGCAGATAGGTCCTGAATGGCTCAGCGTATGGGACGACCCAACGTTGCCCGGAGGAGTGGGAAGTCGTGCCTTCGATTTTGAGGGCACGCCTTCCCAGAGAGTGACCATTGTAGAGGACGGAGTCTTGAAGGCGTTTGTACATAATACAACCACAGCCCGTATGTACGAAACTGAGTCGACGGGAAGCTCTGTCCCGATGCAGCTCATTCAGGGTATGAAGATGCTTCTCCCCGATAACTCGAACATTGTCTTCAGCAACGGCGACCACAGCCTTGACGAGCTGCTCGAAGGTAGCCGTCCGACCATATACGTGACATGCAACTGGTACACCAGATTCCAGAACTATCAGACCGGAGAGTTCTCAACCATTCCTCGCGACGCGATGTTCTTGGTAAGAAATGGGGAGATGACTCCGATCAAGAACATTCGGATAAGCGACAACGTCATGCGCATGTTCTCGAACATTGACGCAATGGGCAATGACCGAACACAGGTATGGTGGTGGGAGGTTCAGACACCCACGTTCGTTCCGTCAATTCGCGTGAGAAACTGTAGGATCACTGCTGCAACGCAGTGAATGGATGCGTGATGTCAGAGGGAGGCGGGCTCCCTCCACACACATTCACGCCATTTCGAATTCATCGGCCAAGGCAGGGGCTCTGTTCTCGCATGATGAGCAGGCTACTCTGGCCCGCTGTCCTCTGTGGTTTCGCCCTCCATGTCTGCGTCAGTATTCTCAGGCTCCTCGGCCGACTCTTCAGAACGAGGCTCTTCGGCTTCCTGTTGCTCAGCTTCCTCAGTGACAGATGGTCCTCCTGTTTCTGTTTCGCTGGTTTCGGCAGGAGCAGCCTCGCTGGGCTGCGCCTCAACTGCAGGGGCCTCAGGCCCGACCTTACGTGTAGCAACCTTGAGCTTCTCAATCTGGGTCTTTCTTGCTATGTAGAGAGCAATTATGACGGCAAGTGACAATGCGGCACCAATAATAGTCAGGGTCGTCTGCCACTGGCTCGACGCACCACCAAGCAGTTGCTGCCAAGTGATAACGACAAAGGCAAGCCCAGCAATGTTTGTCACGAAGCCTCTGATTGGTGTCTCCACCTTCGTGACCTCGGCAAGCCCGGTTTCCACCATTGCTGCGCCGATGACACCGGCATTGTACTGATTTGACTTGGTCTTCTTCGCCAGCTTGCGCACCGAAAGGGCCTTCTTCTTTCCGAGTGCCTTGATAGCACGAGGTACCTTGGCGACAAGAAGCTCCGCGTACGCTTCCCGAGCCTCCTCCTCTGATATCTTGCACTTCTTGCAGGAGTTCTTCTTCCTATCCCACTTGCGGCCGCACTTGGGGCATCTGTCCTTGGGCCAGAGAGCCGGGGCCGATTCCCGCAGACGCTGCTTCAGTCTGTACTCTGCGATACTCTCCGACTCGGGCTCGGCCTTCTTCTTCCGTTTCATTTTCCGCATGCCAGCGAAGATTGATAACAGCGTAGGAAGGGCCCCTATGACAGCAAGGTTCGGCAGGGATCGTATCTCAGATATCTTCTTCTGAATGCTTCTGATCTTGTGAGCGGTCTGAATGCCGTCAAGGATCTGGTATATCTGGCTGCCCAGCCCCGTCACCGCTCCCACGGTGGCCACCGTTGCCGCGACACCTGCAACACTACCTACAGCTCCCGCGGGTCCGCTCGGGGGAATCAGCAGGTAGAAGATTTGCTCAAAGGAATGGGTGGGAGGACCATTGTAGTCATCACCGGCCAGATAGTACCTGATCTCGACGGAGGCCTGAAAGATTCCTGTGGCAAGGTCGAGGGGAATCCCAATCTGCTGCCCGGACAGCACTTGGCCAAGGTTGATCTCGGCCTCTGTAGGCTCTATCTGCGTCCCAGGGGGGATCTCCTGTGTGA
>QMYR01000068.1 GCA_003662765.1 Candidatus Thorarchaeota archaeon
CCGCAGTCAAGACAATGCTTAATTAGAAACCGGATGAGCCACACTTGGAAGGGCTCGAAACAATGTCACTCACACCAACAAGCCGTCAAACCATTGTCGTCATGATCCTTGTCATCCTCTTTCTCCCGCTGCCAGCAGTAGCAGTGACAACTGATACAAGTCGACAAGTCAGCCCCGCAATCATCGCTCCGTCGCTGGCGAACCTGATGTCATCCACGCCCCAGGATGAGAGAATCCCTGTGGTATTTCAATTTCCTGACGGGACGACACCAGAACTCATGAAATACCTTGTTGAACGCTTCGGGGGTGAAGACATTCAGGTAAGGCATGTCTTTCACATCATTCCCATGGTGTCAGCCTATGCGAAGCGGGCATCAATCAACAAGCTAGCGGTGTCGGGTTTCATCACGGCCGTCACGCTAGACACTGAGGCCAGAGTCACCAGCGTGGAGAGCCAGACACCACCCATCCCAATGGGGAACAATAAGTACGTCCATCCTGACGTGATTCTCGGAGCCATCGACCTATGGAACGAGGGATACAACGGTACCGGGACCACCGTGGCCGTACTCGACAGTGGAGCGTGGGCAGACCATCCGGACTTGAAAGACAGAATCATCGGCTTCGAAGACTACGTCAACGGACTGAGCGACCTCGACCCCTCGGACGGAATCGACGCCTACGATGACAATGGCCACGGAACAGCCACCGCGTGGCTTGTCGCAGGAAGCGGAGAAGCGAATGGAGTGTTTCGCGGTATCGCTCCTGGAGCCGACCTTCTGATTGTGAAGATACTCGACTCTGACGGTACTACGGACGACTCTGTGATTGCACAGGGCGTCGAGTTTGCTGTAGATCAGGGAGTAGATGTCATCAGCCTGAGTGTCGGTGGACCCTGGGAAGACACCAGCTTCAAGCAGCCTTCGATTGAGGCGTGCAATGCCGCCGTTGAGGAAGGGGTTGCGGTCGTAGTGGCTGCTGGAAACTCCGGACCTGCAGCGAATACCGTCAACGCACCGGGCGTTGCTGAGGAGGTGATCACTGTTGGAGCCTCATCAGGTCTTGAAGGCGTAGTGGCATTCAGCTCCAGAGGGCCAGTGATACGGACGAGGACAAACCCTATGGGCGTATTTCCAAAACCAGATGTGGTTGCTCCTGGATACGAGGTCTTCTCAGGCCGCTGGAAGGATGCCAGCACCTACGAATACCCGGTCTATAACAGCAGCCAATTTGGTAGCCTGTACACCAGATGGTCTGGCACATCCGCGGCGACTCCACAAGTCGCCGGACTCGTCGCACTCCTCAGGAACAAGCACATCGGCCTTCCGCCCCTTGCGGCTAAGGCATTCTTGATGGCAGGGGCCACTGACCTGGGTCAGGACTCGATGGCTCAGGGCATGGGCGTTGCGAACGTGAGCAATGCATCTGAACTGATCACGCAGACTTCTAGGGTTGTGGCAGTCATGGCGCCTCTGAGATATCCGACTCTGCCACAAGGAACCAATGTCTTCATAGTGGGAGAGGAGCGCCAGCCACAGAACGTCACAGTCATCTCAACAGCAAACTTCGGCACCGCATCAATCAATCTTGCGGGCAACGCCTCCCAATTCGTCAATGTGTCGACGAGTAGCATCGATGTTGCGGTTGGATACACATACTTTGGTATCAACCTCGACGTTCCCGAAGACCTCCCGCTGTCGGCAATCGGATACTATGACGGCAACGTGACTCTCGTTCAAGGCGGCAAGGTTCTTGCGAGGATGGAACTCGAACTATCTATAACACCGTTCGGCGGCAGGCTCCTCGTTGACATGTCACACCATTCGGCAGAAGACCCAGACGATCCGTCATACTACAGCTATTTCAAGGAGTATCTCAGAGGACAGGGCGTCACGACTGCATGGCTTGGAACACCCGAGAACACCGTCCTTGTGGACTCTGATAGTCTGAGCGATGCAGAGGTCTTCATGATCATGGACACGGAGATCACATACGCGGAAACAGAGATAGAGGCTATCCACAAGTTTGTTGAAGATGGCGGTACGCTTGTGATGTTGTCCGAGTTTTACGATGACTCCACACACACTGCCTCTTTCGCCATCGATTCGTACAACGAGATACTTGAGCCGTATGGTATCCAGTGTGAACGGTACGGAATTGGGACCGGCATTGGTCCAGATACAGGGGTCGTGTATGGTGAGGGATATGGAGGCATCGTTGAGAATGACACCTTGACCGAGGGGGTTCACCGTCTGTACATCCTTCAGGGGAGCACCCTCAGAGTTGACACATCCGTCGCGGACGCAAGGGGTCTATTCTGGATTGACAGTCAAAAGGAGCATGCCATTGTTGCCACGGCTCAGTACGGACGCGGTAAGGTGATAGTGATCTCCGACGGTTCGACCCTCTACGACACCACGCTCTATGATGCAATAAAGGCCGACGCAGACAACCTCAGGCTACTGAGAAATCTTGCAGCGTACATCGTGCCAGCAGTGCCAAGAATCTACGATGTGCGCCTTGAGGCGGGGCATATCGGTGAAACCGCAAACCTCACAGCATTCATCTTTGATGAGGACCTTGATAGTGTCAGGATTGTCGTGGGGACGCCCAATGGTAGCAGCTTTGAAGTGACACCCACTGCGACACTTGGCTACAAGTTCGCAACGAGTTTCACTCTCGAATCTGCTGGCTTCTACAACATCTCGATTCTTGCAACTGACGAAGAAGGCAATGTGCGGGTCTTTCAGAAGACACTCCTCATTCCGGTACGGGCTGTCGACGACGTCTTCATAACAACTGTTGTAGATTCTCTGTTGATCGTTGTGGTAGTTGGCATCGCCTATGTTCTCATGATCAAGTTCAGGGCCAAACGACCTCGGAAACGAGGCGGAGAACCAGAATGGGAGATTCCGGTCACCGACGGAGGAACACCGCCCGAGATTGTGTGATTTAGGGATTCAGTGGCCCAAGAGTCTCCTCAAGGAGCGACTTGAGTTCCTCGTGAGGGGGCTTCAAGAGCGGAGTCTCGTCCAATCCTAGACCATCCAGCATCCGACGCAGTATCTGAAGACCCACGGGCGCAGCCATCCGAGAGGACAAGACCTGTCCACCAATCACTCGCCCCGACTCATCTGTGACAATCGCAGTTCGCGTAGACTCCGCAGGATCCTCGGTAAACGTGACATGCGCCCGCACGCCCAACGACTGTGCAAGAGTTGTCGATTCGCCCATGCAGACTATCTCAGTCCCGAATATGCGGTCGTACTGGAACCGCAGGCTCACATCAGAGTACATCTTGCTGCCGCCAGCAGCCAGCAGACCTGCCTGACGACCAGCACGCGCAGCCACACTGCCCACAGGCATCAGGACCGGCTTTCCAGTCAGGAAGTCGGGCATTTCGACACAGTCCCCCACGGCGTACACATCAATGGCAGAGGTCTCCATCCGCTCGTTGACAGATATACCGCCGAGAGGACCAATCCGCAGGCCCATCAATGATGCCAACTGTGTGTTGGGTTTCACACCGGTCATGAAGAGTACGGCTTGGACCTTGATTGTCTGCGCGCCAAGAGAGAGGCCGTCCACGGTATCCGATCCCAGCACACGTTCGGGGGAAACGCCAGTATGCACCATGAGAGAAGAGGGAAACCGCTGAAGTAGTTCGGCACTGAGCTCAGACTCGAGAAGGCGTCGCAACAATCGGGAGCGCACAACCAAGTGAACCTCCTTTCCCATAGACAGAAGCCTCTCCGCCGCCTCAAGGCCACTGAAGCCAGCACCAACCACTGCTACGCTGGCAATCTCTTCGAGTCGCTCGCCTACCCTCAATGCGTCGCTGATGTCACCAATTGTGAACACACCGTCAAGGTCGGTGCCCTCAATCGCTGGCACGACGGGAGTTCCCCCAGTGGCGACAATGAGCTTGTCGTAGCCAACTTTCTCAGTTGTTCCCTTCTCAGTACGCACAGTAAGCTCCTTGGCGTTGGGATCTCCTCCTATCACCTCAACACCCTGCCGAACTGTCACCCCTCGCTTCTTGAGCGCTTCCGGCGACCAATCAGGTATCCCAAGGTTCCGTAGGTTCGGGGACTGAAATGCCAGTGTCACACCCGGCTTTCGACGGGCTGGTAGCTTATCACGCGTCAGAATGATGACATCTGTATCAGGAGCAAACTTCTTCGCCGTGAGTGCCGCCGAGACTCCGCCGGGACCGTATCCTATAACTACGAGCCTCATGGTCCAACCTCTAAGACAGTGCCCTGTGTCGTCGGATAAGCGCGAATATAACTGTGACTCCGGCCACCGCTGCAACAATGATGCCAACGCGGGAATAGTCCGTAGTGACCGTCAGTATACCAATGTACTTCTCAATGGTCACACCGGCAGTGTCAGTGACAACGGCATAGACCTGATGCTCTCCTGGCGCGAAACCGCTGGCTGCCACAGTGAACGGGTACACTCCGTCCTCGCCCTGAAGTGTGAAGTTCAACCAAAAGCCCAGAGGACTGTGAAATGCCACTTGGACCGTGTCAACTGAGGCAGACCCTTCCACGACTATTGTACCCTTCACCATGCTCTCTACAAGCGGCCCCACCGCGACGATCGTTGTGTTCAGCACGGCACTGAGGATTTTTACGCGTGCGGCCGTCGCTCTCGACAAGACAAGGAGGGGTGCCCTCAGAGAGGGTGAAGACCCTGTGACGTTCAAAAGCAGAGCTGGCGCGTCTGGTGTTCCCAAGGCACCAGTGTCAACCTGAATGCTTGGCTCACTGCTGCACGGCCCGCTACCTGAGAGTAGAGATGTCATGGACCCGTCAACGACGGACCAGTGATACTGCAAGTCCGACAGGCGTGTGTCAATGTCGGAAACGCCAAGGGACACCTTCCATTCGTTTCCGCTGTGTTCTATGTTGAGATTGGCGAGATAGGGCGACCACCGATCACTGATGGTGAGCCACCCGGTTTCATCAACTGGGGCGGACCCAACAGAACTCTCCACTCTGACAGAGAGGGGCAGCGCTGGCGAGAGGTCCAGCCACACGAAGAGCGACGTGCTGTGGTTCCACAGTGTCACCTTGTCGCCGCTCTGGGCAAAAGACATACCATTCCACCTGTATGCCGTGGCGACTTCACCACTCACATTGACCAGAACGTCCACTCCGTCTTTGCCCGTCGCCTTGTTGTTGTCGGTGTCCCATCCTACCGTGAGTACTCCTGAGCCGAAATCAGGCATCTCTCGGGTTGTGACAGCCACAGCCAATCGCTCGGTGGAGGCAAATGTCTTGACCGTCACCAAGTCTTGGCCTCCCGGAAGTGCATCCTCAACATCGGGCCCCCAGGCCGTGTCAATACCTGACCATTCCGCAATAGAAGTCCCCGCCAACGGCTCTGGCGAGTAGACTGTCCTGACAGCCTCCAACGCATCTACTGCGCCAAAGCCCCAGTCGAACTCGGGCGGATCGTTATGATGAGTGTTGCCTCCGGCGCCCTGCACCACAGCTGAGTACAACGCCCAACCGGTCTTCTCACCAAGTGCTTGACAGACCAGAGCAAGCACTCCCGCAACATGCGGTGAGGCCATGCTAGTGCCGCTCCTTGAGATCCAGAGCGAGCTGAGGCTATTGCGAGCAGCAGTGATTCCAAGCCCCGGAGCCACAACTTCAGGCTTCTGTACTCCATCAATCCGAGGACCACGTCCAGAGCTTGCGGACAGAGTTGAGAGATAGTCGTTGCACGACCCGACTGCTATCCCCAGGTCGGCCGTACCGGGCGAACTGACCGTACGTGAGTTGTCAACGTGCGTGGTGAACCTCAGATACGCATCGGACCACGTACTGCCCCATGCGTAGCAGTTCACCTCAACGGTCTCTCCTGAGGGGTTCTCCATCTCAAGAGTCCAAGTGCCGCTCGCCCACTCGTGATCATCCTCAGACACCTGCACGATTATCCTGTTTGTTCCCCTCACACTCACGTCTGCGAAGTAGTAGGCCTTGAGGTCGTCGTCCTCGATGATGTAGCTGTGACCGGCAACATCACTGAAGACGCCAAGATCGATACTGTTGCCGTTGGGCGAGCGCAGGAAGACGTGCTCGTCATCATCATGACTGTACCATAGCACGTTGAGGAAGGAGTACTTAGGAGGACTGTTGACTGCGAATTTCACGCTCCCCGTCTGTCCCGACATCACCGAGAACCGCGCATGCTTGTTGTATCCTGCGAGGTTGCCCGAGGCCAGGGATGACACAAGGCCAGAGGTCCTCATCGCCTCAGACACCGCAAGGTCTTCCGTGTCCGTTCCGTCTAAGAATCCCAAGAAGCTGGAGAAGGACATGTTGATGATGTCCGCATCGTGCTCGGCGGCGAAAAAGATTCCGTCAAGTACATCGGAGGACATCAGCGGGCTCCGGATGACCAACAGGTCAGCGCCAGGCGCAACCCCCACCATAGCTGTGTACCCGGGCTGTCCTCCTGCGATTATCGAGGCCACATGCGTGCCGTGGCCGTTGGTGTCACCAATACCGAGCGCATCCGCAGTCAGATTGACGCCTCGCACATAGACATTCCCAGTGTACTGATCGTACAGTATGCGCACTTTTGGTTGACCCAGAAGCACGACCTTCTCTGAGGGCAGCGACAACAGACCATCATGGTCTTCGTCTACTCCAGCAAGCCACCTGTCACCGTTCGCGAAGTCGAACTTTCCGTTATCGTCGATGTCTATGTACAGATACTCGTTCGAAACCTCAATCGCGGAGGGGTCCTGTTGATGCACTACTGCGATGGGACCTTCGTCTGAGTCAGCAACTCCATTGGTATTGATGTCCACATAGTACGAACCGTTTACAGAAAGAACAGGTAGCGCACCAGTCGTTGGCTGCCAGAATGACGGGTGCAACCAAGACACACCCGTATCTAGAACCGCGACCAAGGCACCTGTACCATCAATCGGAGAGCCATCCTTGTGCAGATCGTGCTGGACGGTGTCCGCCCTGGTCGCCGGAACAGAGGATGTGAGTGCGGGATAGAATCGCTTTGATCCCGAGGTGGCTCTCACAAGACCCATGTCAGTCAGTGACATTAAAGATTGTACAGTGAAAACTTCCGCCAGATAAATGGAGCCGACATGCACAACGTGCGAGCCCCTACGGAGAAACCTCACCCCTCGGGCCTCAGCCATCGTAATCTCGTTCCGCGTCAGGCTGTGAGAGAACTGGAGGAGGGCCTCTACGCCGTCGGCACTTGAGAGGGTTACATCTTCCCGTCCAGACCCCAACTCACTGGCGAGAAGACCATCCACGACAGGAGAAGCCGAAACCGCTCTCAAGGTGACGGCGCCACTTCGAGATAATGGAACACTCCCGACAAGCGTAGGGAGCAACAACAGGGCCATGATGACCAGAACACATCTGCGCGCCAGTGTCATTCACCGTCCAGTGACTCTCCTCGTCAGGCGCTCGGCTGATATGCTTTTGCGTGACGATGTCGTGGCGGAAGGAGGCCCTGAAGGCCCCCTATACGTCGGCATGTCTATTGCCGACAGACCACGTTGACTTCCGTGAAGAGAATGTCCGGTGCGATGGCCCCCTCTAAGAATCTGGGCTCCGACGCCACTTCGCCAACATGCTTCAGGAGGTCAAAGACATTACCCGTCAACATCAGCCCATGAACCTGCCCGACCATCTCTCCGTCACGAACTAGTATCGCAGGGTTTCCGACTATGCTGAAGTCCCCAGACTGGGGATTGGAGCTGTGGGCACCCTGAACGTTCTGAACGAAGAACCCATGTTTAATCTCAGAGAGAATGTCCTCAGCGTTCCTTCGTCCCGGTTCTACGACCACGTTTGTCGTGGCCACCTCGACGAGACCGCGCCTAAGCTGCCTGCGAGCGTTTCCTGTGCTCGCGACTCCGGCCTTGTTTGCCCAGTACGTGTCCCAGATGAATGACCTGAGGACCCCGTGATCGATTATCGTGGTCCTTCGCCTAGGAACGCCCTCGTCGTCCGCAACTCTAGTGTTCATTCCGCCAGGATAGGTACCATCATCGCTAATCGTCAAGTTCTCAGCCGCAATCGTTTCTCCGAGCTTGTCGCCAATCCTCGACTTCCCCCGAACCACACTGTCACCCCGAATCGACTCGAGAAGAGTATGCTGCATTATCTGACCATACGCCATTGCGTGCATCATGACAGGAAACTTGCCACTCTCTCCTGAGGCCGACACCTTGCATAGCCGTAGAGTGTCCGCCACCTCCTGCACAACCGACGATATGTCATAGTCCACACCTCGCTTCACGTCGAACGACAGTACTATCGGCGTCATGCCTTCGCCCGACGGGGCCACTGCGCCAAGATAGATGTAGCCGACCGTGCCCCGCTCCCAGTGGTCAACCCCGTTACTGTTGGCGTATGCGGTGTGATACTCGACAGCTCCAGCGCCGGACATCGCGGGCACAAGACCTGCCTCAGATTGTGTTGCCTCTTTGACCAGCTGGACTATTTGGCCGACAACCTCGCCTGGGTCGACACCTGCGGCCGAATCGCTCCATAGACCATCCACACTTGGATATGATGAGGAGGGTAGGGGGAGATCCACAAAGTCGGGGTCCTCCGTCGATACCTTTGCTGCACTCACTGCAAGCCGAACAGCATCCCTGATACCATCCTGAGTCGGAATGTTCGTGAAGGCGCTACCCATCTGCTTCCCGACAAAGACTCGAATCGCGATACCGGTCCCAGTCTGCCGGTTGACGCTGCTGATCTGGCCAAGCTCGACAGACCCCTCAAGTTCGCTTGAGAACTGAGCCTGTGTTTCTGCCTTCGTAGCACCGTATTCGTGCGCCTGTGATACTGCAAATTTGCACAACTCAAGCAACTGCTTCTCGTCTTCCATTGTCAGACCTCCTATGTTTGCCCTCCGAACATAATGCCACCCTTGGCAAAACGGATGCTTGGCCCCCCGGAAGACACAAAGGCCTCCTGGCCCTTACCGCACCTGCCCAGCTCCCACGGGAAGTCCTCATCGGACACGGCTTCAATCTTGAATAACGCATCGGTGGCAATTCCCGAGATTGAGAGATCTGTGACTGGTCTTCCAAGTTCACCGTTCACAATCTCGAAGACCTCCTGGATGCCAACCTGAAAGCTGGCGTTCATCTGTGCTTGGCCGCCCCGGAAGTCCACACAGTAATAACCGAATTCAATGCCCTCGAATATCTCATCGAAAGAGTGGTCGCCACGTTCGAAGAACGTATTTCTCATCCTGATGATCGGGGGATACAGGTAGCTCTCAGCACGCGCGTTGCCCGTTGGCCTCAGCCCCATCTTGGCAGCATACTCTCTATTGGTCATGAGCTCCGTCAACACCGAATCCTTGATGATCTCAACCCGACTGGTGGGCGTCCCCTCATCGTCATACTTCGAGGTCCCCACATTCCCGGGGTCTGTGCCGTCATCTGTCATGTTGACTCCCTCTGCGGCGACAACCTGCCCCAGTTTCCCGTTGAAAGCACTGTTCACAGTCAAGTCTGCCTCGGCCAAGTGACCCAAGGCCTCGTGGGCAAGTACACCTATCACACGCGGACCCAGCACGCATGGGAATGTCCCAGCCTTCGCGGGTACGCCCTCAAGCTGCAAGACCACACGTCGTGCAGCTGGGATTCCTACCGCCTCCGGAGTTGCTGTTTTTTCCAAGTACTCCCAACCTTGATGGGTAGAGGCCTCTTCGTTGCGAGCCGCGCTGAGTCTGGTACCCTCCTTGCCTGTCACCCATGGATATACCCAGACTAGATTGATCGGCATCTCTATCCGAGCCCCCTCGGAAGTCACTAGGTACTTGGTGCCGGAGGCCGTTCGAAGCTTTGCTGTCACAGTTGCGATGCGCGGATCATGATCACGAATCACCCGCGTGAGCTCTTTGAGATACGCAACCTTCTCCTCAATCTCCACATGGCGCGGATCGCGTCGAGCCGCACTCTTCACCCGGTCCTCGCGAGTCTTGGTTTCCGCGAGCTCAATCGGCTCCTTCCGCGTTGGAGCAGCAGCTCGAGCCATCCTGCAGGCATCACGAACCGCGTCCTCTAGCCTAGCGAGATCCCCTGTGGACACGAATCCCCAAGCACCATCCACCAATGCCCGAACCGCAACCCCGCGTTCAAGACGTTGCGTGAGTGCTGTTATCCTGCCATCATCCATCTGGATGTACTCGATAAAGCCTGTCTCGCCTCGGAGCTCTACGTACGAGGCCCCAAGCTCAAGACCTGGCTCGATTGCACGCTCCAACTCATCAAACATGTTAGGTGTACTCTCCCAATTGTAATGAATAGGATAGTTTGGCCTCCCAACCATCATATATTAATCTTGTCGTCGAAACGACAGTGCAGGGCGCGCACCCCATGTGCTGCAGCGTCGCCTATTGAATGAGTGGGAAACGACAGTGAGGCCACGCTAGAATGTTCTTGCGACCTAACAGGCCGAGGAAGACACACGGGAATGGTATTGAGACCAATATATTCAGGACAGAATGAACCAAAAGAGCCAATACAGGGTCAGAACATAGAAGACAAGGAGAAAGCACATTGGACATTCCCCCCGAGTTTGAACACTTCGCAGACGATCCCGCCATTCCTTGGGAAGACATACTGAGAGAGGCTGAGAGGAGGACAGACGGGAAGAGTGCCTACGTGGCATTGACGGATGTGGCAATAGAACTCGCATCGCGTGAGTCCATGAAGAAGAGTCCGAATAGGTCACTGCTTGCACTTGGTGTCGAAGCCGCATTGATACGAGGGCGACTAACAGATGTGCTGTTCCTTGCTGCAGACTCACAAGATCCGCGGGTCTTAGGACTGAAGGCAATCGCACTTTTCGCCCTATCAGACGTAGACGGACTTCGTCATATACTCAAGACTCTGGAGAGCACTGTCACAGACGACTCCCCTGTGGCAGACAGAATCCGCATGAGCACCGTGAGAGTGCTTCTTGCGGCAGCAGAACGTGACACCAGTGTGATCATGTGTGTGATGGAGTTCGACAATCTGCTCGAGGAGTATCCAGAACAGGTGGAAAACCCTCTCACCGAAACGATGTTCACTCTCTATGTCGTAGGTACGATGTTGAGGGAGATTGGTGAGGCCAGCAGGGCCTCAAGAATTGCTGACACGCTGGATGAGATGGCGAGGGCCAAGGGTCACAGGATGACACA
>QMYR01000069.1 GCA_003662765.1 Candidatus Thorarchaeota archaeon
ACAGGATGGACATCAAGCCCGGATGGATCTCTGGAACGCCTCGCACTATTGCAAACATTCTGGTGCTGGTGCCGTTTGTCTTCGACTTTGCGATTCAGATACTCGACGCGATCGGGTTGGGCCTCACGAAACTTCAGCAACCGGTTGGTTTCATACCGCCCGTTCTCGGAACTATTGTCATGACAGCGGCGGCAGTCATCACACTGCTTGGATATCGCCGTGCCATCATGGCCTACAGGTCAGCCGAGACTCTTGGACCACAGCCGCAGGTAGGCTTGAGTCATTGAGTCCCAAGTCCATCTCTTGGCGAACTCTCTACTCCTGACGGACACACTCTCTTCCAGTCTGGTATCTGTGAGAATCCTTGCAAGTTCGCGTGCGACGCCCTCTGAGGTCGTCTGAATCGAGATTGGCCCACCCTCCTCCCGTACCGATTTGAGATACGCCAGCCGCAGAGGAGAGGTTGCATAGCCAACAACTGGGATTCCTCGTGCCATCGCCTCTAGAATTGACAGGAACCCCACGGCCAGACATATCTTTGCTGAGCCAATCACAGACCATGGGTCCTCTAGCTCCCCGAGGAACTCCACATCGAGCTTAAGCTCGTGTGCCAGTGCGGCCATGCGACTTCTCTGACTTCCGTTTCCAACCACTTTGAGTGCAAGACTGATGCCATGCTTTTCTCTGAGAGTGTGAATCGCATGGATATACTGTTCGATGCCCGTATCGCTCTCGATTCTCCCGACATAGACGGCCATCTCCTGCCTCTCTGTTCTCTGAGGCAAGTCGGTGGCACCTAGGACGACACGATCACACGCGATTCCGTAGCACGTTTCGATGAACCTGCCCACGCAGATGTTGCCGCCTTTCGCAAGTTTCCTTGCCACCCTACGGAGGAAGATGAAGGGTAAGGGAATCGGATCCCGCTCGTACCCGTGGAAAGTCACGAAGAGTCGTTTCCTCGCACCCATCATGAAGGGGGCACACCAGAATAGCGCGGGATACACATCATGAGCGTGAATCACATCTCGGTCACGCCACAGGTCACCATGATGGAGCATCCACAAGAGCCCCAAGAACGGTGCTCGGTCCCAGCCGTAAGGCATCCTGAAGACCTCAACGCCAGCGTCCGACTCCTCCGTGCGACTAAGATTCGGCTCGTGACTGGACGTGATTATCCTCACATGGTGACCACGCTTGACGAGTTCATGTGCGAGCCGGCTGACGTGCTTCTCCACCCCTCCGACGGTGGGTGGATATCGTGAACTTACCATCAATATCTTGAGAGGACGCGATGTCTGTGACCTCTTTCCTCGGTGCCAAGGTCCAAGATTGGAGTGATCGTTCTCACAGAAACAGATCTCATGTGAGTGTTGGATGAAGTTCGCTGACGCTCATCGGGAAGTTCTCGGATTCAAACACCGAACGTCCACCGCTCCACACATTGGTCTTAGTCCTATGCCTCTAGGCCCTCTCCTGTGACAAGCGCAGTGAAGACCTCCTCGAGGTTTGCTGCCTTGAACTTGTCCTCCAGCTCGTTTGGCTTTCCTACCGCTACAAGCTGGCCCTTGTTGAGGATTCCCACACGATCACAGAGTTCGGACACCTCATGGAGGTCGTGAGTGGTGAGTACAATCGTCCTGTTCTCTTGGGAGCTGAGCTTCTTCAGCATGTTGCGAACAACTCTCGCACCAAGTGTGTCCACGCCAGTCGTCGGCTCGTCCAGAAAGACTAGCTCGGGCTCGATGATGAGTGCGCGGGCCACGAGCACCTTGCGCTTCATACCACCACTGAAGCTCTTGACTTGGTGATGCTGTCGGTCCGTCAGACCAATGATATCCAGAAGCCTGTCAGCACGACGATTCAGCTCGTCTTCCGGAATGCCGTACAGTCCCCCATAGTATACTAGATTCTCGCGAGCCGTGAGCCGCTCGTATATCCCCGCCTCCTGAGGGAGCAGTGCGACTCTCTCCCGGATGTAGTCGATGTCCTGAGTCACATCACGTCCCAGCACGAATGCTCTTCCAGATGTTGGCGTGAGCAGCCCAACCAGGAGCCGTATCAATGTCGTCTTGCCTGCGCCATTGGGCCCCAGGAGGCCGAACACCTCTCCACGTCTGACCTCTAGGTCAACTCTGTCGAGAGCAACAATCTCGCGTTTCCTACCTCTCTCAAAGATCTTCGTCAGGGCCTCGGTCTTAATCACCGTGTCCGCCATCATAAGTGGCTCCTGTCAGATACTCTCGGGAATGTGTCTGACCTCTGGGAAGAGAGGCTCGCCCTTTATCTCATCACGCAGGAACTCGTAGGCCCTCTTGATGTTATCGGCCTCCCCCTCAACTAGCAAAGTGACACACCCTTCGGCCCCGTTCACTCCACCAGCTGCGATGGGCACGGCACCGACATCGAACAGGGTCTCCAAGGCGTCAATCTCGGTGTATGGAATCCCCTTGTGTATCGCGATGGCACCGACCGGTACTCCCAGTGCGTAGTCCCACTCATTCATCCCAATCCGGCCACAGAACTCGTCATAGCTTGACGAGATACACTTCTCAAGACCGATTGGCATGATCAACTGAATGTTACGTGCAGCAACCGCTCCAAGAAATGTCCCCACAGTGCCACCTGTTTCGCTCGCAAGTAGGACTATCGGAAGGCCGTTCACGTCAAGAGCGTTGGCACTCTTGATGATAACGTCACCCGGGCCGAGTTCGTCGAGTACGTCAATGACCTTCTTTCCATCAATGTACTTGCCCCTGTGAAATATCGCGTCAAATGCACGGTGTTCGGCCTCTGTCACCCACACACCCCTCGGTATTACGATTCCCGCAATATGTCTGGTCTTGTCGTACTCCCCCAGTATCTCCTCGACCAAGTAGGCTGAGGTCGTTCCCAAGGTGACGCAGAGGTATCCGTCCCTCAATGCTCTGCGTACGGGCTCTGTCCGGAGGAGTCCCTTTGCAATCAGCCTCTTCCCCTCAGCCGGAGTGAGTGTGACAAGTAGCTTCATTACTCCACCTCCTCGTCCGTGTCCTGATGCCAGATGTCGACACGGTACTGGTCAACAGCCCTTCTCACAATCTCTCGTGAGACCTCCCTGATGGACTCGTAATATCTCTCAAGGTCAAGTGGAATCGTGTCAATCACGCCACTCAGTCTGGGATGTGTGGACGCCACATCGAGAAGATGACGCCCCTGCTCCGCCGCCTCTTGGCTTACCTCCTGCAGTATGCTGTGGGCAACCGGGCGGTCCATACCTGCCAAGGTCAGCTGCGTGACAATGAATTCGCTTAGAATAGAACCATTTGAGAGTTCGAGATTGCGTTTGACCGCGGACTCATCAATTGTGAGCCCGGCCACCACCCGGTTCATCTCTCTCACAATATAGTCGGTGAGGATGAACGCCTGTGGAATCACGAACCGTTCGGTCGATGAGTGTGAGATGTCTCGCTCCTCCCAGCTGATGACATTCTCAAGAGCAGGCGCAGCCAGACTCCGAATCAGACGTGCTATCCCACAGATCTTCTCGCATGTCACCGGGTTGCGTTTGTGTGGCATGGCCGATGAGCCGACCTGCTTGCCTCGTGCAAACGGCTCGAAGGTCTCTGCAATCTCAGTTCTCTGGAGGCTCCTGAGATCGGTCGCAATCTTGTCCAGCGTCGCCGCAAGATTGGCCAATGCGAGGACCGCCTCCGCATGACGGTCCCTCTGCACGATTTGAGTCGTGGCAACCGGAGCATTCAGTCCCAACTCTGTCAGGACCCGCTCCTGCAGTTCCAGACCCCTCGGACCCAGAGCTGCATGGCTACCAGTGGCACCAGCTATCTTTCCCACAGTCGCTCTCTCTCTCGCAGCCAGTAGTCGCAAGCGATGTCTTCGTATCTCGTCCAACCATACCGCAAACCTGAGTCCGTAGGTTATTGGAACCGCATGCTGACCGTGAGAACGACCAACTGCCACCAGATTGACCGTTTCTTCTGCACGTTCGGCGAGTGTGTCCATCAGACTTTCAACTTGCGGTATGAGGACATCAAATGCAGCCCTTAGTTGCAGTGCCAATGCTGTGTCTTTTACGTCGTTGCTGGTGAGGCCAAAGTGAACCCATCTGGCACCGGGGCCACGGCACCTCTCAGCTATCGCCTCAAATAGCGCGGCCACATCGTGTCGTGTCCTCGCCTCAATCTCCATAGTCCGCTCAAGGGTCACAACCTCCGGACGTGCCGTTTCAACGATGTCCTCTGCTGCATCGGAGGGGATCAACCCGAGCTCCGCCTGAACCTCCGCGACGGTCGCCTCGATTCTCAACCACAGAGAGTGTCTGTACTCCTCCTGAAACAGCCTTACCATGTCTGGATGACCGTAGCGACCGTAGTCAATTGGGCATACTGGCATCTTGTTCGCGTCCTCGCGCTGCGTAGGAGCCATTCTACTGATATGTTTGCCGTAGCCCCCGACAATAATATTAGGATGTAAATCATAATGATTTCCATGCTAAAATTTGTGGACCGGCAGTCCGAGCTTGATGATCTCACGCGTAGCCACGAGGCGCCCGGGTTCTCATTCACGGTCATCTATGGCCGGCGTCGTGTCGGCAAGACCGAACTCGTGCGACAATTCGTGCGCGATAGGACAGCAATCTACTATCAATGCGACAGACGAGGAACGGCGGCCAATGTGTTGTCACTCCGCAGGATAGCCGCATCTCACTTTGAGGATATGGAACCTGCAGCGGAGTCCTTGGAAGACCTCTTCTCGTACATTGTGGCCAAGGCCCCCTCTAATGACAAGCTTGTTGTTGCCATTGACGAGTTTCCCTATCTCATTGAACAGGACAAGTCAGTCACCTCTCAGCTTCAGAAGATAATCGACACGGTGCTTGTGAAATGTGATATTCACCTCATATTGCTTGGCTCCTCGATTGGGATGATGAAGGATCACGTGCTGAATGGGGGGAGCCCCCTCTATGGCCGGCGCACAACACAGGTTGAGGTTCGTCCGTTCGAGATGAAACAGGTGGTCGAGTTCTTCCCCTCGATGGACGCGACATCGCTTGTCGAGACCTACGGAGTATTTGGCGGTATGCCATTCTACCTGCAGTTTGTAGACCCTGACAGGCCGCTATACGAGAATCTCATGGCCACGGTCTTGAACAAGGCTCATGTTCTCTATTCCGAGGGTGAGTTCCTTCTTCGAGAGGAGCTCCCACAGGCCTCAACATATCTTCGTGTGTTAGAGGCCATTGCACGTGGAGCGACACGAGTTTCGGAAATCGCATCCAAGGTGGGGTTGAACGCAAGTGATCTGCCGCACTACTTGGAGCGCCTACAGAAACTGGAGCTCATACGCAAGACACAGCCGGTCCTAGCACATGGCAAGAGTGCAAGAAAGAGCCTCTACCACATCGCAGACCACTTCCTGCGTTTCTGGCTGAGATACGTCCTGCCGAATGTTTCTCTGCTTGAGTATCGCAATCCAGACCCCGTTGTGAGAGAGATCAAGGAGTCCCTTCAGTCCTTTCTCGGACTCACGTTTGAGGCGGTCACACGAGAATACTTGTATCACCTCAATCGGGATGGTCGGCTTCCATTCAAGTTCAGAGTGCTGGGTCGTCAATGGGGCCGAATTCCGGGTCGTCCAAGAGGAGAGAATCAATATGAGATTGACCATATTGCTTACGACCAACGAGGCAAGTCTATCTTGATAGCGGAGGCCAAGTGGCAGGATAACGTGGACCCCGTTGGCATGGAGAACCGGATGGAGGAGCTGCTGCAGGCGGTTCCAGCGCTACGCGAGTGGAAAAGCATTCATCTCATCGGATTTGCAAGGAGCTTTAGGAAGAGGCGTTCTAGCACCAAGATGAACCAGATTGACATCAAGGATATTGTGTCGGACTATAGATCCTCTGGGTCCGGAAACAGAAAGTGACCCGCAGCTGAGCGAACCGGGCAAACGGTGGATGACCCGCTTACTCTATATCTCATGATTGCCTCACCAAACTTGCGGATGACGGTGATGCCAGTGTTCTCGCGAGATGATCCGAAGTATGTCGACCAGCTTCTTGACGCGCGATTCTCGAAACGTGGCGTGGTTTCCGGTGACGTAACGGTCGGTCTTCTTGCTCACGGGATTGACTCCTGGGACATGTCATGTGCCAGCTTGGCTGCGTCAATGTTAGGTGGCACCCTTGTGAGAGCAGAGTGGCAGACGCCCTCCGCCTCATCGCTGGACGAACTTGTGATCGAAACGGAGCTTGTTGCCAATGCCGTGGACCTTCTGCTAGTCGCATTTGTGGACATGGAGACCTTCGGTGCAGGGGCCTCTGTGCTTGAAGAGATCGCTCAAGGAAGTCCTACCAAAATTCTGTCCCTTCGCGATGAGGTCTACTCCGATTTCAGCGCGCTCGCCCACCTCTCCCTTCTGAAAGAGCGCATGGGCTCGCTGAAGAACGGCCGCATCGTGATTTCGTGGGCATTTGGTGAGCGTTTCCCGCCTCCAAGTACGGTTCACAGTCTGTTGCTCATCGGTTCCGCACTAGGTGCTGAGATATCAGTCACCGCCCCGCCTCGCTTTGAACCCTTGAAACGAGTTGTACGACATGCTGACTCTCTCGCAGGCTCCGTCACAGTGGTCACCTGCAATGAGATGCCTCCCCTCGACAATGATGTGAGTGCTGTGATAGCACTGAACTGGTCAAGCCTCGACGAGTTTGGCGACATCGAGCGGAATCGTGACATTGCATTGAAACACCGCGACTGGTTCTTTGATGAAACGTCGCTTCCCAGTGGCACTCTCTTTCTCACTGAACCGCCAATTCGTACTGAGATGGTTGCCTCGACGAGGCTTCTTCGATCCAAGGCCAACCTGACGCCGCTATGGCTGAGGCGCAGGGCTGAGATTCTCGCTGCAGCCATGAGGGGGATCTTGGAAGAGCCTCGTGGCACTGATTCCCAACACTTTTGAAGTCGAGGCAGTTCACAGCGAACGATGCTCACCGTTGCTATGGTATCCCCGCTGCCGCCGGAGAGGGCTGGCGAGGCAGAGTACACCGCCTCACTCATTCGTGAGTTGAGTGCCCGCGGAGTCCGCGTTCTTGCCATTGCCGGCAAGAGTGCTAGGCCTCTTAACTCTCCCAATGTGACGACAGCTCCGATTTGGGATGGCCGCCAGCTCACGTATCCGTTCCGTCTTGCGTCTTTTCTGAGAAGGAACAGACCGCATATCCTCCATGTGCAGTTCGGCCCCGACAGGCAGGTCTACGGGGGTTTCTTCGGTGAGGTCATGTTGATTCTGTTGCTGCTTGCTCGTCTGATGGGCATCAAGACCACGGTCACCCTCCACAGTACGTGGATGCCCGCACAGGTGGTTGAGCGAGTCAAGACGTACCGTCTTCTCAGCAAGTTTGCCGTATTGGCGGCTCCGTTCTTCAGGCTGTACATGAGGCTCCTTGACTGGGGAACGAATACGATTCAGCTGAGTACTGTGAGGTTCAACTCGGCTCTGCGGCAGCGATTCCTGAGGGAGTACAAGATACGTCCTGAGAAGGTGCTGGAGATTCCTCATCCGTGTCGCCCCGTGAAATCGAAACCAAATCCGGTTGAGGCACGCAGAGAGCTGGGGCTGGAGGGGCGCGAACCCCTTCTTGTCTTCGGTTTTATCCGGAGGGGGAAGGGGATCGAGGTGGCTGTGAAGGCGATTGCGGAAGTGGCACGGCACCACCCCTCTGTACTCCTCTTGATTGCTGGGTCGCCGTGGGGTCAGGACGGAAAGAAGTACTTGGCCGAACTTCGGAGGCATGCCCACCAGGCGGGTCTGTCACGGTGGATTCGTTTTGACGCGGAGTTCATACCTGATGAGAGAGTACCACTCTATTTTGCGTCGGCAACAGTAATCCTTCTGCCCTACGAGGAGAGTGTCGGTGCGAGCGGACCTGCCCATCACTATGCAGGCTACGGAGTGCCAATAATCGCCGCGGATGTTGGTCTTCATATGAGAGAAGCATTGGGTGGTTCCCTCGTACTATTCCGGAGGGGGGATGCCAATGATCTCGCTAACAAGATTCTCAATCTACTCGAGGATAGCGAAACAAGATACGCGATTGGAGATGCATTGCGACATCATGCAGAAGTGGAAACTTGGGCGATAGCTGCATCAAGGACGCTGGCACACTACAGGGTAACAATGCGACTGCAAGGCGCTACCCAATGATTGGCTCTGACAGTTGGCTCTCCGAACACGAGCTGTCATTTGCGTTCGGTCGAGTCAGTGGGTGGAATCTTTCGTCTTGACACATTGAATGACAGTGTAAGCTTCTTGCTCTCGTAGAGTTTGATTGAACCGGTACCATTTAGGTGAACAATCGCTCTACAGTAGTACTGCCAAAGTGTCCTCCATAGACTGGATTCCCTGTCGATGGCTTCAACTCTTAGGCCGATGTTTCTTGCCTCAGCTATGCCAATTCGTTTCCCGTGTGACAACCATTGTCTGTTGTCCGACAGGACTCTGGCAACCTGTTCGGCCTTGTCTTTGGAGTCCTTCAACATGTATCGTGATAGCCAGTCTTGTGCGAATCTCTTCGAGAATTCTATTGCCCTGCTTGCGATGTCGATCATCACTGGGTCTGGCGTCACTATGGTCGATGAAGTTTGGTGAAGCGTTTGGATTTGCGATATACGCAACCACTGGATGTCCAAGTTCTTTCTCTAGTGCAGCCAACAGGCGCCGCCTTGTGTCATCACCCTTACACAGGATTGACGAAACAGTCGACTCCAAATCGGGGATGCTCCATACCCCTCAGTGCTCGGTTACTGAATGTCAAGCTGGAGGATTACTGGTGCGTCCTCGCTAGCCTCTACTTGGTACGACCTATCACCAATGCTCCTGAGTAGCTCGATAGTATGCTGTACTTCCGCCCACTCCTTGCTATACTTCCGCACTATCTTCTCATACAGTTCTTTGGGCAAGTTCTCAGCCACCTGCCTGCCTCCACAATCGCTCATTCTATGCTCACACTGTGATACACGTTTTCCGTCAATAAATGATTCTTGGTGTGACTGATTGTGACCGGGTCGCACACGAATCTGAAACCGTTCACCACTCACCGACATGTTAGCAGTGTCGGGATTGTAATCTTGGGCTTTGAACTACATCTTGTTGATGACTGCAATGAGTTGAGCAAGGCAGTTCTACGTTGTGATGTGTTTCAGCACCGCCTTTCCAATATACTAGTGGTCTATTACGATTGAACGAACGAACAAGCCCCCTCGGAACTGGGGCTTATTCGTCTTCATAGAATGAGCATCGAATGACCGGACATGGCTCGTGAGAATCTGTCCTGGACCCCGAACGGAGCCCGGCGGTGATGTGGCCCCTGTGCAGCATAGTCTCTATACAACGGCCTTCTCCCTTGTGCGTCTAGTGCACAGTGGACATACATCTTTTAACATCTCACTCCAAGACTGATATGATTATGTGGCGTTTCCTTCGACCTGATGCAATGGCAGTTTGGCGAAACTCCGAGGCTCTCCGGCGGCTTGAGCGGTATCGAGGCATTATTGATCAGACGAGATGGGCGAAGTACCTCCTTGCTAAAGACATCGAATGCCCCATCCCTCTTGACACTTCAACAGATAAGTTGTGGGCTGCTCACGACGAGCTGTCGCGTTCGTTTGCCGCGTACGTTCGTTCGGTCGACGAGGGCGAGGAACGCAGAGGGCCGGCCGATGGCCTGAGCTTCCTTGACCTCAAGATTGAGCTCGCAAACCGCATCCTACAGTCGTGTCATTTCTGTGAGCGAAGATGTGGTGTTGACAGAACACGCGGCTCCACCGGCTGGTGCAGACTTGGCCGAGAGTCAAGGGTGTCGTCGGCATTCTTGCACACAGGTGAGGAGGCTCCATTGGTGCCCAGTGGGACAATATTCTTCGCGTCCTGTTGCTTTGGCTGCGTGTTTTGCCAGAATGATGACATATCCACCAACCCCCTCTCCGGGCGGGTTGTCACGGCTAGAGGACTCGCACAGCTGGCTGAGTCCTTGTTTGGGGAGGGCGCACTCAACATCAACTACGTCGGAGGAGATCCGATTCCCAACACCCACACGATATTGGAGTCGCTGAGGTATCAGACTTCGAACGTGACGCAGCTGTGGAACTCGAATCTCTATTGTTCCGTGGAGACCATGAAACTCTTGGTCGACGTATTCGATGTGTGGCTGCCCGATTTCAAGTATGGCAACGATGAGTGCGCGAGGCGTCTGTCTGGAGTCAAGAACTACTTCGAAGTCGTATCGCGCAACCACCTGATGGCGTACAACTCGGGAGAGGTGATCGTCCGTCACCTCGTGTTGCCTAACCACCTTGAGTGTTGTACAATTCCAATCCTTGAGTGGATTGCCGAGAACATGCCGAATTGTATGGTCAACATCATGGGGCAATACCGACCGGAACACAAGGTTCGCCGCAGTCCTCAGTCATATCCCGATATCAGCCGTCATGTGAGCCGTGAAGAGATGAGAGTCGCCTTCGAAACGGCTGAGCGGCTGGGGATA
Source organism: Candidatus Thorarchaeota archaeon (assembly GCA_003662765.1). GTDB lineage: Archaea > Asgardarchaeota > Thorarchaeia > Thorarchaeales > Thorarchaeaceae > B65-G9. The sequence continues at coordinate 10,544 of QMYR01000069.1, forward strand.
TGTTATGCTCCGGTCAGCTAGTCACTTGAGATTCCCTGCCAAGAATCAACCTCTGTGACGTGGTGGCGAAGTGTATGGTACAAGACGCGTAAGGTACAGAAGCCGGATTGAACCCGATTTTGCAGAGGGTGACAGGATTCCGAAGCCTTATCATGATTCTGGCAAAGATACTGGTGTCGGAAAGGATCACCCATTCAGGTGAGATGACTTGGGTCTGAAGGCAGAAACGCGTGTGGGAAAGAGAAACACAATATGTATTCCAAAGGCCATGGCAGAAAGAGTCGGGTTGAGGGCGGGAATGAAGGTCCTAATCACCGTTGAAGGGGACAGAATCGTCATGGAACCCCTTCTCAATCCTGTTTCTCTGGCGTTACGTGGTGAGAAGTATGCCACGACCAGTATCGAAGAAGTAGAGACGATTAGCCATGAGGAACAGTCGAGGTTCACGGAGAATCCTTCTTGATGCCTCACTTCTCTTGCCAACTCTCGGAGTCAGAGTGGAATGGCGGGTAGTAGACGTGATCAAGAAGACCTGTCGTACGATGTAGGAGATTTTCTATGCGGAATGCGAGCCTGCTCAAATGCTTGGGGCTGGTCACGGGGCTGGCCAGAAGGAGTAACTACAATGTATCGAGTTCTTGAAAGGG
>QMYR01000070.1 GCA_003662765.1 Candidatus Thorarchaeota archaeon
TCAAACCAGATGTTCTCTTCTGTCCAGTCCGCCTCAACAACCACAAAGCCGTCGACTTCAATGGTGTAGTTGCTCTTGAACTTGTCCTCTGCTGTCCAGTTGTATCTCTTGTTGGAGTCCCCACGGAAATATGTGATCGTCGGAGGCGCATAGGTGAACACGGGAGGCGTGGTATCTCCAAGAACCGTCACAGTCACGTTGTCCTGCGCGGTGTTGCCACTTGTGTCGTTGACCGTTATCACAAACAGGTGGCTGCCCACCTTCAGACCGTCAAGAGAGATGGAAACCTGTGATGTCAACGGGTTGATGGTACCTGATGCGGCCACTTCTCCGTCCCGCGTGATAACATACTTGTCAGGGTGATCTTCTGTAATGTTCCAACGCAGGTAGTGGCCGGTCTCTGAGAACAGGAACTCCGTGTCATCCGGGCCAGCAATGACTGGCGTGATGTTCTCGTAGATTTTGACCTTGATCTCGTCGCTGGCTGTGTTGCCGGCTTCGTCCTCAGCAATCACGCGAACATCGTAAGTGCCTAGGGCAAATCCTGTGACATTGAATACGTAGTCGTAGCTGGAATTCGTCCAAGTCTTCAGGTCAGTGAGGTCGTCGTTCACATAGGTACGAATCTCGTGTGGGTGTTCGTCCTCAACATGCCACGTGATAGTGGCGTTGGAGGTATCAACGAGAAACTCCACGTCACCCGGGCCGACAATCACAGGACTGCGAACGTCGGCTGAGGCAAGGGTGAGGTTCTTGAAACCCTCAGCAATCATCTGAGGGGGGCTGCCGAACGTCACAGTCCAGTTAATAGCTGCAACAGGTAAATCGAGGAATAGCACAGTTCCATTGGCAGAAGTGGTCTTGGACTCAATCTCAGTACCGTTGAAATAGGTAAGATTCACCAATGCTCCCTGGACGGGGTCTTCGGTTCCCTCATAGTAGACAAAGACCTCAAGGTCATAGTAATCAGGATCTCCAAAGAATGGCCCGATTATTGAATGGACCAGTGCGGGAGTGCCATCACAAGTAAAGTTGCCCTCTGCAATGACAACGCCTGCGTACGTGCCACTCACAACGGTGACTTTCCAAGTATAGTTCCCGTCAGGGATATTAGTGAAATTGGCGACTCCATCTTCACCCAGAATGGTCTGGATGTAGACTGAATTGTTACTGCGGAAATGAATCGAGAAGTTGAGGCCCTGTGCGGGATTATCGGAGACGTCCACAACCGTCGCGTAGAAGTCGTCATTGTTGTTCTGGCCGTCAAGGTTGCCAACCTGCCAGTTGACTGTGACATCGGGGCCGTCTGAAACTATTTCGCCCGTCTTGTAGACACCGGGAGCCTCAGCCCAAGTCACATTCCATGTGTAGGTTCCTGCAGGCACATCGATGAATACTGCCGTCCCATCACCAATAGTCAGCTTCGACGCGTACATCTCACCTGATGTCTTGTTGTAGAGGGATACATTGGCATCGCGAATCTCATAGCTCCCGTTCAGGACCTTGAACCGAAAGTCATCGTCATTGAATTCCTGCAGATTGTTGAACACTTGAATCTCCACGTTCAGCACGGTAGCTGCAGGATCTTGACGCCTCTCGATTGGCCGCACTACGACTGTCCGGTCATTGGTTAGAAAGACCGGGCTGAGGGTTCCAGCAAGCACCAGTGTTAGTATGACAAAGGCGACTGCTCTACTTGTTCTATTCATCCGATGTCACTCTCGATAGGCCAATTCTTGACTGGGCCGGTCTTTGTCTAGGCCGGCCCGAACCTTTGAGGGCAATAAAAGCGTTTCTCAGAACGCGACCACACCGGGTGCCCTTCCTTTAAGACCAAGCTGGATTGCGGGTCACACGCGGGACCACCTTGCCACGCCCAAGGTCTGACACAGATTCCCTGATTTAAACTACTTCAAGATTCAAGAGTTGTACTGAAGACACGTATTCAAACTCAATGGTCAGAAACGCCGGAAATAGCGCCTCCGCGCAAGGGGCTAGATTAAAATGTACGTAAAGCATACAATGCCCATATCTTAAAGACAACTTATGAGGTCGGTAGACGGATGAGAATGTTGTTGCTTGTGGATGTGGATAAGTGTACGGGATGCAAGCAGTGCTCTCTCGCATGTTCACTCACCAAGGAGGGTCTCTTTGACCCCCATCGCAGTAGGATCAAGATCTACAAGCGGGAGGACATTGCTATAGGACTGCAATTGCTATGTGAACAGTGTGAGCCACACCCGTGTGTCGAGGCGTGTCCTGAGGGTGCACTTTCAAGAGATAACGATACCGGAATCATCCATGTGGATGAAGAACTTTGCACCGGATGTGGTCTGTGTGCCGATGCGTGTCCCTATCACGGCATCCAGTTCCACCCCGAAACGGGTATCGCGATGATCTGTGACTTGTGTGGCGGTCAGCCCTATTGCGTGGAACACTGCGTGCCAGGAGCACTTGAGTGGGTGGAGTACTCTGATGAGATGTTGGAGAAAAAGAAGCAGCTCAGGTCGAAGCGAATGGCACTCTACAAGGAAGTAGGGAAGGAGGTCGCGGTATGATGTATGGTCATATGGGGAAGATTCTGCATGTGGATCTCTCTGATGGTAGGATTTGGACTCAGGACCTGCCAGAGGAATGGAGACGGCTCTATGTCGGATCCAGAGGCATCAATGCGAGGATCCTGTGGGACTACTGTCGGGATTCCGACATAACATGGGATGACCCAAGAAACATCATCATCTACGGACCAGGCGCTCTGTCTGGCACCACTGCCCCGTGCTCGGGTCGGACATCTGTCACGACGGTAGGGGCAACAACTGGTTTCTATTTGAAGTCCAACAGTGGTGGGCACTGGGGTGCCGAGCTAAAGTACGCGGGCTACGACCACCTTGTTGTTCACGGCACTGCTGAAAAGCCCACATATATCCACATTGATAACGACCATGTCGAGGTACTGAGTGCAGAGGATCTGTGGGGCAAGGACATAGTCAAGACAGACACCACTCTGAAGAAGCGGCACGGCGAGGACTACAGAGTCCTATGCATTGGTCCAGCTGGGGAGAAACTGGTGCGTGCTGCTTCGATTCATACATCGGTCTACCACGCGGCGGGTCGCGGTGGAGGGGCCGCCGTGATGGGGCATAAGAAGCTAAAGGCCATCGTTGTGAGGGGTACCAAGCCCGTCAGGGTGAAGGATCCCGAGAGGTTCGCAGAGGTCGCCAAGGAGATGAGGGAACTCCTCAAGGCAGATAGCGGTGCGCAATCGCTTCACGACTACGGGACCTCTGGTTCAATCGCTGGCGTCAATGAATTGCACGCGTTCCCGGGAAGAAACTGGCAGATTGGATATCGTGAGAATGTATATCCAATCACAGGCCAAGCACTTGTGGAGAAAGGCTACTTGAAACGGAGGGTAGCCTGCTTTGCTTGCACGATTGGGTGCCACAGGTACACTAGGATTGACGAGGGGCCCTATGCCGGCACTGCCAGCGGCGGACCTGAATACGAAACCTTTGGGGCCTTGGGCAATGGCCCCGAGTTGATTGACACAGAGGCCGTGATCGTCGCAAACGAGATGTGTAACAGGCTTGGTCTCGATACCATCTCTGCAGGTGCGATATCCCAGTGGGTCATTGAGAGCTATGAACGCGGTGTTCTCACGGACAAGGATACAGATGGAATCAAGCCCAAATGGGGTGACCTCGACTCGCTCTTGAAAATCATAGAGGCAATTGCATACCGAAAGGGGAACTTGGGAGAGCTCCTCTCTGGAGGACTCAAAGAAGCAGTCAAGAAGGTGGACAAGGAGTCCTACAAATGGGCGTTGATCAACGCCAAGGGACTTGAACAGTCTAACGTGGAAACCCGTTCGGCGAAGGCCTATGCCCTCGCCTTTGCAGTGAACCCACGAGGAAACGACCACCTAATGACTGAAACCTTCGCCGAGTTCGGTGCAAGTCCGGAGGCCATCGAACTCATTGAGAAGATAACTGGCGACAAGAAGTACGCCACTCCCCACAGCACCGAGAAGAGAGCAGAGATAGTGGTATGGCATGAGGATTGTTATGAGATCAGCGAGGCGCTCGGGTTCTGTGTGTTCACATCGACGGCCGCGTACGGCGTCAATCCCGACAACATGGCCCGGCTCTATGAGGCCGCCACGGGAATCAAGATGACAGAGGACGAACTCATGATGACGGGTCGTAGAGTCTGCACACTGGAGAAGGCATTCAACATCACCAGAGGAGCGACCCGTGAGCATGACAACCTTCCGTGGCGCCTGATGCATGAGGGTGCAGCCTCCGGACCTCTCAAGGGTGCGACCAACTCGCCAGAAGAGCTCAACAAAATGCTTGACGAGTACTACACGCTCCACGAGTGGGATCTCAAGACAAGTTGGCCATACCGTTCAACCTACGAGAAGCTTGGGTTGAAAGATGTGGCGGATTATCTTGAGAAGCTAGGAAAGCTGCCATAGACAATAGAGGACAATCGGGAGGGGAAAACCCCTCCCACCAAATACAACAAGACTTGTGGGGAGAGGAATGTTGGAAGGTTTCAGAGAATTCGGAGTCGCGATGACAGGCGTATTCCCAGTGACTGAGGCTGTGAGGCTCGCGAGAGAAGCGGAGAAACTGGGACTAGGCTCGGTCTGGTTTGCAGAAGACTACTTCTTCCGGGGTGGAATACCATATCTGGCCGCGGCCTCCGTTGCCACCGAGAAGATTCGCATAGGCCTCGGTGTGATCAACCCGTATACGCGTCATCCAGCGCTCATTGCAATGGAGTTCGCAACAGTTGACGAGTTGTGCGGCGGCAGGGCGATATTCGGACTTGGCTCAGGAGTGCCGCACTGGATGTGGCAAATGGGCTACGATGTCAAGAAGCCGCTCTCGCGAACACGAGCATGCGTGGGACTTGTGAGGAAGATCATGACAGGTGACAAGGTCAGCCATGAGGACAAGTTCTTCATTGCCCGGGACATCCAGTTGATTTTCAAGCCAGTCCGCACTCATGTCCCAATCTATCTGGCGTTCGAGGGAAAGATGGGCCTAGCTCTCGCCGGAGAGATTGGCGATGGGGCCATTCTGTCGATTTTCAACACTCCTGACTACGTGAAGTTCGCTTGGGAGAGAGTACGCAAGGGCGCGGAAAAGAGTGGAAGGAACCTTGACGATTTCGAGATGGTGTCGTACCTGCCTATGGTGATAGATGAGGATCTCGACCGGGCTTTGAATACGGCAAGGAAATTCATGGCACTGTACCTGCCTCACTCCCAACCCGGCGGCCCGCTCATGGCTCACGCGGGTATCAAGCCGGAAACAACGTTAGAGATGAAGAAGGCTGCCGAAGAGGGAGGGGATGTCGAGGGGCTCATCACGGACGAAATGGTGCAGACACTTGGCGTCGTTGGCGGTGTCGAGTCGTGCATCAAGCAGGTACGGGCGATTGTTGAGGCAGGCGCGCACACGCCCGTGATGTTTCCCGTCCCAGGCACAGATGTCATCCAGACGGTCAAGACGATAGCGTCTGAGATTGTGCCGGCACTGACAGGATAGACCTGTCACACACAACACGGAGAGACCTCAACATGGAAACCCCTCCCGCATCTGAGTCCGCAAGAAAGAGATCACGTCAGGTCGGCTACCTTCTGACCTTCATTGCAACATTCAGCCTGGGAACAACAGAGATTTTTGCGCCGTGGTACGCCGGAATACTGGGCGGAAGCCCCTACATTATCGGATGGGCCATGGGCTCGTTCGGGCTCGTATACATGTTCTCGCCATACTTGGGCGGGAGAGTTTCCGACAGGATAGGACGCCGCAATACGCTTCTTCTGGCCACGCTCTGCTACGTAGTTCTGCTCACCATCTATCCTCAACCCTTTGTGACCCCAGAACTGATAGTTGCCATAAGAGCCGTGGAAGGTGTCGTATTCGGTCTCTTCTATCCCACAGTGGAGGCACTTGTGGCAGAGATGAAGCCCGACGCGCAGAGCGTCGTACTGGGCAACTTTTCGGTCTCATGGAGTTCCGGCATGATACTAAGTCCGTTCCTCATTGCCTTCATGAGCACCAACTTTGGTAACGTGACCAGCATCTACGTCGTCCTACTGATAGAACTCGTATCACTCCTGTTGATTGCCGGGCTCGTGAAAGGAGGCCGCCCTGTACGTGTTCAAGCCACTGAGCCTGTGGAATCGGCCAGAATCAAGCCGCAGGGGAGCCATAAGACGAGCCGGCGTTTCATAGCTAGCTACCTCTCGATGGCGCTCTTCGGATTCACCTCCACCGTAATCCTAGGTCTCTTCCCAAGCTACATCGATGCCCAACCGGGTCTGGGCGCTGAAGACTTCGGATACCTCCTTGTTGTTTGGAACTCGTTCAGAACGCTGGGATTCTACGGTTCCACAAGAGTACCAAAGGAGAAGATGGACTCCGTCATGATCACGGGCATCCTCCTCATCGCTGGTTCGCTAGGAGTCGTGTACGCGACTACCGGCCTCGTTCTGCTATACGCGGCAATGATCTTCTCGGGATTGGGAGTCGGTTTTGCATACATATCTAGTCTCTACATTGTGGTATCTGCGACCGAGAGCGAAAAGGGTGAACACGCAGGACTAATCGAGAGCCTGGCAGGCATCGGCTTCTTTGTCGGCCCAATCTTCGGAGGGTGGATTGCAGAGTACGCGCTCAACCTCCCGTACTTGGCTACGTGCCTGTTTGCATCAACATGTCTCATCATTGTTTCGTGGCTGCTGAGGAGTCAGAAACAGAGCTAGTCGCACTTTAGGATATCATCAAATGAGCCGGTGAGGACATCAGGCTCTGTGATCTCCTTCTTTGGAGGCGGCGGGTAGGCCACACGACTGTGAGCCACGCCCATCTCAACATAGGTGACTGCAGTCCACAAGCCCGCGAGATATGGGTCGATGACCGGAGCACCAGAGTGGCGCATCAGTTCGTCCAGGTCTATGTAATGAGAGAGACCCGTGCAGCCGAGCACCACTACGTCCGCACGATGTTTCTCGACCAAGTCTTTGCAGGACTTGAGCAGTTCGGACTGAGCCCTCTCTGGATACTTGGCAATGTCGAGTACAGGCATCTGGAAGAACTCGACGGCGCGGCAGAACTGTGCCATACCCTCAGCACGAACGCGGTGCTCGAAACACCGAACCAGCGACTCGCCCTGAAGCGTGATGATTCCGAAGGTTCGGCCAAGGGTGAGTGCAATGTGCAGAGCGGACCTCAGCATTCCCACGACAGGAATCTCCGTGACTTCTCGCGCTGCATCCAACGCCGGGTCACACGCACAATCGATGAGAATGGCATCCACGCGGTCCTTGGAGGCACGAACCACCTGTTCTAAGATGTAGGGGGCATTGTACGCCTCGTCCACTAACGATTCAACAGAGTGTGTGCCGTAGCGCGGCATGTATGAAACTATGCTGTACCCAGAGGGTGCTGTCTGGTCCACGAATTCTCGCTTTCTGGGGTCCTGTAGCCAGTCCAAGCCAGTTGCTCCAATCAACGCGATGCGTCGCAACAGGACCACCTACTCGCTGAGAGACCGTGGACCTCCGGTCTAGTGCAGATTGCCGAGTATCTCTTCCATGGGAAGATACTCAAGCTCTGGATGCCCGTATCTAGCGGGGGAGAAAGCCTTCTTGCCCACCTCGGTGCTTGCCGCGTATCGCAATCGTTCGTGCGCGGCGACAGCAGCAACTGCCACAGGCATCCCCTCTTTCAGACTCGCGCTCATGAGACCGTGGCCGGTCTTCGGGTCCAACAGACAGACCAGGTCAGGAAACATCACCACTGGGCGGCTGTCACATAGGAGCATCATGTACTCGTTCTTCACCACTATTTCGAGCTTGCCGCTCACATCCTGGCTTTCAATCGTCACGACGACATGCCAGTGGCCTGCGCGGTCCTCGCCCTTGATGTCAACGATACTCCCTGTCGCCAGTAGCTTTCCCTTCATGACATCTAGAAATGCATCCACTGGTGAGGCCCCACTCTCGTTCGCGTCGCGTATAGCACGTCCAAGCTCGATGGACTTCGAGATACTGCGAGGTATCACAGCTCTCTTCAGCTGCGCTCCAGTCTGGTAGTAGTGGTTGTTGGCACCTGCACCGCCATCGTTCACAACAGCGAATCTCCCAATCTCGTCGGCTAGCGCAGGACTGCTGGTCTTTTCGACTACTACCACAGACCCGCCTTTGGTCACTACAGGCATAGGACAGAGCTCGATTCCGTAGCCAACAAAGGATATCATCTGGGTTTCCGGCGCCGAACGGCCTAGACCATCACCGTCTACGGTCGTGATCCCGGCCCGCGCGGCAAGGGACAGCATGACGGTCGTATTGGTGCCGCCGAGTTCGAACGGTACGAGGTGGTCCACCTTCTTGCCGGTGATCTTCTCAGTGATTCTCATCGCCTCGTACAGCTCGTATCTCTTCTCCCAAGTTTCAAGCATGTCGCCAATGTTCTCGAATGCCTTGACAGACCCCATGTATCCTCCACAGATAATGAAGGCATCATCATCAATCTCGTCAGGATCAGTTATCTCGTAGACGCGTCCACGGTCGTAGTCCCAATCGACCATAGGCCGTCCAAACCCTACGGGGTCACCTCCGCCGCCGGTCCCCAGGATACCAACACCGGTAAGCATATCGTACGCATCGGTCTTGGAGAGCTTCATCTTCGATTCCTCGCTGATTGTTGACTGAACAGAACCTACTCCGCTCTGGTAATCTCATCCATAGTGTGAACGATCTTGTACCAACGCTTCTTCGTGCCAATCTTGGCCCTGCGTTTCCAGCCCCTCGACTTGGGCTCATCCTCAATCAACTGGCGCAGCTTGGTCACGCGCGACACAATGAGATCCCTTTGTTCGTCGTCAATCTTGTCCAAGCCCTTGACAAACTCGAGGAACTTGTCCATGTTCGTTGTCACAGTGTAGTAGAAGCCCCAGTCGTCGCTGAGAATCTTTGCAATTCTCTTCCCATTGATCATAGAATCATCATCATCCTGGCTCACGTCATACTTGAGAAAGAGAATCACAAGATCTTTGAAGTCCTTGGCATTTATCTCGACAATCTGCGTCTTCTCAAGGAATAGTTCGGCCAGCGGAATCGTTGGAGAATCAACGTCCAGCCGCTTGTCCTTGTCGAATCGTATTAGATGGCAGAAGTCGAGATGGTCGTAGAAGACATCTATCTTGAAGCCAGTCGACGGGTTGACGAACAAGTCGCGCAGGGTAGACGCCCGGGCAAACCCTGGTGGGACCCACTTGTACCCCAAGTCGTCACGGAAGAGGTTGATGACCTTTCTGTGGTGCTTGTAGTACCCCACAAAGTCAATATCAGTCACCACCCGGTCCATGCTCTTGTGAAGTTCGACAAACTCTGGGCACTTGATCCTGAAGGCCAAACATCCCACAATTCTCAACGGAATCCCGTTGTCTTCTGCTGCTCTGACAATCCGCAGAGCTTCATCCTGGTAGTTCTCTAGAATGTCACCGTACTTGCCGGGCATTGAAGAACACCCCGTTCAACTTGTGCTGTTGGTCCACTCGCTCTTTAATACCTTACGTAAATCAGACAATTTCTTATACTTGTGTTAAAGACCCAACCGCTAAACTATTAACCTCGAATTGAAAAGCTCCGTATGAGTTGATGATTCCATGGCAATCAAGATCTTTCACGCCTGTGACCCACACGGAAGCACCAAGACTTGGGAGAAGATGTGTAGAGCCCCCGAGGTCTTCAAGGTCGACGTAGCGATGATGTGCGGCGACCTAACCGGAAAGGCAATCATGCCTATTGTTCAAGAGAAAGAGAACAGGTGGTATGCTCAGCCCTACGGTCGAAAGAAGACCTTCAAGAAGAAAAAGGATCTTGACAGGTTCATAGAGTTCACCGAAACAGAGGGTTTCTATCCCGTGATTCTCACTCCCGATGAGCTCGCGGAACTGCGTGAGGACAAGAAGAAGGTTCAGGCTCTCTTCGACAAGCTCATGATCGAACGACTCCAGAAGTGGCTCGACATGGCGGTCGAGAAGGTACCTAAGGAGACCGTCATCGTGGTCAACCCGGGGAATGATGACTCGTGGGCCATTGATGATGTCATAAAGAACCATGAGCGAGTAATCTACCCACTGAAACGCGTTGTTGAGGTAACTCCTCACCACAAGATGATAAGCATGGAGTGGGTAAACTCAACCCCCTGGAACACTCACCGAGAGTGCAGCGAGGAGGAACTCAAGGAGAAGCTTGAGGAAGAGTTTGCACGGGTCACGGAGAATGACTACGAGAACCTACTGTGCAATTTTCACGCACCTCCCTACGGATCCACACTTGACGTGGCGCCCCAGCTGAAGGATCACAAGATTCAGTACGCTGGTGGGTTCTCATTGTCAGAGCCTGTCGGTAGCCACGCGGTGAGAGAGGTCATCGAGAAGTACCAACCACTGGTGGGCATGCACGGCCACATCCATGAGTCTGTGGGATTCACGTATATTGGAAGGACACTGTGTGTTAATCCGGGATCGGAATACCGGGAGGGAATCCTGAAGGGTTTCATCATTACACTTGAAGACGGGAAGGCCACTGCTGGTCGCGTCGAATTGTAGTCTATGATGGGGTAAGCTCGAAGATGCCACCGTATTCTCCAGTCGACGAAACCGCCCGGGGTCCCTCCAATGGGTCCTCTTCAATTTCCTCAAGACGAAAGCGGCCAGCGGGGCCACCCCGTCACGTGTCAATGACAGCGACCTGTGTTAGCACAGGCCTGCCGTCTACATCCTTATCTGGACGACATAGTGTTTTCTGTACCAGTTGGGCTCCGCCTTCACTATAATCCCCTCATAGTCATTATTGAAGAACTTGATGGGATTCTTCTCGGGGAGTTCGCCCTCCTTCTTTAGACGGAACCGAGCATGAACGATTAGGCGCTGAACCCACTTCTTCAGCGCCTCCTTTTCTCTCTTGAGAAGATGTGGGTTCTCTTGCCAGTATCGTTCGATTGCCCAAGCAATCTCACGATTATAGTAGTGTCCCATCAGCCATTGTACCATGAACGCACCTATGGCCAATGCGGTGAGTGCCAATGCGAATGGGGCTATCGCAGTGA
>QMYR01000071.1 GCA_003662765.1 Candidatus Thorarchaeota archaeon
CCCAGCACCGCCAGACACCACCCCGCCTGCAAAGGTCACTGGCCTGACAACAGAAACGCTATCGCATACCGAGATCAAGCTGACTTGGGATGCGAACACCGAAGAGGACCTTGATCACTACAATGTATACCGTGACGGGACCAAGATTGCAGAAACCACAGACACCACCTACACTGACACCGGCTTGACACCCGAGACCACCTACACGTATGAGGTCTCAGCCATCGATACATCGGGCAACGAGGGTGAGAAGTCCGATCCGTCTTCTGCAACCACTGACCCAGCACCGCCAGACACCACCCCGCCTGCAAAGGTCACTGGCCTTGATGCCCAGCCGCTGTCTCAGACCGAGATCAAGTTGACATGGGACGCCAACACCGAGCCGGACCTTGACCACTACAACGTATACCGCGACGGTGTAAAGATTGCAGAGACCACAGACACGACCTACACCGACGCGGGCCTGACACCCGAGACCACCTACACGTATGAGGTCTCAGCCGTCGATACATCGGGCAATGAGGGCGAGAAGTCCGACCCAGCATCAGCTACCACGATGGGCGAGAACACAATGCATGTGGCGTCCATCGACATGTGGTACGAGGAGAAAGGCTTCTGGATCTGGCGCTGGTATGATGTCTACACCAAGGTCACCGTTCACGACTCGTCCGGTAATCCGCTATCGGGGGTCACAGTCTATCTAGACATGACTCTACCTGATGGGTCCCACTCAACAGGAAGTGCGGACACAGGTAGTGACGGTACTGTGACCTTCGTGTACCAGTACGGTAACAGCGGAACCTACACCTCGACCGTGACAGACCTTCAAAAGACCGACTACACGTACGTCCCAGACGACAACGCGGAAACTTCGGAAACACTCACAGTCCCATAATTGAGAAGTTGCGCAGACTACACGGAGGCAAGGGAGCCTTCTCCCAGCCTCCAACCTCCTTCTTTTGGCAAGCCAGGAAGCCACTGAGAAGACTTAGCGACGGCCCGGGCCTCCGACTCGGCCACGTCGGATGGTCTGACGAGCAGATCCATAGTATTCAGAAACAGACGAATCTTCGTGAGGAATCTTGCTAGCGTTTCGCGGTCTGCTGAACATGGGTCCGGCATGTCGTTCATCACAAAGTCGTGCATGACCGTGGGCATTGTCCTTATATCCACAGCGATTTCGCCTCGCTTGTACGCCTTCATCGCCTGGTCTACAGCCCTCCTGAACGCAAGCTGTGCCCTACCAATCTCCTCACAGTCGGCGCTGTTCTCTATCAGTGCCATCAGATAGTAACACGACTCGCGGATGGCGTCTATCTCGCCGGGCATCACATCATCTCTCCAGTAATCGTATGTGCTCTTTCTTAGAAGATATGAGAAGATAATCTCCTTAAAGGGATAGCTATGTCGTACGATGGAAAATCTGTAAACGGTAGCCGAATGACACTGACTGTTCGCAATCCTTAAGATACAGACGGAGTGACGGGCCGGCGATACGTTGGGATGGTGCCTATTTGGCTTGGTGTGTACTGTTCAAAGGACCATGTCGGGGCAATGCCTGCGACTACTGGGCGAGAGTAAGACTGAGAAAAATGGATGTGGCAGAGATTACGACACACCTTGTCGATTTCGTGGAAAAACACGGGACGGACGATACGCCCACGCACGAACACACCATTGACGCTTTTTGGAAGGACTTCGGAATCAAGAGTATAGAACGGTTACGGCAAGAGGAACCGGATCTCTACGCCAAGATGAGAGAGGTGGAGATGAGGGCGCAACGCAGAGTCGCGTCCTCAAGCCTGCGCAGGTCAGATGTCTGATGGTACATCAATCATGTTGCCACGATTTAGGAGCCACTTCGGGTCCAATGCCCTCTTCACAGCCTGCATCTCTTGAATTCCACTCTCACCATACATGATCTTTAGAAACTCACGTTTCAGCTTGCCAATACCGTGCTCGGCCGCCACAGTGCCCCCAAGTTCCACAGCCCTCTTTGCGAACGTCATATAGTTGGCCATCCCCTGCTCCACCTCCTCGTTGTTACGGGGGATCATGTTGACATGCAAATGGTTGTTTCCAATGTGGCCGAACACGACGTACTCCATGCCCTGTGAGTCTAGGACCTCTCTGTAGAATCTGAGATAGTCGCGCAACGCCTCGTCAGGCACCGCCATGTCAGTTCCAATCTTGTGCACCTCATGATACTGCTGTTTTCTCTGGGCAATTGTGGCATTGATTGTTTCAGGTACAAAGTGGCGTACCGTCTTCATCTTTTCAAGCTCAGCACGGTCCAGTCCAGCCCAGCTGGACTCAGAAGAGGAGTTGTGTGCGTTCAGCATCTCTTCGAGTGCCATGACCTTCTCCTCCATGTCCTCCTCCGTATAGGAGAACTCAAAGAAGACAATGGCTTGAGTCGAGTCGGTGAGTGCGGGGACCTTGATGCCAGCACCCGATGCCTTCTCCCGAATAATCTTGAGAGCATTGGGACCAAAGTACTCGAGGAATGTCATCTGAACGGGGGAGTCGGATGAGCGAACATCATAGACAAAGTCCACCGCATCGTCCTCGGACGGGAAGAACGCCATGACAGTCATGATGTTCTCAGGCAGAGGGACAAGCCCCAATTCCACAAGTGTGATTGCACCCAGAATGCCCTCAGACCCTATGAACAGGTCTATCAAGTCCATGTCAGGCTTTGCATAGAGACCCGCGGCATTCTTCGTCTGTGGCATCTCGTACGTCGGCACGGGAACCTCAACCACCGACCCATCGCTCAACACAATCTCGAATCGCCCATCTTCCGCAAAGACCTCCCCCCGTCTGATGTCGAGGATATCACCATTCATCAATACGACTCGGACACGAAACACCCAGTTTCGAACCGCCCCGTACCGGAACGTGCGGGCTCCAGAGGCATTGCATGCGGTTATGCCACCAATGCATGCGCTGGTTTCGGTGGGGTCTACTGGGAAGGTGTAGTCTGTAGGCTCCTTAAGAAAACGTTCTAACACTGCCTGCTGATCCGGCGTACCGCGTCCTCTCAGCTCGTCCAGGCTCTTCGTGGTCACGGCCCTCACAAGGTCTTCGAGCAGGACACCGGGCTCGGCAGCGATTGTATACACACCGCGCGACTCCTCGTAGTCCATGTAGAGAAGGCGGTTCATCTTTTCCACATTGATGACAATACCACCCAGAGGCACTGCAGCACCTGTGAGCCCTGTTCTACTACCCTGAATGGTCACAGGGACGTTCTTGGCATGTGCTTGCTTGAGAAAAGCGGCCAGTTCGCCCTCCGTCGTTGGGAAGAGTATCTCATCAGCCCGCCCATCGAAAGAGTGGGACTCGTCATCCAAGTACAGTGCGTACGTGTCCGCTATCTCTGAGGGATCCCTGACGGCCTTGACTTGAGAGGTGTCTGCCGCAGGCGGCGCCTGTGCTTCAATCCGATTCGCCATATGACATCACCATGACATGATAGAAGAGAAGTCAGGCCTCAGGAAATATCAAGGTTCGGATGTGTGTCCAGCACACTCGCCACTCGCTAACTTAATAATCGTGACCTCATCAGCCATTCTGCGGTCTGCACTCGGTGAGCTAACATGAAGATTGCCGCGGTTTCAGATATCCATGTTCAGCCGAACGGGGCAGACGCTCCGCTCATCGAGGCAATCAGGAAACAGGCAGAGGCCATGACCCCTGACATCTTCGTGATAGCAGGCGATGTCAGCAACAGAATCGATACCCTACGGGCCTCACTCGCCGAACTGAAACTGGAACATGCCGCCAACCTCTATGTGCCCGGAAACCACGACATATGGTTCGAGGAGGACAAGGGGATAGGATCGTTGGAGAAGTACTCTCGGCTAATTGGGGAGGCCTGTCACGACGCAGGGTTTCACTATCTTCCAGATGAACCGTATGTACGTGAGAGACTCGGGTTCGTCGGAAGCATGGGCTGGGCGGACTACTCCTTCGCAAGGCCCGAACTGAAGATCCCCGAGGAGAACTACAGACGAAAAGAGTATCGTGGGGCCACCTGGTTCGATGTCTTCAATGTCGACTGGGACTTTACTGATGAGGAGGCCACAGACCTATTCAACCGGAAACTGGAGTATGACCTATCTACGTTGCCCAAACAGGTGAGGCACATAGTGTATGTGTCGCATCATCTCCCCTTTCGCGAACTCACTGTGTACAAGAACCGCCTCCCGTGGGATTTCTTCAGCGCCTACATGGGGTCAGTGAAGACTGGTCAGATACTCCTCAGGGACGGCCGAGTGATTCTCAGCATCTCTGGCCATAGTCACATCCGCAACGTCGTCACAGTGAATGGGATAACGGCAATCACAGTGCCGCTAGGCTACGGTCGACCGAGAAACCATGACTATGAGGCCCTTGCTCAGAAGGCGGTGGCCGAGATTGAGATAACCGAAGGTGTTGTTGATTTGAGGCAGTTTGTCACGGGCGATATCTGTGAGGGAATGCCATACGTCGTCGCCCGATAGACCAAGGTTTTCGTCAGATTAATGAGGGGCCGTACTCTGAGGTGGTCGTTGCCTCAGTTGTGAGATGCACAGTGTGCGCTCCACGTACAGTCATCGCTTTTACAGGATGATGCAACGGTATGAACAACCTTGGCCTTGCAGTACTTGTAGTCTTCATCGGCACCTATGCCATCATATCTACAGAGAAGGTCAACCGCACCGCAATGTCTCTCCTCGGCATGGCCGTAGTGGGCGTTGTCCTCTGGATTGGCCATGAGATGGGAATAGAGGGAGGTATCACATTCGAGGAACTAGCCCTCCATGTCGACTGGTCAACAATATTGTTCGTGACTGCAATGATGATCATTGTTGGCGTTGCGGGAGCGTCGGGGATGTTTCAATACATCGCCCTACAACTCGCCAAGCCGAGCGGAGGCGACCATAAGGCACTGTTCAAGACCTTTGTCATATTCACGTTCGCAATCTCGCTGTTCTTTGACACAACGTCCACCATGCTCATAATGGCACCGCTCACAATCGAGGTGTGCAAGGCCCTTGAGATCGACTTTAAGCCGTTTCTTGTTTCCGAGTCCCTCACGTGTAACTTTGCGTCCATCCCCTCTATCGTGGGTGCCGTACCCAACCTCGTCATTGCTGGCGAAACGGACCTCGATGCGGGGTTTCTCTTTATCGTCTTCATGCCCCTTGCAATCATTCTCTTGGTGGTAAGCCTGCCAATAATGACAAGGTGGTATGCGAAGTCTTTTGGCACTACAGAAACCTACCGTGTGGAGGCAGTGTTTGACATTGACCCTACGCACATGATTCGTTCAGAGAGGGACTTCTACGCCTCGGTCATTGCTCTCGCTGGTCTTGTCACAGGTTTCGCACTAGGACCAACGCTCCACATTGAGCCCCCTATGGTAGCACTTCTTGTCGCCTCCGCCCTTCTCCTCATGTCACACGACCGGGCAAACAAGTTTCTAAGAGAGGTTGGATGGGAAACTGTGTTCTTCCTCGTGGGGCTCTTTGGTCTCGTGGTGGCCCTTGAAGTCACCCATCTGATTGAGGAGCTGGGAGTTGTGATAGGCGGTATCATTGGTGATAATGCGATCTTTGCCACTGTGTTTCTCGTATGGATTCCAGCTATGCTCTCAGCCTTCTTGGACAACCTGCCGGTTTCTGCAGTACTCGCACCAATCGCACGTGACTTCTCGTACATATCACCAGTACTGCCTCTTGCATTAGTGTTTGCTGTGAACATTGGAGGTTATCTGTTCACACCTCTTGGCTCACCTGCCAACATGGTTGCCATCGGGTTTGCTGAGAGAGAACATGAACACATTCCGTTCAGCGAGTTCGCGAAGATTGGCACAGTTCTTGGGCTCATTCACCTTACAATAGGCAGTGCATGGTTGATTGGTGTGATGTTTCTGATAGGGTGACGCGAAGCATAGTGGACTTTCTCACGGAAATGTGAAATAGCCGCACCGTATTCCACCCACAGGACATCGCGTCTACGTCGTCAGAGGTGCCCATATGGAGCCTGTCGGTCTTCCTGTTCTCATTGTGTTCATCGGCACGTATCTCCTAATCTCCAGTGAGAGAGTCAACAGAACGGCCATGGCGATGACTGGCATGGGTATTGTTGGTGTGATTCTATGGATTGCGAACTCGATAGACCCCACGCAGGGCGCCACGTTCAGGCACCTTGTCGAACATATTGAGTGGCATACAATTCTGTTCATCACTGCCATGATGGTGATTGTGGCGGTGGCCAGCGCCTCGGGAATGTTCCAGTACATTGCAATCACAATCGCCAGACCAACACAGGGCGATCCGAAACGGCTGTTTGTCATGTTCAATCTCTTCGTGTTTGCCATCTCGCTGTTCTTTGACACAGTATCTACGATTCTTATCATTGGCCCCCTGACAATCGAGGTATGCAAGGCCCTTGAGATCGACTTCAGACCGTACTTGATCTCGGAGGCCATAGTGTGCAACTTCGCGTCGATTCCATCTATTGTGGGGGCGGTGCCTAACCTTGTCATTGCAGACAAGACGGGAATCTCTGCCACGCTCCTCTTTATCACGCTGATGCCCCTGTCAATCATCCTAATGCTGGTGTCAATGCCAATCTTTCTCAGGGTATTTGGCAATCGTCTTGTCCCAGGCCCCGATGACCTGATTAACCAAATGTTGCTCATCGATCCAGAATACATGATTCGGTCGCGAAATGACTTCTACATGTCCGTGGTTGCGATTGTAATTCTCATACTTGGGTTTACCATTGGTACGACAGCGGGCATCGAACCAGCAATGGTGGCCATCCTGATAGCCTTCGTCATGCTGCTGGCGACACGGGAACGTGTGGATAACATTCTCGCACGAGTCGGCTGGGGAACCGTGTTCTTTCTCGTTGGAATCTTTGGGCTTGTAGCGGCACTGGACATTACAGGAATAATAGAGGACATCGGCGTGGCTGTTGGAAACATTATTGGTGGAGAGGTGAGCAACGCCATCGTGTTTCTGATCTGGGTACCGGCAGTCCTGTCAGCTGTCATCGATAATATTCCAGTTTCGGTAGTACTTGCCCCGTTGGCATCACAGTTTGCGACTATCACGCCGGTAATCCCCGCCGTGCTCATCCTTGCCGTCAATGTTGGTGGTTACCTTCTTCCGATTGGGGCACCAGCGAACCTTCTTGTCCTCGCCCTAGCGGAACAAGAGGGTAGACCAATCAGTCTCATCAGCTTCGCTAGAGTCGCAACAGTATTGGCCGTGATTCACCTCATAATCGGTACTGGCTGGCTTTTTCTGATGGCGCTCATCATCTAGCTGTTAAGAGTAGGCTCAGCCGCCAATCAGGAGCCTTCATATCGTGCTACGTCACGACTCCCACCTCAAGAGATTGAAGAAGGAATCGGTCGTGCCGAAGAGAATCCATTGCCCATATTGCGACCGACTGTTCAGCAAGGACACAATCGACGACCACATCCGGAGGTGTAGGGAGAGAAACTCCCGGACACGCAATCAACGGAGGCAGGTTTCGCGTCAGGTCATTGTTGATGGTACGAATGTAGCACATTATCTGTCAGCCACTGCTCACCCAAGGGCGCGGAACATTCTCTTGGCCCGCCAAAGCCTGCTCAGTACAGGATACAGCCCAGTGATTGTCGTCTCGGCCGCCTTGAAACACCGCATAGACAATCCGGAACTCTTGATGGATATGATTTCTGCTGGGTACGTCATTGAGGCTCGTCCCGGTCAGAACGATGACCTTGTCATCATCCGCATAGCGCAACGCACTGGTGCGGACATAATCACCAACGACAGATTCCTAGACTGGTTGAATCGATTCCCGTGGCTCGGAGGGCGGCTAAAGAGATACCGCATGACGCCATCGGGTTTGATTCTTGAATGAGATATACTTGACTGTTCTCCCGCAGCCAGTTCGAAAGCATTAAAATCCGTCCGCCATGTCACACGCCAGAGATGCCACTTCTGCAGCCTGGTGAGACACAATGCGAATCAATGAACTACGCAAGAAGTACCTAGAGTTCTTTCGGCAGAGAGGACATGCTATAATCCCTTCAGCCTCGCTACTCCCAGAGAATGACCCGACAGTCCTCTTCACAACGGCAGGAATGCACCCTCTTGTACCGTTCTTGCTAGGAGAACCTCATCCGAAAGGGAAACGGCTCACCAACTGCCAGAAGTGCATCCGTACGACTGACATCGATGATGTTGGTGACACCACGCATCTGACATTCTTTGAGATGCTCGGAAACTGGAGCTTGGGAGACTACTGGAAGAAAGAGGCCATCACATGGAGCTTCGAATTCCTGACCTCAAAGGAGTGGCTTGGTTTCAATCCTGAGAAGCTCTCAGTGACTGTCTTTGCAGGTGATGATGACGCGCCTCGTGACACAGAGTCTGCGGAGATCTGGAAGAGTCTTGGAGTTCCTGAGGAGAGGATATACTATCTCCCGAAGAAGGACAACTGGTGGGGCCCCGCTGGCACGACGGGTCCATGTGGTCCCTGCACTGAGATGTTCATTGAGGTTGACGAGATTCCCAAGTGTGGTCCCGACTGCAAGCCGGGATGTAACTGCGGTCACTATGTCGAGGTCTGGAACGATGTATTCATGGAATACAACAAGAGGGAAGATGGCACTTACGAACCCCTGAAACAGCGAAATGTCGACACAGGAATGGGTGTAGAACGCACCGCTGCGATGCTGCAGAGAGTGCCGACTGTCTACGACACTGAGAACTTCAAGCCCTTGATTGACAAGATCAAGGAACTCTCTCCAAAGGAGGAGTTCACAGAGAAGGACGAGGTCTTGTGCCGTATAATCGCAGACCACACTAAGGCCGCAGTCATGATAATGGCTGACGACAGAAGGATCTCGCCCTCCAATGTTGAACAGGGGTATGTGGTCAGGCGCCTTCTCCGAAAGGCCATCCTGAGTGCTGAGAAACTGGGCATAGAGAGCGGCTTTCTGCCAACGCTCGCAGACATCGTGATTGAGATGTACAAGGATGTCTACGACGAAACTGAGAGAAACCGCGACTTTGTCATGCAGAATCTGATTGATGAGGAGCGCAAGTTCCGGAAGACTCTCAGCAAGGCCATGAAACGCCTGCAGCGCATCATCGATTCCACAGGAACCGTTACCGGAAAAGACGCGTTTTTTCTATTCACCAGCTTCGGCCTTCCACTTGAGATCACACGGGAGATTGCCGAAGAGAGAGGCCTCAAAATTAACATGGATGAGTTCCGACGTGAGTTCGAACACCACAGGGAGATTTCGCGAACAGCAACACAGGGCAAGTTCAAGGGTGGACTGGCAGACCACAGCGAGGAGATCACAAAACTACATACGGCCACCCACCTACTGCAGGCAGCCCTGCGACATGTGCTAGGAGAGTCAGTTCGTCAGATGGGTAGTAACATAACAAGAGAGAGACTGCGTTTTGACTTCACATTCCCACGAAAGCTCACCCCTGAAGAGATCAAGCAGGTAGAGGATCTGGTCAACGATGTTATCAAGCGTGACCTGAAAGTGAAACGAGAAGTGATGCCCTATGAGGAGGCCATTGCAAGCGGCGCACTCGCATTCTTCAGGGATACGTACGGCGACGAGGTGTCCGTGTACTCTGTGGGAGACTTTAGTAGAGAGGTCTGTGGGGGGCCCCACGTTGACAGGACAGGCGTACTAGGCCACTTCAGAATAACGAAGCAAAAAAAGATAGGAGCCGGCCTTATTCGCATCAAGGCGGTCCTCGAACCCGAAGAGAAGTGATAGATGTATTCATCCATCATTGATCACAGACGCAGGTAGCCGATGCACCAGAAGAAACTCCTTTGCCAGCGACCCAAGTCGCTGAGCCTCCTCTTCAGACAAGTGCACGCGAAACCCGGCCTCAGGGGCCTCAGTACGAGTCGCCTCAATAATTGCAATGTCAGCGTTCTGCACAACTTTCTCTGCACCCTCACAGTAGCGTGTGTCGCCTGTGTAGGCCACCAAGGTCTGTCCCACGCGGACTCTGAATCCAAGGGCAGGCATGAGGCGGTCTTCTCCTGAGGTGTTCTCCAACCCGAAGTGCTCCACCTCCACCGCTTCGGTCTTGAAGAAGTCTGTATCGAACCCGGTGTTGTTCCCCACCTCATGAATGAAGATGCGGAACGGAATCGTGCTGTGATACGCCTGCCTAAAAGCATGAACCACATTGGTGACTTCGACACACCCCGCGGGAGCAAGGATATTCAGCGGCTCACTTCGCCCCAACATTCTCATGAATCCCAACAATGGATAGAGCCCGCCCATGTGGTCAAAATGGCCATGCGTTATCGCAATCACATCGATGTCGTTGACAAAGTCGATGCTGCCCCTCGCGAGAAGGTCGCGCAGTGCGCCGTCGCCAACGTCAAGGAGCATCATCTTCCCGGTGAACCTTGATGTGATGACGACAGTCGTACTGACGCCTGCAACACTATATGTAATCTCGACCAGAACCTCGTCATTTTCCCATCGGTATGAATAGTCTTCCACCAAGTTACTCATGAGGAATCATATGTCGCAGCGACAAACACAGATAAAACGCTACCGAGGAGCAAGGGGCTGTTCGTAACCCCGTGCGTCGTTACAACGTTCTACTCATAGCCCAGTCTGGGTACACGAGCAAGCCAGTTCATGCAGTATGCAATGATGACTGATACCACAAGACCCACAGTCGTTGTCAGCAGGATGTCAATCCACGAAGGGGTGGCGCCTCCTACCAGTTGCATCCAGCTCCAGTAAGTGCCTGCAAGTGTCATGCCTGAGAGAGCCACTTTCCTCAACGGGACCTTCACGCTTCTTGTCTGAAAGACGCCCATATCAGTCAACGCGGCCGCCAGTGCACCACCACGATTAGGGGTCAACTTCAGTTTCTTGGAGAACGCTCCCACGGTCACCTTGGACTTTGGCCGGACTATCTTCAGCGCTCTTGGCGCATACTTGGCAATATCGTGCGCGAAGTATTCCATGGCCTCTGCACGCGTTATGTTGCA
>QMYR01000072.1 GCA_003662765.1 Candidatus Thorarchaeota archaeon
GATCTTGGCAACAAAAGTGAGGTATTCACGCACCTTGAGATTCTCGTAGCATGACGGTCGTTCGGGGACGTACCCAATAACACGTTTGGCCTCGATTCCATGGCGCGTGATGTCGTGACCATTTACTATCACCCTTCCACGAGTGGGACGAATGATACCGGCAATAATTCGAAGAGTCGTCGTCTTCCCCGCGCCATTTGGACCGACCAGCCCAACAATCTCGCCTGGATGGACCGCCAGATTTAGTCGACGAACTGCAACGTTGGTGCCGAAACGCTTCGACATGCCTGCTATGACTATGGCCGGATCTCGTAGCGCAGGGGGCTCCTCCGTGGGAAGTTCCCTGAGCCTCTCCTGCAGCATTCGAATCAAGAGGCTCTTGCGCATGATACGCTGTGTCATCGGAACGTTCAGTGCACGCGCCAGTCGAAACAGGTCAGTTGTGTTCATCTTCGATACTATCTCTTCGTATTCTTCCATCTCTACGTCTCCTTCTCAACCTTGAAACTATTAGGTCCCTCAACGGCACGCGCACAAGCTCCTCAAGAGGTGCCGGAAGTTCCTCAGGCACCGTTGGCGACAGGGTTTCATCGGTTTCCTTGTCAACATCAAATGAGAAAAAGCCTAGCCACAACATGATCAACGACACAACTATTGTCAATGGTAGGAATAACATCACATCTCCGCCAGATTCCAAGTCGAAGAGGAAACAGTTCACTCCAAAGGGCAGAAATGATGCAAATGTTGCGGCCGCAAATCTGGTACGCCCGGTTTCACGTCGTGCATAGAGCGAGAGCTCTCTCAAGAAGAGCAGCAACAGTGCCCACTGAGCAATGCTTGTGTAGAAGACTGGGATAGGTCTTGTCCACACGAGGACATAGAACTGATGTCCAGCTACAACTGGATTGCCAGAGTCAAGGTATAGCCAGAGAGCCTGAGAAACTCCCACCATCGCCCAATCATATGCAGCAGATTGATTGCCAGTAACATAGAGAAGTGTAAGATTGAGCGGGACAGAGAGAGCGACTAGGGTCCCAGCCGTCAATTCCGACCTCACGCGACCAAACAGACATGCCAGTCGGCTCCTGCGGATTGAACTGTCATGTGTCGCAGATGCCCTACGGTCCAAGTCGCTCCTCAGTGCTGGCACTAAGACGACCAACGTCAAGAAGACAAGGCCGTACTCTAATGGGCCAAGCACGATCTGCGGTCGCGGTGACCAAATCAACCCGTACACGTTTGTGTAGACAAACCTGGCCACTTCATTCATCACGAGCGACCACGCAACCGGCAATACTGCGCTGTCAAGAGCCACTCGATTGTTCTCTCTGGAACGAAACCACTCGTACCATGTCATGATTGGGACGATGGAGATGACTGCAAGGACTACTCCTACCAAAGAAACCTGGGGCGTGGAGAATCCCCTTTGCCTGAATTGCCAGAACAACGAATACAGATTCAGGAAAACCCCGTCGTCCGCTACCGTCAAGTCTCCGGAAACCGGAACCAGCAACAAGGTCAGCGATATCGCACACAGGCGCACTACCCGCCGGGGCGAAATGTCACGAAACGAGAACCCCCATCTCGTATGACGCCCAGACAGTGAATCCGCCTGCTGACTCACACTGCGCAGGTTGCTGAGTCCACCAGCGGCGCATGACCTTGCATTGTCTCCAATATCGACCTGATGGTTCATTTTTTGGTCACCGCCGCTCCGTCACTATGTCCACTTGTGCTGTGGTTGTTACAGCCGGAAACAATCCCCTCAAAAATATTGACGTTCTCAGCCACGCGGTCACTGCGGAGAGGTCTTGGAGCTATCTTCACGCTTATCTTCTCAGAATGCCTAGCTGCGTCTCATGCCAGCCCGTGCTCACGCACCTACGCACACCAATAGCGTCGAACACTTCACAGTGATCGAGGCAGAGTTTGTCGCTCGTCCCAACAGGTTCCTTGCGGTCGTGAGGATTGGCGGTGAAATAGTATGGGCCTTTGTTCCCAATCCGGGCCGAATGGACGAGCTCCTAACGCCGGGTGCAACAGTCCTGCTCCGACCAAGGCCCAATCACAAGCGCAAGACCAGCGTGGACCTTGCCGCGGTCAGACATGATGGTGTCATTGTATCTCTCGATTCGAACCTTCCGAATAGGTTTGTGCGCCAGCTATTGTCTGAACACCGGCTTCCTCTAGTCCCACCTTATTCATCATTCAAGAGCGAACCGCCCGCGTACGGAGGACGATTCGACTTTCTGCTGCATGGAAGCGCTGGCCACACTTTCATCGAGGTAAAGTCATCGACGCTCGTGGTTGATAGGACGGCAATGTTTCCAGACGCTGTGACATCAAGAGGAGCACGGCATGTGAGGTACCTAGTGCGGGCGCTCAAAGACGGAACCGTCGACAGCGCTTTCGTAGTATTCGTGGTGCAGAGACCGGATGCCGACGCGTTCTCTCCAAACGCTGAAACTGACCCTGAGTTCGCGGGGGCGCTGCGGTACGCCGTTTCCCAAGGCGTGCAGGTAATCCCGCTCCTGACCCGACTCGTTCTTCCTCAATGGACACTGGAACTTATCCGTGTTCTACCACTTGTCATGTGAGAGCGAACAGGACGCCGCTGAGCCCTCAGATTAGTACTGCTGACGAAAACAGTTCCTGAGAAAAACAGCCAAATAGTGTATGTCAATTATTCACTTGAGTGTAGGGTTGCGCGCAATGCTTTGCTCTGTCAACCAGGGACAGCCTGACAGAGATGGCTGGCAGCTTTGCAAGTTCGTGGCCCGAACAGTCGCTCAGGGGACAGGGGTACGTGTAATGGATTGCAACGATATCAGCGAGCTAGAGCGGCTCCGTACTCTCCATGCTACAACGGTTCTCTCCAATGAGCAAGTCCTGTTTATTCTCAACACAAGCTCTGGACTTGCTCCGTATACGCATGAATTCGTGCCTGGCAAACAAGATTCCCAGATTCTGTCGGGGTTCATCTCGGCACTGAGTAGCTTCATGGGAGAGATGACAGGACGCACGGCATCGCAGTGGAAGACCATCTTTGGGCACGACGCCACGATGATAGTAGAGAACGGAGTCTGGGCCACTGGGGTATTGGCGGTCAGCCGCGATACAACAGAACTGAGAAGTAAACTGAGAATGGTCGTCAGGGAGTTTGAAGAGGCTTTCTATCATCTGCGAGACGCTGACGAGTTTCACGGGAGCGTGCTGGTCGAGTTTGACGGCTATGTTAGACGCGTCTTTACCAGCGATCGCATCTCCGAGAGGACATTGATACTCAATGTGTCTAGAGATCCGGTACAGTTCGCTAAGATGACACCCAGCCAGAAATTCAAGATAACAAAGTTCCTGAAGCAAGTACGAGACTGGCAGACTGTCGGCGAGGCCGCTGAGGAACAGGGTCTTGCTCTCGATGAAACGATAGAACTAGTTTCTGCCGCCTATTGGTCCGGAGCAGTCTACCTCTTGCATATCCCTTCGGACTCGGACATACTAATGCCTTCTGCAGAGTCGCTCTCGATTCTTCTCTCACCGGACAATCCCACAGGCATCTCCGAGGACACACTGCGGGTCGTTGGGTCCTTAGACGGTCGAACCCCTCTAGGCGACCTCATGGACCGACTGGACATAAGCGACAACGAAGCAGTTCTCTTCGAATTGGGTTACCTCCTCAACCGTGGACTCGTAGAGCGACTGTCCCTAGAAGGCAAGTTCTCACTGGTAGCCGAGTGTGTGGCAACTCAGGTGTTCCGACAGATGATAGATCTTGTGGGTCTAGAGAAAGCCCTCATCGAGTACAAGTCAATAGTGAGCGAGAACGTAACGAGGTGCCCGTGGATCTCATTTCTGCGGGTCCTACCCGACGGAGAGGTCCGCTACGAACGATTCCCAACATTAAGCCCCACCGATATTGACAGACTGACTGACGCTCTAGAAACCCTGTCCAAGTCGTTCTCTGAGCGTGCCGCCGAACTTGTCGGCAGAAACTCGGCCAGCGAGATGTTGCGCAATACCCGCAAGACATGCGAAACCCGATTCGAGAGCCTTCTGACGAACGTGGTCATGTGAGTTATGCGATATGACGAACACTCGAATTCCTTATATCCCAACCAACGTGACCAACTCAGTGACATTAAGTGCTTTCTTGAAGAGAGCAACAGGGCATTGAATCTAGAAGTGAGTGGCGAAAGTGAGTCCAGAACGAACAACAACCGTTGCTGGAAACCTATGGCATGAGTTTTTCTCAGCTATTGTCAGCCTCATGCCCATCGCCGCCGCCGTGTTCGATGCCTCAGGCAGACTTCTAATAGCAAATGACTCATTCCTACGGGCCGCACGAGTAAAGAGCCGTGACATCGAAGTTCTTGAGAGAGCTGGGGGCGAAGCGAAACAGGTAGCTGACGCCATCCGCAGCGCTTACGAGCTGCTAAAGGGAAGAAAGGACCCCGAACCAATCTCCGTGGAAGTCAGTCCTGAAGGACAGACACCATTGCGTCTGCACGTTGCAGCCCTCATACACGATGGCGACTTCCTCGGCATGGTTGTGACTGAAGACATCATGGCAAGGATTGCACATCTATTTCAGGCTGTGCTTGACGAGGCCTCCACGAGGATTATGATTGCCCATGATGAGTTCGGAACTATATTACAGGGAAATGCACTCTTCACATCTCTTCTTGGCTACGAGCCTGCAGAGATGCCGCGGATGAAGATCACGGACATAGAGTGGGGATTAACGGAACGAAAACTTGCCGCGAGAATCGCTGAGCTACAAGAACGGGGGTTCATGGAGTTTGAAGCCTCGTATAGAAATCGGCACGGGGGCAGGATTCACTGCACCGTCCGTGCCATTGTCATAGGCGCACCGGGCAATCTGCTGGTGGTCAACGGGGCCGAGCCCCGAATTCCCAAGCGCGCCACAAGACTCCAACCAATCCATAAAGAGTTCTTCATCAGGGCCTTCAATGCGATTCCCATCCCAGCCATGCTGTGGGAGCAGGTCGAGAACGACTTCAAGTTGGTCTTGTACAATGAGGCTGCAAACGAATTTACAGGCGGCAGCATCGCACGTCTGATCGGAGCGTCCCTGTCCATGATATTTCCTGGAATGCCTGAGATCTATAGCGCCCTCGTCGAGGCTGCCGAGTCGGGACACCCCATCTCCGGTGAAATCCCCTGCAAGTCCCCTGCACTCGGTCTAGACGGCATCTTCATTCTGTCGTTCTCAAGAACTGTGCCAAACTTTGTCGCCATGACAATCACCGATATCACGAAATTCATCAAGATGCAACGCATGCTTGCCCGGCAGAACGAGGAGCTCAGCAGGTTCGCCCACGACATGAGTCACGATGTCAAGGGTTTCCTTCAACAAATAACTCTTCATCTCGAATTGCTCAAAGAGAAATACGATGACAGCAGGTTCGGAGACATAAACGCCATAGTGCAACAGATCGTGAAAATCCTTGAAGAGTCGGTCCAACTTGCTGACGCGGGGCAGACGATTGCAGCACTTGAAGAGTGCCCGCTTGACGAGATTCTGGAGGAGGCAGCGAAGGCCGCACTTCCTGTCGGCGTTCGATTGAAACACAAACACCTTCCGACCGTTCTGTGCGACAGGTCACGCGTTCTTCAAATCTTCGTGAACCTCTTCAAGAATGCCGTGGAGCACGGTCAGGCCACCAGAGTAGAGGTTAGTACGGCAACTGACCAGAAATTCCTCTCGGTGCTGGTATCGAACAATGGTCGAACTATTCCCGAGGACATGAAGAAGAATCTATTCAGATTTCGCGTTTCTTCGAAGAAGCACGGAGGCCGGGGTCTACTCATCGTGAGACGACTCGCGGAGGCTCATGACTGGCATGTGGATCTTCTCCCCGCAGGACGTACAACATTTCGCATACGAATACCTCGCCGTATGGTGGTTTCTTGGCACTGAAAACACAAGACTAGACCGCCGTAAGGCGACGGACTGCCGGCATGAGTCCGTGCCTCCCCCGTGCAGCAGAGAGCTACTTGTTGCGCTTGATGAGCCATACGATCTTGTCGCCTTCTTCGCGCATCTCAAGGACTTCGTTACCAGTCCTCTCAGCCCATGATGGAAAGTCCTTCTTAGTGCCCACATCAGTCGCGATGACCTTCAACACTTGTCCGACATCAATTCTCTGTATTTCCTTCTTCAGCTTCAACACAGGCATGGGGCACCTGAGCCCTGACGCATCAAATTCCCTTGCCACTTCGTAGTCAGCCATTGTAATTCACACGGGCACCTCGCGGCCATTACCTTTTATTGCTTTTCTTAACACGATGTGACAGAAGTACCGAAATACGACCCATTTTTGGTATTCTTCCTACGGCCTGTAACCTACTCATACGCCCCATGTACCGTTTCCGACATGTTTATGTGAACGCTGGCGAACTTCGAAGCCTTACAGGTGAAAACAATGGCGGTCTTTCAACTGCTACTCTTCTTGATGACGGGACTGGCCATCAGTGCCATGTTCTCGGGTTTCATACTCGCCCGCAGAATGGGGATGTACCTCATGATGCAGGTGATGATGCTGATGTTCGCGATGTTTGTTTCATTTGGGGCCCTTGGTATCGGAATGATCTTCCCGCCGACTCCCCCGGCTTCAATGGACATGTTGCACCTGATTCTCATTGCGGAGTTGGTACTTGTCCTCCTTGCCACACTGATGGAGTTTCTCCAAGTGCTACCGATACTCATGAAGACAATGCAGGGTGCCCCGATGCACAGTGCGCACATGACGAACCTCCTGATGTTGTTCTTCTTCCTGTTGGGCGTTGTACTCAACTACGCGGGCCTAGCCCAGATGTAAGGAGATGATAGAGAATGCCATCGCTATACATAATTGGTCAGTGGGGACCTGAGGCAGCCGAACGGTGCTATGGACCATTTGTCACCGGCACGACGGCGCAGGCCCAGGACATCGATGTCACAATCTTCCTGATGATGGACGCCGTCTGGCTCATGAAGAAAGGCGTCGCCGAGAGGATCAAGGCACCTGGCTTTCCACCCCTTCCTGAACTCATCGACATGTTTCTGGAAGAAGGCGGCAAGATTCAGGTCTGTTCTAACTCAGCCCAGTTCAGGGGTCTCGCAGAGAATGATCTCCGAGACGACCGAATTGAGATCGCTGGCGCAGCGACCATGATTGACGGTATCTTCAAGCACGACAGGTATATTGAGTTCTAGAAGATCCGGGGGCCAGATGCCCCTGTCTCCATTTTTCACATCCAAGAGCACAGTGTGTCGCATTGTACAATTAGGTCTATGAGCGAGTCGTAGTCAATCCGTTCCAGCTCGTCCCGCAGCTGGAACTCACCAAGGCCTCTGGCATCTAGGTCTTCCCCGAGGACATAGAACTTCGCCCCCAACTTCAAGAGCTCCTTCAGGGCAGCAGGCAGTCTATCGGACGGAACTGCACCGACAACCCCATCATGGAGCAAGGCAATAGCCACGCCGTGACCCTGTTCAGTCTGATGGGCTACGATTCTAGCCAGACGCTGCAGGTGGTTGTGAATCCTTGGGCTGAATCCATAGAGGTAGAGAATCCTCTTCGGCACAGAAACACCTCACATATGAAAGACGGAACTGTGATCGGTGATCATTCTGGATAGATGTTCCATGCTGATGAAGTGCAGGTTTGGATAGTCAACGAGGTCTTCGCATGACAATCCCCTCTCTGCCAGTGCGTTCTCGACCACGTACACATCAGCATCAACGAGTTCTAAGAGTTCCAGCGGTTCGTCTAGGGAATCGACTCCCAGCCCCTTGACATCTTGTCCTGACTTTAGCATGTACACGGCATCGCCATCGAGTATGAGATGGCACTCAATCGTGGGGCCGAGGCCCAGGAACCCTGCGACGAGACGAATAGCCTCTGCCGTGATATTTGTACCAAACGGACCCTTGTCACAGTAGATCAATACCGATTCCACGATCTCACACCCCTGGACCGAAGAATATCAGTTTGTCAGCCTGGGTGGCAAGCTCCGTGAGCGTTCCCAGCCCCTCTTCGCGTACGGACTCAATCCTGTCTTTTGCCCAGACGCCCCCCATGGACAGCCAAGCAGTGCAGCCCATAATCGGGATGCCCTTGTCCGCTAACTCGCTCTCGATGCGTTCCGTGAGGTTCCGAACACTATCGCCCGGGTCGACATGGCCGTGGAGAGCGTGGACACCAGAGCCAAAAAAGAAGACTCCAAGAATAGTGTGTCCCGCTCTCTGTGCGGCGCGCACCATGTTGAGGAGTGTGTCTATGGCCTCGAACTTGTATGGCTCAGTCTGCACAACAAAGGCAAGCTTGGCCATGCTGCTCACCCTGGGTTACTTGACGCACTTGAAGTAGAGGGCCCACTCGCCTTCTTCCTCTTCCTCGACACCAAGGAACTCATTCTTCGTCTTTGCAATCTCGCGCTGCACCGAATCCACAGCCGGTGGATGGTCGATGAGGACCCTCAGCACCTTGCCGGGGCTCATCTTCATCAGCGCTTTCTTAGTTCTCAATGCTGGATAGGGGCATACCTGTCCTCGCACATCCAGTTCTTCGTCATAATCCATTTCCTGTACGACCTCCTTCTACGATGTTATTGAGTGGCGTGCCATTCAAGTCGATATGGATCCGATGGATTTTCGTGGAGCTCAACAAAGCCCTCTTGTTGGAGCACCAAGAGATGGTAGTGAACCTTCTCAGCCTTGGCCTCTAGACTCTCCGATATGGAGACCGTATCAGCAGGGCCGCTGCTGACCAGCGTTGCAAGGATCTTCTCACGCAACGGCATATCAATCTCTGCTGGCGATCGTTTGGACTTCCGCTGCTGCGATGCCTTGACACGGTCCAAGTTCGGTTCTGTTACATCGAACAAGGAAGCGTCCAGAGCCTTCTGGAGTACTTCTCTTCCTCGTTCAGTGAGTGCGATTGCCGTTGTGTACCCCTTTCCGCTCCCTGCGAATCCACAAGAGATGTCAGCGTGAACACCTATGAAGTCAGTACAGTGGTCACACGGAGTCATTTTCGTGGCCTTGCCGCTCTCATCCTTGCGCATGTTGTTCGAGCAGAACAGGCCGATCTTCAAGACGGAAATACCAAGCATCTCCTCCCATCGGCTCACGCCACGAAGCTCACAGGGCATTCCCACAACAGCCAACTGGCCTCGAGTCTTCTTCTGCTGCTCGATCAACTTCGTCATTACACCAGAGGGTGAATATCTTGTCCCAGCCAGCTTTAGTACGTCTTCTGGTTTCTCCGCAACCGCTGCCTGTGGGGCGTACTTCCCTCCGACGATACCTATCACAGCCTCGACCTCTCCAGTCTCAAGTAGATGCTTGAACAGCGCCGTCACGAAGCCGCCGTTAGACGCAACCACCTGTATGGATTCGTCCTTGGCTCGTACCGACACTGCAAGGAGCGGCTCTTCCATCTCGGCAGGAACCTGCTCGGGGTGCGCCTGCGGACAGATGTCAAAACATCGACCGCAGTGGTCGGCACCACGGTCGAGAATACACTTGCCAGTGAGTTTGGGTCTTCCGTCCACCATGGTGATGGACTTGCATGTACCTGCGCAGAGGCCGCAACCCTCGCACAAGTCACGGTCAATAACCTGTTTCTTAAGCAGTTCGAAGCTCACATGACCACTCCCTGATAACGCCCTGCTCATCAGTCACCAAACGAACCTTGCTGAATTCGTCTTCAGCGCCTGCCTCAACAGCCTCTATCTCGAGCCGACCCACCTTGTACGTGTCGAACCCGACCTTTGCGCTCTTGACGGGCGTCTTGAAACCTCCAAAGTAGACATTAGACAGCACATCGTTGCCTCCAATCTCGCGAATCTTGGCAAGAACCTCTGCAAGGGCCTCAATATCGACCTTTTCTAGCGCGTCAAGGAGAAGACGCTGGCTCTCGCGCAGACTCTCCCTCAGGTTCTTGGCCTCGTCGGCCACGTCGATTCCTGTTGCTGCCTCATAGGCCTCTATCAAATTGAGCGCTACCGAGATTCCGTACCGCCCATAGATAGTCGCAGCAATCTGCGGAGCCTCTTCAATGGGTCTCGCAACCATGATGTCGGCGTACTCGTCCCCAGTGGACGGATTCCGCCCGGGATACTTGAAATGGGACGCGAGATGGAACCTGAAGAAGGTTCCGACCACATCAACCAGAAAGCGAGTCAACTCATCCGGCCGGTCTCCAAGCCTGTCGGTCGTCCAAGCCGTCGCAGCTGTATCGACATCAATCTGACTGGCCAAGGAGCCAAAATACCCAATCATACGTCCCGGAGGATCATCGGCAAGGTCGACACACCCACGGCAGGGCGTGTTGAAGTCGATGCACTTCTGCGCACACTTGGCTGACACAACGCCGTTGCAGGGGAGACCTTGGTTGTTGAAGCAAGTGTCACTCTGGGACCAGTCCGGCAGACGGATAATCTTCTGTATCTTGTCACCCGAGAACGCTCTCGAGCACTCCTTGCACAACGGTGTTCGCTCCAAGTCCTTGCCCGATATGAGTGCAACGAGTTCATCAGGACTTGGTGGGCAGCCAGCGACCACAGAACAATCAATCATGTCAACAACGGGAGTCACATCCGCCCCCTTCTGATTCATCAGGCCAAAGATACCACCTGAATAGGGACACGTCCCGTAGAGGATGACCTTCTTTCCGCGCGACGCGATATCGCGAATCCTCTCCTCGTCGGCTTTCCGTGCGTAACCTGTTATTACGACGTAGTCGGCGCCATCAATGTCATCGGATACACTGGTCAAGGGGTGAGTCAAGATCTCAATTCCTGAGGACTTGTCAACTGTCAGCAGCTGCCAAGCACACCTCTCGCACCCGTTGAGGTGCACGACCGCAATCTTGGGCATCATTCTTCACCTCCAGGACACGGAGCC
>QMYR01000073.1 GCA_003662765.1 Candidatus Thorarchaeota archaeon
AGAGTTCAAGCGTGTTCAGAGCTTGGGCCACAGCAGTCACATAGAAGTTCGGTGGGTACGGGTCATCCACGTACAGAAGTACATCTGCGTTTGTCGACGTGAGCCAATTCAAGATATTCACGCTGTATCGCTCGTTCTCATCGACTCCTATTCTGTTGTTGGCCAACCAGTTCATGTCCGCAGATAACACAACGCGTCCCTGACCAGGCTCAGCCGCTGCGATTGCTATTCCTCCAGAGTCGTACCACACGCCGAACGCGCTGGGTGATGTGGTATTGACGTATCCCCAGAAGGGCTGCATATAGAGACCTTTCAATGTGAAGCTCTCTGTGAGGGAAATGTTCTCACCAAGAAGATTGACATTACCGCTGCCAGCTACGGTCATATTCACTTTCAAACCGAAGGGAGCCACAACCCCGTTGAGCTGTTCCGTGGTCTTTGCGAAGACGCCATTGCCAGGCTCTCCAAGGACAAAAAGCGAACCGCCCTGCAGGACCCAGTCCTGGATTGCATTGACCTCTGGCTGCGTATAGTTGTAGTCAGGAGTCACGAGTATTAGGACATCATACGGAGCGAGCCTCTCGGCTGTGAGGTTTCCCTCGCCGCTCGGATAGAGCTTGTCGAAGGTAAAGTCTCTTGCAACAGTGAGGTTTCTGAGTTTCGAGTACTGCTCCGGATATGCTGACAAAGTGTCCCAGCTGTCAACTGCAAGACGAGGCTGGTGTGACAGGTCATAGGCAACTCTTCCCTTGGGACGAGGTGCCAACCAGTCCACAGCGTCGACAAATAGATTCTCGAAGTCGGGGTCGAGACTCGTGACGTTACCCGGAAGCTGCACAACCTTTCCGCCAGCACTCGGCGGATCGTAGGCTATGCCAGTGGCATATGTGGTGCTGGTGATATTGGGACGAGTCAGGCGGACCATGTAGTCCCCATCAGGAGTGCTTGATAGGTGATTCCAGTCGAACGCAGCATAGTCGTAGTCCCGACTCTGTTCGAGTGAATCATTGATGTTGTACTTTCGTGTCGGAGGTGCAATGCTGTCGATTATTTGCTGTCCGGTCCACACGTAGTCCCAAGTGTCGCCGTAGCCTGAGGTTCCTGCTGATCCGGTAGGCATAATGCCGAAATAGTTCAGGAAGACGATGCCACTATCCACACTGAGAATACCGCCGCCCCCCAACCAGTATTCAAGAATCATATCGGTTATGTTCTCTCGCGGTAGTACATCCGGTATCACAAGGACATCGTATGCGGCTGTGGTCAACTGGTGGTTCAGAATGTCAAACTGGGAGACGTTCGTGACCTCGTAGCTGACATCTTCAAGCACATCTCTCAGGCCTGAGAAGTTCGAGTAGAACTGTCCCGTTGCACCGTAATCGGGTACAGTGCCATTCGGCTCGTAGTATATTGCTACACGGAGTGTCCGCGTGGGCAGCTCCGCGGGGCTCAGAGGCGAAACGCCAATTTCGGTAGCAGAATCCATGGCCACCGTTTGGTGAAGCGGATTTGCGACGGGTCCTGGCGTGGACGCCGTTGTCAGAAAAAGAAGCGATCCCAATAATAGGAACGCAAGAATATGTCTTTTCACAAGTGTGAACTCCAAAATGCGCATCGGTGTGGCGCAGTGTCGTCCTTTTTCCGTGAAGCTTAATTAACTTGTCTATAGATATGAAAATTCAGGAACAGCCGGTTCAGGACGGACTTGTTGACTGAACATGCTGACCGATATTTGATGATACAGCTGATAGCGGTCCAGACAAACGCATAAGAGCCGGCGGGTGCAACCCGCCTCACCGATGGACACTGTCACAATAGAGTTCGAGCGGACCTACGGAGAGGCCGGTAGTGTCATTGTTGACAAGTCGGCGAGGGTGTTAACTCTCGCAGAGAACGAGATTGAGCGAATAGATCTCTCCCCGCTCGCAGAGCTGCACGAACTGAAACGCCTTAGCCTCTACAGAAACAAGATCACTGAGATTGACTTATCTCCACTTGCAGCCTGTCCCAATCTAACACAGCTTGACATCGCCTTCAACAGAGTGCAGACACTCTCGCTACAGCCTCTTGAGGGGGCCTCCCGTCTTAGAGAACTGCGTCTGGACGCGAACCTCCTGCGAGAGATTGATCTCCGGCCCCTATCCAACTGTCACTCTCTCAGAATACTAACGCTGTCACAAAACCAGCTCCGTGCTATCAATCTGACTCCACTGAAGAAGTGTACGTCCCTTAGAGAACTCTCACTCGCACACAACCAGATAGAATCGATTGATCTGTCGCCACTGGAAGGACTGAGTGAGCTGAGGGCACTGGAGCTCCATGGCAACAGACTGAAGCTCGTCGACCTGCTGCCGGTGAAGGAGAACAGACTGCTGCTAAGGCTCACACTCTCTCACAACATGCTTCGGTTCTTGGACTTGGCACCACTCGACATTAATGAGGGAATACGAGAGCTGGACGTGTCGAGCAACGCACTGAGCAAGATTATCCTGCCCTGTTCAAGTGTCCTGCGCACAATCGATGTTTCTCATAACCGGCTCCGACGTATCGACCTGACGCCTCTGGGAATTGGAACGAGCATTGAGCGGTTTATGGCAAGCGAAAATCGGTTGCAGAGGGTGGACCTCAGGCCTCTTGCCAATTGCCCCCATCTCAAGGCGGTCGTTCTCACAAAGAACTCCCTTGAGCACGTCAACCTTGAGCCGCTATCGGACTGTGATGGTATTGTCGAGGTCCGTTTCGGAGAAAACAACCTCCAATCACTGGACCTTGAGCCGCTGAGAGGCTCCGCATCGCTCCAGACGATTGACCTGTCATCAAACCAGATGGTCGATGTCGATCTATCCCCTCTTGGCACATGCAAGGCACTGCGAACACTGGTACTTTCTCGGTGCGGCCCTAGGACGGTTGATGTGCTGGCGCTCTTCGCATGTGATCATCTCGAGTCTGTGCTGGTTGACAGTAGTGTGAAGCCACGGACCTACTACTTGCCGAGGCTCACAGACTGGCCACTGGGCCTCCAACAGATCAGGTCGCGAATTCGACATGTGCCCAAGCCGCGTTTCAGATCCGGCGAATGGCAGCGCCTTCTCAGGCATGCAATTGCGTTCTGTGATGGCGTTTCACATGACGGAGAGAGAATCGCCTTTCAGGCGTATCTGCTAGGTCTAATGGGACTGGACGACCTCATGGCACTTGACATCAACCTTGCGGGGTATCTGAGACTTCTGAGAGATACGTCGTCACCTAGGGCTGCTGGGCCGGCTCTAAGGAAGTATCTTCTTGTTGAACTGGAGAAACAGGTTCGGAATGAGGGGCCGACTCATTTTGTCAATCTTTCGAAATCCGCTGGCGAGATACCTGACTCTCTCGTTGCGGAGATTAAGGCGCTTCGTGGTAGAGAGATGGAAACAGCCCACGTGGTCGTCCGGGGCCGCATCATAGACCTCCGTCCGTTATGGCTCACCTACATTGGCTTTAGACGGCTTCAGAGGATGGGTGTGGGTCTTGAGGTGTCGCCCGAAGAGTGGGAGACCGTAGAGAAGGCCTTCTCTGCGTTGGGTTACGAGATACGGGCCGTGAAAGATCCGCTCAAGTCCGCGCTTCCAAAGATGTCTGGTGGGATGCGCGAGTTCCTGCTTTGGACTGCCCAGCGTCTAGTGGCGGAGAAAGAGAAGAAGGAGGGGTCTCAAAGACCCCCTCATGAATGATGTCCGTATGGTGTGAACGTATCTCACACACATCCTTCTTTGGAAACGGTTCTATGCCACTTTGCTCCCAGGAGGCACTCCCTCTACCTTGAGCGGTATCCAGTGGTCAGGCTTGTCGGCATGCTCGATGGCCAGAATCATCCCCTGGGACTCAATACCCCCAATCTTCTTCGGTTCCAAGTTCACTAGGAACAGCGCAGTCATGCCAACCAGCTCCTCCGGCTGATATAGATCGGCAAGTCCTGTCACAATAGTCCGTTCCTCGTTGCCGATGTCAACCCTCAGTTTGAGGAGCTTCTTGGTCTTCGGGACCCGCTCGCACTCGAGTATCTTTCCAGCACGGATGTCCATCTTCTTGAACTCTTCAAATGTCACCATTCCCATTTCTGGCTCACCTCGGTCGCTGCGTTCTGCGTCCTTGATACGCCTTTCTATTGTTGTCTTCAGACGCGACAGAAGTTCGTCGTCAATCTTCGTGACCACAGGCTTGGGTTTCGGCAGAGGTGACCCTGGTGTGGGCGGCACCTTAGCCTCCTCCAGCAGGGCATTGTGGATGTCTTCACCGTTGTAGCCGAGTTGCGACCATATCTTCTCAGCTGTGTTTGGCATCATCGGCTCAATGAGAATGGCCAGCGCCTTGACAAGTGCAAGGGAGTTGTACAGTATCTCCCCGCATGCTTCTTTGTCAGCCTTGACGAGTTCCCAAGGCTTGTTGGCTTGGAAATACTCATTTCCGACGGAAGCGAGTCGCATGATCTCGTCGGCTACTTTCTTCAACTCGTAGTCGTTGACACCTGTCACGACTCCCTCTATTGTCCGTTCTATCTCCCTGAGAATGTCAGGTGAAAGACTACCCTTGGGCACAGCACCGAAGTGTTTCTTGCTGAAGTGGAGCGCGCGATACACGAAGTTCCCGAAGACTCCCACAAGCTCCGTGTTCACCTTATCGTGGAACGTCTCCCATGAGAAGTCGAGATCGCGTGTCTGGCCTGTGGAGGCAACCATGTAGTACCGCAGGAGATCAGGTTCGAGGCCCTGCGCCAAGTAGTCCTCCTCAATCCAGACGACGTAGCCGCGACTGCGACTGAAGTTGTGGCCCTCAATCTTTACCATTCCTGAAGCAACAATGGCATGAGGAAGATTGTAGCCCGCGCCCTTCAACATCGCAGGCCAGAATATGCAGTGGTGGTACACGATGTCCTGGCCAATGTAGTGAACTATCTTACCGTCACCGGGGAGCCAGAATTGCTCCCACGCATCAGGGGTGCCTGTTCTCTTGGCCCATTGCTCAGTGCTTGAGATATAGTGGATGGGAGCGTCCACCCACACATAGAGAGTGAGGCTCTCGTCACCGGGGTACTTGACACCCCATTCGAGGTCCCGTGTGATGCACCAGTCCTTCAGGCCCTCTCGTACCCATCCCAGCGCGTAGTTCTTTGCATTCTTTGTGCCGTCCACGCGCTCAAGGTATTCTTTGAGAAAGTCCTCGAAGGCAGTGAGCTTGAAGTAGTAGTGCTTTCTAGTCACTGGTTTTGTCGGAGAACCACAGATGGCGCATCGAGGATTCAGAATCTCCCCGGGTTCGAGGTATCTCCCGCAGCCCTGGTCGCACTCGTCACCACGAGCATCAGCATGACAGTACGGACACTCTCCCCTCACAAAGCGATCCGGCAGAGACCGTCCACATTTCTCGCAATAGGGAGTTTCCAGTTCCTTAGCGTATACGTAGCCATTGGCCTGAAGCGCCCTGACAATCTCCCGAGTGCGATGATGGTTCTCAGGATCGTCTGTGGTGCCGTAGTTGTCAAACTCGATGTGCAGCCTGGGAAAGAGGTCTAGATAGTGCTGATGATACTTCAGATAGAGCTCCTTCGGAGATACTCCCGCTTTCTCGGCCGCGGTCACTATTGGCGTTCCATGGGTGTCGGAACCACACACAAACGTGACATTCACCCGCATCTTCCGTAGGAGTCTGACGAAGACATCAGCCGGTACATACGTGCGCATGTGGCCGATGTGCATGGGTCCGCTGGCATAAGGAAGTCCGCATGTCACAAGAACCGGTTCACTACAGGGATAGGTGACGTTTTGTTCCTTCACTGTTTCTCACACTCCTCTTGGAAGGCGGAAGATGCTCCTATTGCGGCATATCGCGACCGTGCAGAACAAAGAAAAAGCTGCTGACTGGTCCGAATGAGTGCGAAAGGCCAGAGTCACATCGGCAGGACTAAGTAACACCATTCTTGTTTCTAACTCAATCCTCGTCCTGTCATGTCTTCCATCTACGCTGTCTGTGAGCTCTTCTTCCCGCCTTTCTGTCCTGTCTTCTTGTGGCCTGTCGCAACAATATAACTCTAGCGACAATCCTTGCCAATTTCAATATGACATGGTTGAACCATGTTGTTTGTCCGCAACGAGTGCGGCGCACGGCCGACTGACTAGAAACCGTTCAGGTCGCCCATTTGCACTAGGTCGGCTCTCTCGGTCTGGCCCCGGGAACGCAGGAGCGCAAGAATCGCATGTATGTCATCGTACTTGAACGTGATGCCGGTCTCTTGCTCAATCATCGCTATGAGATTCTTGACATTGATACGAGCCTCGACCTTCTCAGATACCACATCCGCCGCACGTTGTAGCCCTGAGAGGCGCTGCCGAACGAACATGACCGCAGCCTCGTTGTCGTTGACGGCGATTGCCTCGCGCAGATACCGTTCGAGGCTCTTATGGGCGCTGGTGTCCACATCGCCCCTTCCAATCGCATACCTGCAATTGACAACATAGGCATCATCGGGGGCCTGAGTGCAGTCCTCTATTATGAGCACGTTTTCTCCAAGACTCACGCTTGTGGTGAAAAGGCGTGCAAGAGTGTTGTACACGGTTATTGCCACGTCCACATCGTCACACAATACGAGGGTCTTTCCGAGGAGGACTGCGGAGATCATGTCGGTGAAGACGGGTCCGAACACCTTCATGGCTCCGCGAAGGCTCATTCCCCGGGCTCGGGGGATGCCAACAGCAGTGTCTACCCCAATGTGGTCTAGCCTCTGGACTCGATGAATGTTTCCTTTCTCATCTACGAAGACGAGGAGGATGTGTTCGCATACCTTGTCAGCGGGTGCCAAGTAGCATACTATACCCTTAGCCGAGGTCGGGTCTATCTCAATCTTCTTTTCCTTCTTGCAGACGGGGCATTCAACTCGCATCGTGACCAACTGGTCTTTCCTCCAAGATTGCTCATTCCTTGGCCAGCAACACTCCTCCTGCACCAAGCATTGTCACAGAGAATGTTCTCAGAGTATAGAAGAGCCATTTCAGCTCAGGCACCGGCCATATGAAGAGGATTGCTGCATACAGCACGAAGCTCACGCCGATTAGAACAGACCACGTCTGACCTGTTACTCGATAGTGGTTCAGAAACACCGTGCCAATCACCAGCACGAACGGCACGAGAACCACAACGACCCACCAGCTCATGTTGTTCACTTGGACATGTTCCTGAGGGTTGAAAAACGCCCATGGGGTGTTGTCAGGAAGGAAGAACGCAAACATTGTTGTACCGACGACGTATGGAATCACGTACGCCATGGTAATGATCTCACGCGCATAGGATTTCTTTGTCAGGAATGGAACTGTGGCGAAAAGAATCAGGCCAACCGTGCCCGTTCCTCCAAAGTTGACATACACCCACATCGCAAATGTCCCAAGTGGTGATGTCACCGGAATCTCGTTGAAGACCAGCCATGAGTTAATCAGGTGACCTATCGCATAGAGAATGAAGGCCATTCCCCACATGACTCGGGTCCTTTTTCTCTCCTCCATGTATGCAAGCACGAAGGCGAGTCCCGCGAGCACAGCGACGCTCGCTGACACCATTGACGTTACAAAGTGGATCCAGTCCACCAAGAGCGACTCACCCTCATCTCCGACCGACTCCGTATCTTAAGGGTTTTTTCGACATGTCTTGGAGTGATGTTGATTCGTTTCGTCGTGACCTCTTGCGCTCCGATACTACGTGGTGTGGGGGCGCACCGTTATTGGTACGTCCCCACTGTGTCTCGCCTGCCGGGAGGTGCACGTGAGACAGCGAATGAAGACCTCATTATAGAAAATGAGGAGCGTGAGTGACTAAGAGCTGGAATACAGGTATCGAAGTGTTTCAGCGTCCGCATCCGTGGGCTCTCTGTCGCTGTCGAG
Organism: Candidatus Thorarchaeota archaeon; assembly: GCA_003662765.1. GTDB lineage: Archaea > Asgardarchaeota > Thorarchaeia > Thorarchaeales > Thorarchaeaceae > B65-G9. The sequence continues at coordinate 7,905 of QMYR01000073.1, forward strand.
AAGGCCGTATAGAACGTGCAATATCTGAGCATTCCTCTGAAGTGTCGAGGTGGGCCGGGGGTGATACCTTGTATTTTCGGTCATCATTCGCGTCTCCGTTTGTGTTCAGTTTCTGTGATACAACTCACCTCTATTTCCACTGGATGTAGTAATAAGGCTTGGCGTAACCAGGATATGCTTTCGGTATCACATCAATATCCTCAACACAAGTATCAGCAGAACACCGCCCGTAGGCCTTCATGGGCGCGCAGAATCGTGCCTATGGCCTAATTGCTGACTTGGCTCCACACGCAAAAGGGGGGAGAGGGAGAGCAAGCCGAGGCCAACTATTCTACTCATCAACACCTGCGCTGCCGTCAGTTTCTTCGTCCCGCTGTAACCCGCTTTCCCTGTCGGGTTCAGGTACGATTGTGCCATCCTCTGGGGCTTCAGACGCAAGGATATACGCATCAACCGTAGATACTCCCATTGCAATCATCTCACGAACGACATCCTATATCTTGAAGCGACACTCCTCGAAGTTGTCTGCGGCTGCAGCCAATGGTGCGAACTTGCGGTCAATGCTGTCCGATCTGGCAATAACAAATGTGTGACGAAGAACTCCGTCCAGCGTTTCCTCCACGAGATCGTTCAGGAAGTGGGTGACAGCTGGGCCGGGCACCTCAGTGGGTGGTGCCTCCATCTCGAAATCGAAACGCAATCGTACCATCTCGGCAAACTGCAGCAACAATTCTTCATGTCGTGAGGAGGGAGGGGCCATTGTGACGAAAGCACAGATGATGTTCCGGGTAAACACCACCCGAATGGCATCGGAAACGGGAACGATGCGCCCGTCGATGTCCTCGGCTGAACTCATCTCGAATCGGAAGTGAGCAATCGCCGTCACAAGGGCTGAGGCCATCGCTCCGTCCATGACCTGTTTCAAGAAGTACGAGTAGATTGGCAGTCCCCTGTGGCGGTGCAGCACCAACATGCCGACTATGTTGTGGACATAATCTATTCGTTGCTTTTTCTTGATTGCCACACGATGACGTTCACGCTGGCGTTTCCTACGAATTCTGGTTGTAGCCGCTACTATCACGCCCACCACAACGGCCAATGCGAGAGGTGTTGATGCAGCGACCATCTGCTGAAGTACGCGTTGTTGATAGTCTGGGACAAGCACCGCACTGGTGATGTAGGTGTCACCTTGAAGTCGGTTGTACTCTTTGATCACTCGAATCTGAAGCGTGTAGCTGTCAGTGTCGGCGAAAGGAACATCGGCGGGAGCTAAGTAGCTCCTAGGTGGGTCCTCGTGCAGCACTATGGACACGGGCACGGATTCAGGAATCAGTATTGTGCACTCAACGGTATCTCCAGTGACCGCTTGGCCGTTTCCGAGCTCGACAACCTGCAGAGAAATGACAAGTGCCGACCGTTGATCGAGCCGGAGATGTGTGCGAAGGCATCTGTACGATGGGCGCCACGCTCGTGAGAATCACGACCAATACGAGTACGACGTGAGTGCCGCGCAAACTCCAGACCCGGCGTTGGGCATTTGACTTCAACCATAAGTATATTGTATGCATATCTATTGATGTTTCAGCACGCTTCAGGAAACGGCCGTGTGGTGTTGAACACCTTCATTTCAACGTTGAGTCGTCGCCATTCGTAAGGGCTCGACCTTGGGCGACGACATCATGCTTGTGGATGCTCTCCAGGGAGGTGGCCTCGGCATACATCTCGAGATCGCGATCCTTGAACTTCTCCTTTGCAATCTGCAGGATGTTCCTGCACACATCCTCGACGAACTGTGGGTTCTCGTGCATCGACTTTGTGACGTACATCTCGTCTTCCAGCTTCAACAGGGAGTACGTCTTGCCTGAGAATGACTGCTCGACAACATCAATCATTGAGCCGTACGACGGTATCTGATCTACCGGGCCCGTGACACGGAGTATGCCCACTGCCCGCTGCATGTGAGTGACACCGTTGTTGTTCACGAGGCAGTGCGGACAGACCGTGTTGCCAATCACCTTGACCTCCGCGCTGTGGACGATTGGTCTGTCCTCCTCGATCACTGTGATTGCTGTGACATCACAGACCTCCCACGTTCGCTTTTTTGAAACTGGAGTCCTGCTGGTGTAGCCCAGCTCGAACTCGAATTTCACTTCGCCGCGCTTGAATGGGTGTTTTTCCCTCAGCGCTTCAAGAATGCGAATCTGAAGCTGTTCAACCGACGGGTAGACGCTGAACTCATCACTGATGACCTCCGTCATCGACTCCACAAGACGTGACATGTGGACACCCTTCAGGTCAGCTGGCAGATCGATGACAATCTCGACCTTAGGAATGAAGTGATGCCGGAGACCGCCGCTCCTCTCAATGATCACGAAGGTCTTGAGATTGCGAACTCCTACTCGGTCAAGCCGGATCTTGTGGCGGGGCTCATCGTTCTGTGTATCAAAGACCAAACGCTTCGCCTCGTGGAACTTCGGCAGCGCCAGTCGTCCTCAACGCATGCCAGCCTTGGCGCGACAGCCACCGCATTTTACCTTTGTGATGTGATGAAGGATGTCAACTTGAGGCCTCCACGAGTCGTTTGATGTTGGTACAGCGCGACGAAGGACTCTATCCACCACTGCGCCTGCACAAGCGTCGCGTTGTGCGGCCACCTCTTGATTCGCTGCCTCAGAATACCAGACCACTGCTCCACTGGATTGCGCTTACCAAAGGTCAGGTGTTCCCACACCAGCCAAGAGTCTTCAGCGCCCACCGGTACCACGGTCCTCCATCCACCAACACTCTCGGTCGCCCCTTGCACTTCCTCAGTGGCGACGACTCTCCGAGGCGCCCTCTCCACGAAGAGGGATGATACTCGGAGGTACCACTTGCGGATGGCCCTTGGAGTGTTTTGGGACG
>QMYR01000074.1 GCA_003662765.1 Candidatus Thorarchaeota archaeon
ATACTCTTCACACCCACATGTCTGGGCTGGGAGATCTACGCTGACAAGACAGCCTCGGGCATCGGTGACCTCAAGAGAGACTTAGACCGCCTTGCACGAAGAATCTGCAACGGCGCCGTAGCTGGCCTGCGAAGGCTTGGGGTCAACGCCGAGTTCCGACCGAAGAACGACATAGAGGTCAACGGCCGCAAGATCTCCGGCACAGGTGGTACGGAGAGAGGTACATCATTCATGTACCAGGGAACTCTTCTCGTAGACTTTGATGTTGACCTCATGCTCCGAACTCTTCGTATTCCCGTTGAGAAGCTCAAGGACAAGGAGGTAGAGAGTGTCAAGCAACGTGTCACGTGCCTCAAGTGGGAGCTTGGATACGTTCCGCCCTTACAGGACATCAAGTCGGCGATTGCCGAGGGCTTTGCAGAGGTACTGGGTGTGGAGTTTGAAGCCGAGGGGCTCTATCCGTGCGAGAAAGAACTGTTCGAGGAGAGGCTTCCATATTTCCAGTCTGATGACTGGGTGTACATGATCGAACCACCGGAGGACACCGAGGGGCAAGTCACCGCCGTTCGCAAGACACCTGGCGGTCTCATCAGAGTCTCGCTTGCACTGAACGTCCCCGGGAACTTCATTGTCAGCAGTTTCATCACGGGCGACTTTCAGATATTCCCCCAGCGTGCTGTCATGGACCTTGAGGCGAGGTTGAAGAACCTGCCAGCTGATGACGAGAGCATCGCGCGGGCGGTGAGGAGCTTCTTTGAGGAAACCGGTGCGCGTATTTTTGGTGTTGAGCCTGAGGACCTGATTGAGCTGATATACGAGGCTGTGAAGAAGAAGGCCTTCGCTGTACTGGGTGTCACTCTTGAAGAGGCAAACCATCTGATGACTGTCAACTTCATGCCTGACGAGATTCTCTCACAGCACTTTGATTACCTGCTACTTCCGTACTGTGCGAAGCTCGTGGATTGTGACTACCGTAAGGTCGAGGGCTGCACCATGTGTGGGGCCTGCAGCATAGGGGACCTATACGAGCTCGCAGATGAACTCCACATTCCCGTGCGTACCATACAGAGCTACGAACACCTCATTGAAACGATCGAAGAGTTCAAGGCCAAGGGCGCACGGGGCTACGTTGGGTCATGCTGCGAGGGGTTCTACAACAAGCATCATGACGATTTTGTGAACACAGGCGTACCGGCCCTCCTCATTGACATCGATGACTCCACCTGTTACGAGCTCGGGGAAGAGCAAGAGGCCTATCTGGGAAACTTCGAGGGACAGACCACATTGAAGAAGGACCTCATGATAAGAATCATCAGGGCCCTCCATGAGCGGGGAAGGATAGGAGGCGTGAATCTCCATTAAGCAGTTCGATGTGTTGGTCGTTGGCGGCGGCCCTGGAGGCACAAGCACGGCCATAACATGTGCACAAGAGGGCCTCAAGGTGCTACTCATTGAGAGAGGGAGGCCTCATAGGCACAAGCCGTGCGGTGGACTGCTTCCAGAGGCGGCTCGGGATGTCATTGAGGACATAGTGGGCGCTGAGATACCCGACGACATATTCTCGGTTCCCACTGATCTGAGCCTATTCTATGTCCCCCCGAGCGGAAGAAGCAACGGAGGACGCGTACGAAATTACAGGATCCTCAACATCGATCGTGACAGCTTTGACGATTGGCTTGTAACACGAGCGATCATGAGCGGGGTGAAGGTCAAGTTTGGCGCGAGCTTCGAGGGCTTCACAGACGACACGAATGAGGAAGTGCTGTTCTTCACTCAAGAGGGGCCCCAGAGAGTTCAGGCCGACATCGTGGTCGGCGCCGATGGTGTCAGGTCATCTGTGAGGAATGCGATGGGCTGGAATCAGAGCACGCCGCTTCTTCTTGTAGCTCAGGAATTCATTGACATCAAAGACCGAGGCGATCTTGAGGATTGTTTCTATATATTCTTACGTGGTGACCTCTCTCCCTCATACGCCTACGCGATTCCGAAGGGCGAGGGTCTTGTTGTCGGCACAGGGGTCATGCAGAGATCAAGCCCGAGCCTAGCAGAGAGCATGCAACAATTTCGAGAATGGCTACATGAGGAGTTCGGTGTTCCCAGAGAGAAGCCGCTCAGAAAGGAGGTATGGGCGTTACCCTTTGGCTACTTCGCACCAGGCCGTGAGAATGTCATCCTTGTGGGTGATGCGGCTGGTCTCTGCAACCCCTTCAGCGGTGAGGGCATTCGCCTTGCTGTGGAGTCTGGGGAGGCAGCTGGCCTCGCCATCGTCAAATGCGAAGACCCAAAGAATGCAGCGGCCGCTTACGTTGAAGAAGTGAGAGGAATTGCAGACTTCGTGCGCGATGTTCTGGAGTTCGTACTTGAGCTAGACGACGACAAACGCGAAAAATTCGTGATGGATGAGCTGGCCCGCAGATGAGAAACCAAAACGCGTCTTGAGAGCAGGGAAAAAGAAAGGAGTGGGGCGCCCGTGGGCGCACCTTCCAGCCTCCGGGACCGATTTCACTCGATGGCCAGATGAGTACTATCCGTACTTGATTCGGGGATCAAGCACACCATACAATAGGTCGGCCACGAAGTTCGCAAGCACTGCTGTAATGGCGATTATCATGAAGATGGCCTGGACGACTGGATAGTCCAGTACGAACAGACTATCAAAGATGTACCTTCCGAGTCCATGCCAGTTGAACACCGTTTCAGTCAGTGTTGCACCGTTGATGAGGAACCCGAAGGTCATCGCGATGATCGTGACCATTGGTAGCAGTGCGTTCTTCAGACCATGCTTGTACAGGACCTGATTCTCGTCGAGACCCTTCGCCCGGGCGGTGAGAATATAGTCCTCTGTCATGACATCAATTAGATTGTTGCGCATGTAGAGGAAGTATCCACCGTAACCGCCCACACCAAGAGCGACCATTGGGAGTATCAAGTGGTGAATGATGTTGAGTGCGACCCAGAGTGCTCCCAAGGGGTCATCTTTTGCTGCCACCCACAATTGATAGTCTATCGTTCCGCCCAGCGGAAACGCGATCAATCCGTTAGTGAGATTTGGCAGGTAGAATGCAAACACCATGAGGAGAAGCATTCCCAGCCAGAAGATGGGTAGAGCATAGATGAACAATGCGACGGTGACAGCGGTCACATCCTTGGTGGAGCCGGGCTCAGCAGCCACCTTGACACCGGCCCAGATACCAAGGATGATTGACAGAATCGAGGAGGTGCCCATCAACAGTAATGTGTTGGGCAATCGCTCCATAATCTCGTCAACCACAGGCTGCTGGCTCACAAAGGACCTGCCGAAGTTTCCTGTAAACATGTTGACGAGATATCGCCAGAACATGTAGATCCAGTCAAAGATGTCCGGGTCAGGGACCAGACCGAATCGCAGGTAGAGCTCCTGCAGTGCCTCTCGAGTAAGGTTCCGGCGAAGCTCCTCGCTAATCATCAGATCGACGGGGCTAACGCCCAGTACAAACGTGGGAAGCCTGAAGAGGAAGAAGTTGAAACAGACGACGGCAACTATCAGCAAAAACATGTAGATGCTTCGTCTGATGACATACTCTCTAAGGCCCACAAAATCACCTTCTTGGTGTATTCGTCATGTCAGTACCTAGCGCCACTAAGTACCGTATTTCAACGCAGAGGCTCCGAGTTCCCCCTAATAAGAGTAGTGTTCTCAGCGCGTGCCGCCAAGTCAATGAAGACGGGCCTCTCGAGCAGCCGTGAGCCGCCTGAGAAACTCTTGCTGACGCTTGTCCTGATAGTCTGCAGGCACCTGAAAGCCAGGGGGTGCATCGTACCCCTTCATATCGTCGAGCACGACATGGATGTCTATGTCCTCCTCCCTGACCTCTGAGGGATCGGGGGGATGAAAACGAAACAGATACAGCCCGGCTCCTATTGACTTCTCCACAGTTTCCACATACTTCGTGTGGTACTTGATAAGAAGCTCGTGACGCCTAGGCGATGTGTCCACAATCCTCTCATAGTCCAAATAGTCCAATGAGGACACCCAAGGCTGTTCCTTCCAGTTGTCATAGCATATCCTGAAGGCCCGCCCCATAAAACCACTGAAGAACCCGACACATATGAGCCTGCGGTCCGTTAGGAAGATTGCGCCCTTTCTCGCGGAGTTGGTCTTGATGCCCAGTCGGCCCCGGTCATAGTAGAAGGGCACCTCACCATCCTTGAACACTCCGGCATCATCAAGGATGGAGGCCACTATTTCGAAGGGATGTGGCCGATCAGGCCGTGGATGCCAGAAGTCCACAGTCAGAAGCGTGTCCATCTTGAACTGCGGATGCGAAACCCCACCGTTGGCGATGATGGCTGCGATATCAAGAACGATTCGTCCGTTGTCATGGTTCAGCAGGTCAACAGCCAGCCGGCGGAACTCGCGATCCTGCTCTGGTGTCAGTGGACGGTTCTCACGTGCACTCTCCTCGCGTAGCTTCCCGATGGCTATCCGAAGCTCCACATAGTCGAGCACGTTAGGAGGCGTGTTCTGAATCCTCTTGATTGTCTGAATTACTCGATTGACGAAGTCCTCGCTCACTACGAATCGGCTCCTTGGTTAGTGATTAGACCAGACTCAAGCACTTTGACACCACAGCAGCTCGTCACCCGGGCAGGCCGGAGAAGAAAAGAAGACAGAGATGGACCCGAAGGCCCATCGTCTATGTCCTATCTCTCTCTCAGTCGAGGATTCAGGACTTGATCCAGCGTGTGGCCCACGAAAGTAAAGGCCAATGACAGAGCCGTGATCATCATTCCCGGGAAGACGACCACCCACCAAGCGCCGTTGCTAAAGCCACCAGAGGCTCTTGCATCGGCAAGCATCCTGCCCCAGCTGGGCTCGCTCGGATCGGTCAGGCCGAGAAAGGAGAGACCAGCCTCAGACAGAATAGCGCCCACAACGCCCAGCGTGATGTTTGCGAACAGGATTGGGGTGACGTTGGGCAAGATATGGCGGAAGATTATGTACGTGTCTGATGCCCCGATGGCCCTAGCCGACTCGACGTACGCCTTATTCTTCTCGGCCAGCACCTGAGACCGTATCAGACGTGATGTGCCGGTCCATCCTAGGATTGCAATAACCACTATGATGTTTTGTATTGTTGGACCGAGAAACGCAGCCAGTACCATCATGAGCGGCAGTCCGGGAATGACCAACAGAAAGTCGACTACACGCATCAGAATCTCGTCTGTCTTGCCGCCAAAGTAGCCTGCAACCATTCCCACGATGACACCAACAGCAGTTGAGAGAGCGGTTGCTAGGAGACCGATGATGAGAGAGATTCTTGATCCGTACACCAGCTGGCTCCAGGCATCACCGCCCTTGTCCGTTGTACCCATGATTCCAAAGTAGTCACCGTATGCGTAGAGCTTGACATGTGAGAACCGGGCCTCAACCGACCCATCGAAGTGGTCGTAGTTGTTGTCGGTGCGGAAGGTTAGGGTCGGTGCAAGACCAATAGCCATAGTGAGCACGTCTGTTGGGTCTTCCTGACCGTCACCCGTGTCCACCATGCCCTTCCAGCCCTCGAGAATGTCAAACCAGTTCAGGTCTATCAGACGGCCTTGGATTGTTTCCGTATAGGGTGGATAGGACTCATAGATCATCCGCCAATTGCCAGATGAGTCAATCAGCCAGACATAGATCTTGAACATGAGGCCTCCACGAGAGTTGGAGGCAAAGTCGCCAGTCAGGTACGTGGAGAAATTGAACGAAACGACAACGTCATTCGGAAGACGCTCGTAGGGCCATTCGAATGACTGCTTGAAGTAGATGAAGTCAAGTGTGTCAGGCATGTCGGACCCAATAGTGGGCAAGAGGTTGAATCGCGGTTCATCACCGGCTTGGTGGGTCCACTTCAGGCTCACGTAGTTGTGATCACCGGGTCCCGTCGCAATGTGATGATGTCCTGTGAATGACGATCCGTTTCCATACGTCGGGTTTCCATAGACCACAATCTCATTGGTCCCCAGCGGGTCATCGGCACTGTAGGGCGTTGAGAGAGTGGGATCGGGCAGGTACTGACCGTTCTCCACAGAGCCGGGGTCGAACACCTGCGTCCATGCGGGTGCAAGGAACGGTGGTGCGATTTTGTTGTTCGGAGACGGATCGTACGTGGCCAACAGCGGCGCAAAAATGGCCATTCCAAAGAACAGAAGGATGACCAATATACCGGCCACGCCAATCCTATGTCTACGGTATTCTCTCCAGAACCCGGAGAGGCTCACATACCAATTACTATCTTTCCAACTTCCTTTCTCGATGGGCAAGGACTGACCTCCGTAAGGATCGACAACTCACGGAAGATGTCGCTCCGATTGTCTGGTTCTAACCGAGCAAGCTGCGGAGAATTCACCTAAAAAGGAGTTCGGTCGCCGTATATCGAGATGAGAGGCGGACCATGACAAGTCCGCTCAAGTACCGACATCTTCCTCAAAGGGATCCTTGAAGGGCTCATCTAGGTCTTGATCCGTTTCCGCAAGACGCTTTTCTCTCTCCCTCATCGACTCTTTCGTCCTGCGTGCGGCGACCCACAGGTCAGCAAACACCATTCCCACGAGAAAGACTGAGAGAACACCGGCAAGAGAGATAACGGCACCGATGAACCCGGTGGACCAATAGGGGTGCATCAGCATCAGCCCATAGCCACCGAAGATCAGGACGATAGGAATGAGCAGAATGCGTTTGCGAGGCTCATCACGAGTTCGTGGAAAGGAGCGTACGGACATAGTTCTCGGTGCAATCTTGAGAAGGAATCTTTTACGGTTTTCGAATTGCGCCTGTACGTTCGATGAGCCTGCAGCAAGAACAGTCGAAAATTGAAACTGCTCGCAGCACGCACTACCGTACACGCGGAAGACAACATATTTAAGCCAACTTCGAAGCACCCCTCCCAAGATGGGTGACATACAGTAACGCACCCTCATCATTCAGAGCTCCGGCGGAGATCAAGAAGATGCCTTTGCTCGATATTAGGAACCTACGCATGTACTACGCGACCAAGCGCGGACTAGTGAAGGCTGTGGACAATGTTTCGCTTCAACTCGAGGCGGGCGAGTCCATAGGACTGGCAGGCGAGTCGGGCTGCGGGAAGTCATCACTTGCATATTCAATCATGCAGCTCCTTCCGCCGGCTGCAAACATTGTCGGTGGTAACATCTACTTCAAGGGAGAAGACCTGCTGAGGAAGACTCCAAGAGAGATGCGCGACATAAGATGGAAGAACGTGGCAATTGTGTTTCAGGGCGCAATGAACGCTCTGAACCCCGTCTTCGAGATTGGGGAGCAGATTGCCGAGGCCATCCTCATGCATGAGAACGTGACCGAGGAGGAGGCACTCGACAGGGTCGCGAAACTCTTTGAGATGGTGGGTCTGGATCCCGGTCGAATTCACAACTATCCACACGAGTTCTCGGGCGGTATGCGCCAGCGTGCAATGATTGCCATGGCGCTGGCCTGTAATCCGGACTTGGTCATTGCAGACGAGCCGACGACGGCTCTGGACGTTACAATTCAAGCCCAGATTCTCAAGCTCCTGCAGAAGCTTCAGAAGGATCTTGGCCTCTCACTGATTCTGATTACCCACGACCTCAGCGTGATTGCTGAAACCTGTGACAAGGTTGCAATCATGTACGCGGGAAGAATTTCTGAGCTGGCTGACGTGGTGTCTGTCTTCAAGGACCCGATTCATCCGTATGCAACGGGCCTTGTCGGTGCTATTCCAAGCATGGTGAAGGCCGAGAAGAAGACTCTCACCTCCATTCCTGGGTCACCACCTGATCTTATCGACCCGCCCACCGGATGCAGATTCCATCCGCGGTGCCCGTACGCTCAGGAGATCTGCGCGAGGGAAGAGCCAACCTTCGAGGAGATTGAGCCTGGCAGATTTGTGGCCTGCCACTTTGCACACCAGCTCAAGGGTGAGCTGAAGGTAGACTTGGAGTGATGAAGAATGGCAATTCCAGAGAGTAGATACTTTGTTCAGGCTGAAGATGTGGCTCCCGGCGAAACCCTCATCTCAGTGAGAAACCTCCGCAAGTGGTTCCCCGTCAACACGGGCTTCCTGTCCTCACTCCTCTATAAACAGGAGCTATACGTGAAGGCCGTCGACGGTGTCACCTTCGACATCAAGAAGGGAGAGATCCTGGTCCTTGCTGGAGAGTCCGGGTGTGGAAAGACCACCACGGGTCGGTGTGTGCTCCATCTCGAGCAGCCAACCGATGGTGAGGTGATTTATGCGGGCATCAACCTGAGCGAGCTCGACAGGAACGAGATGAAAGAACTGCGGAAGAGAATGCAGATCACGTTCCAAGACCCCTATGAGTCGCTCAACCCCAAGCAGAGCATCTTCAGCATTGTGTCCGAACCCCTCACGGTTCACAAGTTGCCTCTCACTCCGAGCCAGAGGAGAGAACGTGTCTTAGAGGCCCTTGAGAACGTCTCATTGACGCCTGCAGAGGACTATATAGACCGATACCCGCACGAATTGTCAGGTGGCCAGCGTCAGAGAATCTCTATCGCACGGGCTCTAATCCTTCACCCAGAATTCATGGTGGCCGACGAGCCGGTGTCTATGCTCGATGTGTCCATCCGAGCTGAGATACTTAACCTGCTCCTAAAACTCAGAGAGGATCTGGGTCTTACGTATCTCTTCATCACACACGACCTCGCAGTGGCAACCTATATTGCAGACCGCATCGGAATCATGTATCTCGGCAAGATCATGGAGATTGGGCCTGCACACGATGTCGCATTCAACCCACAGCATCCATACACACGAGCACTGATCTCGGCAGTTCCCTCCGGTGACCCGACGGTCAAACGCCGAGTGGAGTCCCTAAAGGGTGAGCCGCCGAGCCCAATCAATGTCCCGAGCGGCTGCAGATTCCACCCGCGATGTCCGTACGCACAGGAGATCTGTACGCGTGAGATCCCAGAGGAACGTGACATGGGCAACGGGCATTTCGTTGCATGTCACTTCGCTGGTGAGATTGGCGACATGGGGTTCTAGAGTGCAGCGTTTCATTAATCGGGCGGCCTGTGTGCGCCGCCCGGTTGGCTCTCTTTTTCCAGTCGTATTGGCGGGGTCAGCATGATGACTGATAGGGCAAGAGTGCTGAGGGCCATTCGAAAGTGCCTGTCGGACTGCTATGGGTATTTCCAAGAAACGATGGACGAACTCGATGAGGTTGGAAGGGGATCTCTCGGTACAGGAATGACACCGCTCGTTGGGGGGTACGCAATGAGTGATCCCAAGAACCACTTTCGGCAGGCAATCATGAAGCTGGACAGAGCAGAGAAGGCACTCCGTCCACTTGCCACCAGATTCAGGGACGGACGCGTGAACGCGTCACACTTCGTCGACGAACGTGCACTTATGCTGTTGAGAGACCTGACCGAGTTTGACTACCAGATACTGTTCACATTGCTTGCTCAGCGCAGGGGTCGCGAGTCAGTGTGGTACAGACTGAAAGAGTTGAGCCAGAAGGCGAAAGAAGTCTTCGACCTCGTCGCAACGGAGTGAGAAGAGGCCAAGCAGACAAAGGTAATTAACGACAGGCAGCCATCACTCAGTCACAAAGAGCGGGGTGAAGACCGAGTGAGCGACAGAGTCATGACAGATGTCACAACAGCACTTACTAGGCTCAACACCCTGCTCAGAAGAATCGAGGGTGTTGTGAGTGGGCTCAATACGCAACTAGGTATGATGGGCCATAGGCTGACTGTTGTCAAGTTCCGCGCTGACCACAATGCCCACGAGGGCAATCTTCCAGCAATCGTCTGTGTACCAACAGGCATGTCGCCTAACGACCCTCTGGCGCAGTCCATCCGGCAAGTCCTCTCTGAGGACGAGTCAAGACCAACGCTAATGCTCTTTGATGACCCCCTTGAGAGAAACGCGGGACTACATGTCGTGCGATACGTATGTGGATCTCAACGCAAGACTCCTCTCACGACGGCTGTCAATCTCAGATGGGCAGTCATGCCTCCCACCATTGCTGACAACGTGGTCGTCATTGGAACACGATACTCAAGGATAGGGGAAGCACTGTTAGACGAACTGTCCCAAAGACTCCAATCGTACGGGTTCACACTTCTTGAGGACAATAGAGAGTTCGGGGGCGGTAGGGTGGTCTACACTCTCTCAAGAGAACTTGGTTCGGACATCAACGTGTTGGAGGTAACCGTGCCCGTAGAGCTCGCCAAGAGTCCAGAGAGGGTTCGCCTAGTGATCACAAGCGTCGCAGTCTGAGTTGGTGATTCATGGAGCCTGCTGCCGAGAGTGAATTGGTGCTTCCATTTCCACACGGCGTGGAGATAGAACTACAGCTCCTGGAACGTGATGGCTCATGGATTCGTGGGGAGGAGATTGTTGACATATTCGAAAAGATAGTGTCCGGCGCGATGGGCAGGCTCGAGGACAGAATAAGGTCAGCCGAGGTCGCCTCAGTGCGGAGGAAGTACCGAGGGGCGAAGCGCACAGAGGAGGGGGAACGTGGTTCCCGAATAGTTGCGAGTTACGAGAACCCGCGAGGAGAGGTGCAGGAGTACACGGTTCTTGGCCATGACCCGAATGTGACCTCAATAACATGGATTCTGGAAGTAGCGACACCCCCCTGTACGACCGCCGAAGAGCTTGCCTGGTGGATTCAGACACTGATTGCGATATCTTACGAGTCCATTCCAAAGGAATCG
>QMYR01000075.1 GCA_003662765.1 Candidatus Thorarchaeota archaeon
CACTTCCGCGAGATACTCACGGATTCGAGGTCCTATCAATGCTGTGACAACGCCGCCGACAGTCACTTGGATTGAGTTGAGCGATATGAGTTCCGCCAGTGCTGCAGGCTGCCCCACCATGGGGATCTCTGCAAGATAATATCCCAGCATCATGACAATCGCCCCGAGGATAATTCCAATTACATCACCAAGCCGCAGTTTCCCTGAGCCCCGCGACCTGAGAGTGCCGACACCTACGAGCAGGCCCTCGGTCCCCTTCACAATGAACGTTATCGGGGCGAAGTGAACGTATCCCAGTGCGATGTCGCCCATCATGGAGCCCACACCTCCCGCCACGAATCCGCCTACCGGCCCCAGCAGAAGCCCACTCGTCATGACTAGGACATCTCCAAAGTTGAGGTATCCGCTGCTCGTGGGAAACGGAATTGCAATTATGACAGTCGCTACCGTGGTCAGGGCCGTCATGATTGCCAGTAGTACCAAGTAGAGCGTTGGGTTGATTGAGTCATGACCGGAGACTATCACTGTGATCACCCACGTCTTACACATCGCTTCGCGAAGACTTGATATATAAGTACGAGCCTATATATAGGGACGAGGCTACATGTCACTGGTCAAGGGCCTTTGGTGCACCGACTGCGGAAGGCGCGTTCCCCTCAGCATGAAACATGTGTCATGCCCCACATGCGGGGGCGTTCTTCAGGTTCAGTATGATTTCCAGGCCATAGCGGAAAAACTCAGTCGCGAAACCCTATCGCATCGAGGCATCGGTGTCTGGAGATACCGAGAACTATTACCAATACAGAACATTGGTGATGTCGTGTCTCTGGGCGAGGGCGGCACATACTTGCACAAGTGCAGGGGTCTTGCGGAGCAGACCAGTCTTCAGCATCTCTATCTGAAGGACGAAACGATTAACCCCACCGGTTCCTTCATCGACCGCGGAATGGCCGTGGAGCTGTCAATGGTGCGGCAGGCACGGATCTCTCGGGTGTGTTGCGCCTCGGTTGGAAACATGGCGGTCTCTCTTGTCGCATATGCTGCCCGTGCTGGTCTGGCCGCACGGGTTCTCATGGCCAAGCATGGCGGCGTGGATATGGGGAAGTTCTACCAAGTCTTGGCGTACGGAGCCGATGTCGAAACTGTTAGGGACCCAGCGGCTGCTGAGAGGTCGTTGCAGTTTCACCGTAGACATTGCCATCCGGTGGCCTCTACAAACCCGTTCTTCCTAGAAGGTATCAAGACTACGATACTTGAGGTATGCGAGCAGATGGACTGGTCTATGCCAGACTGGGTGATTGTCCCTATGGGAAGTGGGGGACATATCTCCCAGATCTGGAAAGGCATTCTGGAACTGCGGGAACTCGGCCTGTGTGACGGCGACAATCCACATCTTGTGGGCGTCCAGAGCAAGAGCTGCTCCCCCATAGTCACATCGTTTGAACACGGGAGAACTGATGTAGCGCCATGCACGAGGGCCTCTGTCATTGCCAGAGACATTGGAGTCGCCGCACCACGTTGTGGTCGTAGTGCAATCAAGGCAATCCGAGAGTCAGGTGGTACGGCCTTGGCAGTAGCTGATGGCGATATCATAGACGCCGTCAGGCGACTCGCCCGTTTCGAGGGTGTGTTCGCAGAGCCGTCCTCCGCCACTGTGATTGCCGGCCTTGATATCTTGACCGCGGACGGCACACTGGATTCGAATGACACGATTGTCTGCATGGTCACTGGAATGGGCCTGAAGTCACCCGAAGTGACGCGAGAGCTGCTTCGTGACCATCGGGGTCTGCAGAGGCTATTGCGTGCCATCGAGGGTCGGAAGTTCACAGGTGACTTGGGAAGGACAAAGAAGCGAATCTTGGAGATACTCTCGGATGGTGAGGAGTACGGCTACATGATCTGGAAGCGTCTCTCGATGGAGTACGGCATACGGATTAAGATTCCCAGTGTCTATCAACACTTGGCGGAACTTCGAGCTGCTGGTCTGGTGGAGTTGACACGCACCGAACGCACGTATCAGGGTCGCACTAGAAACTACTATGCTCTCTCAGACCGAGGTACCCGCATAGTTTCTGAGAGGCCCCTAGAATAAGCTGATTCTCGTAGCGGTAGACGAACTCTTTTAACCTACGAAACGTATCGACATCTAAGGGCTGTCAGGTTCGCCAGCCCCCACAATATCAGAGGTTGGAAACCATGGCTGACAAGACTTGGCTTCAGACTGCAGACTGGAAGAGTGAGAAGCACGTTCCTGTGATTGAGGCACCTGACAAGGTGAAGGCAGGGGAGCTAGTTCGAGTGGAGGTTTCTGTGGGAAAGGAGGTTCCACATCCCAACAAGACCGAACATCATATCAAGTGGATTGACTTGTTCTTCTGGCCCGACGGTGCCAAGTTTCCCATGGAAGTTGGCTACATCAGTTTTGATACACACGGTGAATCGGCAGAGGGACCGAATACTGGGCCATTATACTCCGAGCCGCTCACAATGTTTGCCTTCAGGACCACAGTGTCAGGCACTCTGATGGCCACATCCTACTGCAACATTCACGGACTATGGAAGAGCGATAAGCGCCTTGAGGTCGAATAGGCCTTCTGCGAGGTCATCCATCCCCATGCGGTGCGGACTCGGACTGGATGGCCTCGTGCCTCTTTTTCTACTCCCAATGGTGACTACGCCCGGGTGATCCACTTCACCGGCTCTGAAACGCCGGGATTCTCCTCGAGGAACCTCTCTCTATAGCTGGCGTTCTTGAAGTCCACGATTATGTTCTGCAGAGATGGATCGAAGCCTATGATCCTTATCGCTCGCTCTACAGCACTGGGTCTGAACGACAACCACGAGAGAACAAGCACGAATCCAAACAGCACAAGGATGGCCGGTGCCCACCCGAGTTCGAACCTTCCTCTCGAGAAATCGCCCCCTATCTTGAAGACCGCGACCCATGCCATCGCCATGGTGATACCAATGCCAATCACACAGACGAATCGGAGCCTACAGAAGTCCTCGTAAGAGTACTCGTGGTCCTCACATACTGGTATCATTAGAGTCCTTGCCACCGAACTGTCGGCAGTTATCGATTGAGTTCTACCTCGAATGGACATATAGCGGGGATCCCACATAGCGTTGAGATACCTTCTTCGGCCCGGGAACAATGTCAATTTCAATGTCTTGGTGGCCTTCTTCCCACAGACAGGGCAGACTCTCGGGAAATGTGCTCTTGTCAACTCGAATCTGACAACAGGCTTGTCGAAGACCTCCCGATGTGGCAAGATTGCATCCTCTGGATTCAAGAAAGAAGCTCGTTGTATCTCTCAGAAAAACTTTGTGAAAGAGGTTGATAGATATATAGAAGAGTTGAGAGAGCACAGTATCGAAAGGCTTGGCAGTATGTATATAGTTCTCAGTTCCCATAATAGGTATGGATAAAGATACTATCTCATCGTGGCACAGTATCAACGTACGGAAA
This sequence comes from Candidatus Thorarchaeota archaeon, assembly GCA_003662765.1. Taxonomy (GTDB): domain Archaea; phylum Asgardarchaeota; class Thorarchaeia; order Thorarchaeales; family Thorarchaeaceae; genus B65-G9. The sequence goes on from QMYR01000075.1 coordinate 3,470, forward strand.
TAGGAACAGAGGCGTAGCTATTGAAAGTCCTGTTGCTTTCTCCTCCAACTACTACTGAAATCAAGAAGGTTCTCGGGATTGCAAATCCTCCACTAGGCCTTGCTTACTTGGCTTCGGTCGTGAGAAACAAGGGGCATGATGTCAAAATCATAGAGGCTGTGGGCGAAAACAAGACCTTTGAAGACATTCGAAAAGAGATAGTTCGCTATGACCCTGACATAGTTGGAATAACTGCAACAACATCAATGATCCCTGATGCTTACATCGTCGCAAAAATAGCAAAGAGAACACGTCCAGATGCTATCGTTGTGATTGGTGGACCACATGTTACTTTTGTACCGGAGTTGACACTTAAAGAGTGCCCGGACATCGATATTGTGGTTCGAGGAGAGGGTGAGCAAACGTTTGCAGAGCTATTGGACGAGGTGAAAAATCACAATAATTATGAAAGGATTTTGGGAATAGCTTACAGGGCTCGAAACGGAACTATAAGATTAACACCATCAAGACCATTAATAGAAAACATAGATAGCATCAAGAAGCCCGCTTTCGACTTGATAAACTGGGATACGTACGAATTCAGTGGGGTACGTTACGCCACCATTATTACCTCTCGTGGGTGTCCATTTCAATGCATCTTTTGCTCATCTTCGCTTCATTTTGGAAAGAAATATAGACCACACAGTGTTGAAAGGGTATTGAGCGAGATAAAAATCCTTTATGAAAAGTATAAGATTAGGGAAATTGAATTCTTGGATGATACGTTTACCTTGAATAGGAAGAGAGCAAGAGAGATTGCACATGAGATTATCAAGGAGGGATTTGATCTATCTTGGGCCGTATCGTCCCGGGTGGACACTTTTGACAAGTTGACTGGAGAATATATGCGCAAAGCAGGTGCCCATACAGTTTACTTTGGACTTGAGTCTGGCACTCAAAAAATTCTAGATTATGTTGGAAAAAGAATCACTCTACAGCAATCAAGAGAAGCAGTTCGCATTGCAAAAGAAATCGGGCTAAAAACGCTAGGGTCTTTCATAATAGGGTTCCCACAAGAAACGAAAGATGATATTGAGAGAACAATCAGTTTTGCTAAGCATGTTGGTGTTGACTATGCACAATTTACCATTGCGACACCTTTTCCAGGAACTAGATTGTGGCACGAAGCTCTCAAAAATGACCTATTACTGACCAACAATTGGAGGAAATATACAGCAACCACTGCAGTAATGAAAAGTTATCACCTATCTCCAAAACAGATTGGAAGATTACTGCGGAGTGCATATGCTTCCTTCTATTTGCGATTTGGCTATGTCTTGAATGATATTGTCAAACATAGAGGAGTATTGTTACGGAAGGCTATTAGATCTCTCATCGCCTAAGATAGGAAGACTTGTCGTTAATGCGCAACTTCCATTTGCCCCTGTTGTGGAGAAAATATCTCACTGCTGTAATGTTTCCTTTGCGTTACCTCATCATTGGGTCACGAGCAGCGCCGGATAATCTGGACAATCTTGGACACTGATGACTAGGGCGCCCCATGAACATGACATCACCAACCTCCTCCAATCCTCTATCATCATACGTACCTCCTCAACCAGCTGACTGATGTCGTCGCCACCACCTCTCACTGTCATGTTGTCAGTATCTGCTGCTCGTCCACCTGGTGTGTGTGCAAAGACCATCCGCCGCTGGGACACAGGAGGTCAACTCCATTGCCTTCGTACTGGAATGTGTGGAGTTCAAGTAGTGCGAGTAGGAGAATATGATCGAAGGGATCGCCTCTACTGTCCTCACTGCGGTAGTGAGCTCCACGCAGATGTCAGCGCCGTGAGGAACATCATTGAGGTTCAACGACCCAGTACCGTTGCTGGGTGGACAGGGACCTAGTGTCCAAGTTTGTCCAAATTACAATCAACGGTGCATTCTCCCACAATTGTCCCAATTATTTGTTTCCCCAAGATTGTGTCATGCTGCAAGCTTGGGTACTATCTCACGCATGGATGTGGGGAGATACTTGTGGAGGGCCTTTGGAGTCGTCACACTCCCATCTTCACGTTGGTAGTTCTCCAGAATTGCCACGATGGCCCTTGGGTTCGCCATCATAGTGCTGTTCAGGGTGTGCACGTATGCCTTCTCTGTGCCACCTTTCTTTATCCTATATCTTATTCCCAGACGTGTTGCCTGATATGCCGTGCAGTTGCTGCAGGATACCGCCTCCCGGTATCTCCCCTGACCTGGCATCCAGACCTCCAAGTCGTACTTCTTCGCTGCAACAGTCCCTATCTCCCCGGTGCAGATATTGACAATCCTGTAAGGAATGCCAAGCTTCTGGAAGAACTCCTCAGCATTCTTAATCAGTTCCTCGTGGATCGACCATGACTTATCGGGGTGGCTGAAGACGAACTGTTCGACCTTGTTGAACTGGTGTACTCGGAATATGCCTTTTGTGTCCTTGCCATGCGTTCCTGCCTCTTTCCTGAAGCAAGTGCTCAGGCCAGCCAGTCTTATTGGCAGATCTGTTGGCTCGAAGACTTCTCCCATATGCATTGCAGCCAACGGATGCTCCGAGGTGGCTATCAGGTATAGATCCTCGTCCTCAATCTTGTACATGACGTTCTCAAAGTCCTCGAGGTCTGTGACACCCTCGTAGGGCTCTCTATGCATCATGAATGGGGGTAGTACGGGCACGAATCCTCTTTCAATGAGCATCTCCAGTGCCATCTGCTGCATCGCGAGATCCAGAAGAACCAATTCATTCTTCAGAAAGTAGAATCTTGCACCAGCTATCTTCGCCGCCCGTGGGATGTCCGCGACATCCAGAAGGTCTAGGAGGTCAACGTGGCTCTTGATGTCGAAGTCAAAGGTCGGCCTCCCTCCCCATTCTCTCACAACCTGATTATCTTCCTCGTCTTCACCGAATGGCACGCTCTCATGCAGCAGGTTCGGTATCCTCATCTGAAGTCTTCTCAACTCTGCCTCAATCCGAGCGGTCTCGCTCTCGATATCCCTAATCTCTTGATTGACAACATTGACTCTCGCAATGATTTCGGATGGGTCGCCCCCGCTCTTCTTCAGCCTGCCCACTTCGCGAGAGAGTCTGTTTCGCTCTGTCCTGAGTTCCTGAATTCGCCTCTTCCGGGCTCTGACCTCCTCATCGAGCTCCAAGAGTCGCTTGAAGTCGGCGATTACCCGATCGTCTTTCCGTCTTCGCAGATTCTCCATGACCAGTTGAGGATTCTCTCTCACGAACCGAAGATCAAGCATGTCATTCTTCACCTGCGGCAAGAACTATGTATCTCTGTACGCTCCTGCACCGTGCGGCCAACCTTTTCAAGTTTCTTGACTACGAACAGGCTCTCGCGTACACACCCTCAAGAAGCTCCAACTGTACATTCCATGAGTAGTGCCGCTCTACTTTCTGGCGGCACCTCTCTCCCATTCTCAGACGCGTGGAATCATTTTCAGCAAGAAACCTCATGGCATCAACAACTGCATCAACATCATTCGGTTGGACCAGAACGCCCTCATTGTCCCCGAGTAGCCTTGTCGTTTCGCCTATGGCGGTTGTGATGACAGGTAGTCCGCACGACATTGCCTCAAGGACGCTGAGCCCCAGCCCACCTATGTTCTGAGGTATGACAAACACGTCAGATTTTTGCAGGATGGCCGGAACTTGGTCGTGTGGGATTGTTCCTAGCCAATGGATCGAACCGTTGTTATCATTGCCATTCTCTATCATCCATTTCAGAATGCCATCCCCAACCAGCGTCAACCGTGTGTTTGGGTTCTCGTGATGATACTTTCTGAAGGCATCAAGTAGGACATCGACTCCCTTATCTAGGCTCAGCCTGCCTACGAAGACAAAGTCTACAATACCATCATCAGGTTGTTTCTTCGGGGGTCTAAATAGCTGGGTGTCAACTCCATTCCTTATCACAGTGAGCCTCTCGGATGGGACACCATACCTGATGAAGTACCTCTTCTGAGAGGGGTCCACGAGGACTATTTGGTCATAGTGCTTGGCCGCGTAAATAGACAGATCCCAAGCGATTCGGAACACAGTTCTGTACAGTGCCGGGCCTGCCGCATACGCGAGATGAAAGGTGACGACCAGCGGAGGAAGATGGTTCTTGAAGAATGGAAGTATCGCCTCTGTACTGCCAGAGTTCATCTGGACATGAATGATTTCAATTCCGAGCTCTTGGCTTCTCTCTGCAATCAGCCTTGGCACACTAGGCACATCAAGCGAAAAATGAGGATTGAGCTGAACTGCTCTGAATCTGTGAACTCTCTCAGGGGGAATGACCTGCACATCGGGCGATTGAGTGAATGCATAGACCTCATGGCCTCTGTCCATCAGTCCTCGCGCGACATAGCTGGCTCGCACACAGAGTCCGTCGGCTGCGTGAAACTTGCTCACCATTCCAACTCGCATGCAGTCTTTCTCCCTTCGATCACGCCACATGTGACAGGCAGTCGGTCGCCTTTTATCTCCTTTTACTCATGCCTAGCTATATGTTGACAGTAACTCTGCACGGCGCACTCATCACACCGAGGCCTTCGAGCTGTGCAAATCCGCCGGCCATGGGCACCGAGCAACCGAGCATACTCTCTCCACTTCGTCTTGGGAATAGTCTGCATGAGGTCTTGCTCAATCTCTCTTGGGTTCTTGCCACTGCTGAGGCCCAGTCTCTGTGTGACTCTCCCGATATGGGTGTCAACGACAATTCCCTCATCAACCCCCATTGCGCTTGAGAGCACGACATTCGCTGTCTTCCGCGAAACGCCCTTCAGGGTTGACAGTTCCTCTATCGTCTTGGGAACCTCTCCACCAAACTGCTCCACGATTCCCCTCGCGGCCTCTCGGATGTAGACCGCTTTTCTGTTATACGTCCCCACAGGCCGGATAATCCGCCTAATCTCCTCAAGTGACGCCTCTGCTAGGGCTTGGGGAGTGGGAAATCTCTTGAATAGCTCGGGTGTGACTGAGTTGACGCTCCTGTCAGTGGTATGGGCTGATAGAATGGTGGCTATGAGCAGTTCGAACTCGTTGTTGAAATGCAAATAGGTCTGTGGCGCATCAGGATACTCACGTTTCAGGATGTCGATGATCTCTTGGGCTCGTTTCTTCGTGTCCAACGCAGATCGCCGTCTTCTCCATATTGAGCCTCTCGTACTTGTAGTTTCTCCATGATGCTGGCATTCTAGGGAGCGGAAACATGGGCATTGGTGGCGTTCTCTCTCACCGCGTCCTCGTTCACCAGTCCGTTCATGCCAATTGAGAGCAAGATGATAATGTTGAGGACAAAGATTACGGCAAAAAGTGTCGGTTGACTGAAATAAGTGAAGATCAGTCCAGCAACAAACGGCCCTGCTGATGAGAAGACGTAGATGATGAACCAAAACATTGCCAAGAACTTCGCGCTGTCAGCATGAGGGAGCTTCTTCTGAATCATTGTGGTGACAATCAACCACCAGAGGGCATCATTGATCCTCTTGAGAACGATTGCAATGAATGCGGTCGTGAACACGGCTCCAAGTCCATCGATAATACTCTCTGCTTGAAGCATGACCGATTCGGATGCCCACAGAGGAAAGTGAGGAGCCACGAAGAGGAGGCCCGTGCAAACGGGCATCATTGAATAGACTATGAGCGCTGTACGCTTGACACCGAAACGATCTGTCATCCGTCCTATCTTGAGGAGAAGAGGTACCGAGATGATTAGCGTCACAGCAAGCATTATCCCTATGCCTGTGATTGATACCCCAAGGGACTCGTTGGCGTAGATGAGTGCCCCGAAGTTGAACAGTGCATCACTGAACGCATCAATCATGATGATTGCTAACGCCCCGGGCAACACCCTTGCCAGAGTTTTGATTGCATGCCACATCTCCGAAACAAAGTCCCTCCAGACGGCCACCTCTCTTGGTCTGCTCTCAACTCTGCTCGGCTCCAAGTACACTGTTCTTACTGCAGAGCATATCACGAGTGAGATACCTGCGACTATCGACATCAGTCTGAAACTCACTGGAAACCCAAAGACTGGAACCATGAGATTGAAGGCAACAAGAGTCACAACGCCAAAGACACGACCTGCGTGGAAGAGGGATAGAGCCAGACCGCTGTGCTCACGCGGGGTGTTGTCCAAGATGTACGCTGAAGACCCGCTCTTGGCGATGTCCGTTGTGGCATACGATAAGAGTGCTAACACTATCATTATCGGTTCGGTAAACAGGCCTATCAACAGAAAGTAGCCTGCCATGCACAACATAGCGACGACGGACAGGGTCTTCCTGTTCATTGTATCACCAACATATCCGCCAACTACTCTGAACACTGCGGATAGCGATGATGAGATTGCAACAACCACTCCCAACGCGGCATAGTCCCAGCCGACCGCCCTCATATAGAGATTAAAGAACGAGTTCATTATGCTGAAACCAGTGAACACCCACGCGGTGAGCAGGTACACCGAATAATTGCGCCACGAGAATATGGACACCAGCGCTTCCGAAACCTTTTCCTCCGACACTTGAGAATCCCCCCTCACCGCGGCAACTGCCGCGTGTATCTCATCTCCATATCTTGTATCATCAAGGTCTTTTTCGTCTTTTGGTTGTTGTGTGGACATCCGGTGTGGCTCCCAGAACAGACAACAGGGCCACTAGCTAACTCAGCCACCAGCCCCGGTCATAACGGCTGTCCATGAATATGGCGTTGCACCAGGATGCCGTGGGGCATTCAGCTAGCCCCTAGGCATCCCAATGTACAGTGTTATCACTCATTGACAACTACGACCCTCACACTTCCGTCAGGCCTCGGCATGGCCACAAGGCGGTGTGTCACAAGGTCTGCTGTGAGTGTCAGGCACTCAGGGCTGCAGCCTGCATTGATGAGGTTTCTCACCGCCATCTCCAGATTCAATGCCGTCAGTCTGACGAGTTCAGAGTCAGTGAATGGGTCAACTTCTCTCCCAATGGAGAGCGACATTGCTGTGCTGGTTGTTTCGATACTTTCAGTTCTAATCACGTATTCATCCTCCGATTGTTGCTGGTTTTCTAGTTCTCTCAGAACGGTGCGGGATCAGGTGCATACGGGTCCATCTTTTCTCAAACCTCCTTTTCTCGTTGTCATGTTCAAGTGGCTCAGCAGCTCGTTCATTCAGAACGGTGCGGGATCAGGTGCATACG
>QMYR01000076.1 GCA_003662765.1 Candidatus Thorarchaeota archaeon
GTTGAAAAATTTCGATCGCCAGTCAGAATCGGTACGCGACGTCATGACTCCTCGTCCTCACACTGCATCGGCGAGTCTTATCTTATGTGCATGTCCTAGTTCACAATGAATGTTCATAGCCGCCTTCCGCGATGCCAGACCTGTTTCGGGACACATCGGGAGACGTTGGGGGACGATTGTCGAACAATTGGAGTTCCAATTTTTCGACAGTGCGCAAAATGGTGGTTTCTGATTGTTCTGTGAGGGGCACATCCCACTGGCCAGACCCGCATACACCAAGACGAATCTCCGGCACATTGGCATCACGTATCGCTCGGTACGATCATCGTCCCTAGAATCCTCTCGCTGATGAGAAATCCAAGCATGAAACATCGTCTAGAGTTGACATCCACTGAATTAGGGGGCAGAGCTAGGGGGCGCAGCAGGTCTTGCGCGCCCCACCACGGGCTCACTAGTGCCTTCGCCGCATCAACATGAGCACGATTGCCAACACCACGACGATACCGACTCCGCCAACGAGCAGGGTATCAAGGTCGCTCAGCGGGCTGGTCGAGGTAGGAGCAGAAGTAGTTGTTGTTGAGCTGGATGTGGTAGTCGTGGTAGTGGAGCTTGTGGTCGTCGTCGTACTTGTGCTGGGTTGCGAGTAGTGGATCACAACGGTTTCAGAGACCGTGTTTGCGGCAAGGTCCTCGACCTCTATCGTGACTTGAAGGTCTGTGACGTTGTCAGAGTTCGTGATGGTGACCGAGTATACGTTCTCTTGGACTTCGGTCATAAGCACCGTCTTCGTCGAGCCCCCGGCCTGATAGGTGGCCCGGACCTCACTCACACCGCTGTGTTCGTCAGAGACTGTACATGTCAGCACCACATCCGAACCGAAGACAGGCGAGCTCGGAGAGTACGAAACGTCGACCAACTCGGGGGGAACCGTGTCAATCCATGTGACTGTGAAGTTTGCACCGTTGTCACCGACCACGGTGGCATGGCTGAATACATCGTACGCGACGAAGTAGTAGGCCGTAGTAGTGTCATATTCTCCACCCGGCAGCTCTCCCTCGAACTTCCCATCTCCGGAGTACGTTAAGGCAAGTGCTTGGTAGTCGCCCTCGTCCTCAGAATACCACAGTGTCACGTTCTGGATGTCAGGCCCTGTGAGATTCACCGTGACAGACACGGGCTGTGCCTCCCCCGCGAGAGCAGAATCGGGAGCCGACTCGCAGGCAAGCACCTCAGGAGGCGACGGGGAAACAAAGATGTCCAGAGCAACCACATCGGACGCTGAGGCCGAGTCAGTCGACAGGTAGAGCGAGTTTGAGGTTGTTGTAAAGACGCTCTTCGGAGCTCCGTATATCCCGCGAAGAATGACCGAGGCGCTGATCTGACGGCCGAAATAGGCCCGGACAAAGATGTCCTCGTAGTTGACGGGTGGGTCGCCCACAGAGTCCCAGCTATTCATGTAGGAATAGGCTGTACCAGCCCCAGAGTCGTAGCTGAGAACCAGTTCCTGATTGGTGTTCCACGCGTCACCAACAGCCGTGAAGACCATATGATCGGAGGTGGCGAGAGGCTGACCGTCCACCGAGATGACCGATGCGGCAAAGTGATGATCATTGCTCTCGAACGTGATGCCCCCAACTGCAGTCGTGCCGTTTGCGAAGCCCACGACCGCAGCAACGTGATCCGTGCTGAGAGTGAAGACACCAGAGGTCTCATTGCGGACCCAGACTCCCGAATCATCCACCCACGTTCGCACGTCCCAATAGGAGTGGCTCATCGAGGTCAGTCCCCAGTGTGATAGGGCGTCCATGAGAATTCGGGCAGCAAGGCTATCATGTCGCAGCACCTCGAAGACGTTGTGATCGCCCCCGGCCTGAGGTGCATAGTCCCAGTCGTGAAACACAACCTTGCTGGTCGTCTGACAGTCCCACATGGACATGATGACAGATGATGAATCTACGAAACCAGCACACCAGAGATTGTTCGACGAGTTGCCGAAGGCCAACGCCCCGGAGGGAAGGGTCGACACTGAGATACCGTAGTAGTGAGACCACGTGATGTCCTTGTTGTCATAGGCGAAGCCGGCAAAGTGACCGCTTCCGCTCGACGACCCATCTGTGAACGTGAGTCCGGAATACAGACGCTTCGCAGTCGCAGTCTGGTTCAACTCCTGGTTGTAGAGGTCGCAGTACCAGTAGTACGGAGCGATGATGGCCGTCTTGGTGCCGCCAGTACCGGGATACGTAGCCCCATTCGTCCTCATTGAACCTATGACGACATCGGCGGTGCCATTGTACGTGGAGTCGAAATAGTAGTTCCGAACCCGGCCGAAGTATGGAGCGGCTCTGTAGAACCACGGATCATCAAAGTGAGCGGCGTAGAATGTGTCGGTGTACGAATAGCCAATGTCAATCACCATGCTGAGTGGGCTCACCATCTGGTCCAAGAAAATCCTCGCAGCAACACTGAACTGTGGCCACCGCGCCGGGTCATGAAGGGTTGACCACCACAGAGTCTTCTGCTCGCCCTCGGCAAGGGAGAAGAAGTCATCGGCGAAGTGGTGAATCAGCACCCCGTCCCAGTCCTGCTGCGCCGCAAAGGTGGCCATCTGAATCATTGACTCGGACCGGTAGTCATTTGGGAACACATCGTTCCATTCGCGGACTATCATCGGCACACCAGCAATCTTCTGCGCGCTCAATATGGGCAGGATGGACTCGGCGTCCTCGAAGAGTTCGGGAGTGTTTCGTATTGTCATCAGAGGACTGCCAGGAAACGTCGGGTGGTCATGATAGTAGCCTGCGGCACTGAAGTCGAGACACTTCTTGATGGCCAGCTGGGTTGGAGGATGCACCTGCCACTGGTTGTCGGAGGCTCCGATTGGCACCTTCACTCCGAGACTGCGTAGATGCTGTTTCATTGTCGTGTAATAGTTGCACAGCAGGTCGTAGGCAAACCGCGACCCGTCATTGGCTCTAGCATGGCCTATTGCCGTATCGTCGTACGATCTCCCCCCGGCCGTGTGTTTCCATGCCTCCACGACATCAGGAAGCCTCACCGTACCCGCAGTCGGATCCTCGTCCGCCAAAAGGCCGTGGGTGCCATAGTGATCAACCCATGCGTTGTCAAGATTCTGGCGGGTGCCATACTCCCGCACTAGCCAGTCATTCCATTTGCTTTTCAGCTCACTGTAGTACGGCTCGGGGATGCCGGCCCAGCCCTTTACGTCGCCCAGTAGGTCCCAGAACATTCCGTTCTCATTCGTTATCTCAACAACTGCAATGGTGGGATCGTCCACAAGGGCCAGACCCGTATACGGATTGACATGAGTCAACAGGTTTGTCGCGTACTGCTTCTGTAGTTCAATCAGGTGATCATCGAATATGGAGATCACCTTGGCCTCCGATCCCAACTTGCTCGCATTTACGACACCATCGGACTCCAGAAACTCCCGGCCATCAAGCAGGTCGAGATAGACATAGATCCCTGCCACCCTACACTTGTATAGCAGGTAGTCCAGACGGGCCAGCATGTCGTCGTTCAGTTTTGACGTGTTACCAGAGGAATAGTCAATCAGCGATTGTGAGAGATGAGCGTCCATGAGATGAAGTCGAACCATGTTCGCGCCCGACGCCTTGAGCACGTCAATCAGACTGTCAACTTGATCTGCTGTGAGGAAACACATCTTATCAACAAGGTTGACACCCCAGAACCGGGCTCTGGTGTCGTCCTCAAAATAGAGGTGACCGTCATGGGAGGTCACAAAACCATGCACGGTGGTGCCGTTGAACAGCAGGTCAGTATTATGAGGATACTGAATAGGAGTCGGTCCGCCTGCCAGACGCGAGGCGACAGGCACCGGCACAGTTGATAAGAAAAACGCAAGAAACAGAAGAGCCATTGCCAGCTTGGGCCCGGAAAAGTGCAAGTCATTCACCGCGCATCGGTTCTATAATTCCCCGGTTCAAATATCTGTCGAAGGCAGGGCTGCAATGCTTTCACTCCGCCCGCAATGCAGGCGCGGATACTGTATTGGCATAGTAGCGTAGTTCTGACCATTGGGAATTGCCAAAGAGACGACCGGCATAACGTGTTCCTGATCCCGCAAACGTACGGCGTATGATGTACGGTTCTCATTGGCGGCGTGATCGTGACACAACACAGAGGACATCTGTTCGATATTTCGAACAACTACGACCTATGAATTGAACAGCTTGCTTCTCCGACGTTCCAAGAATAGACTATTGATGATTCGTGGGCACTGTTAATCAGGCACAAGAGCGGTGAGTGAGATGAAGCTGAAGATTATCACGGGTGGAGTGATATGGATTCTCCTTGTCAGTCTGGTGCTGGCCATCCCGGTCAGTGCAGAAGAACAAGAGACCCTGGTGCCCAGCAGTGTGGCAGTAAGGGGGACAATAGTTGACAACTATGTCAACTTGACATACACCTTCGTGTTTGACAATACGGAGTCGGACACGGCAACGGAGATCTCGTGGTTCGCAGGGGTGCAAGAGGGACTCACTCTAAGCAACATATCAATCCGTATGGGCAACACCACGTATTGGGGCCGCCTGGCCGAGGTACAACGGGCAATCGAGGAGTACAATGAGAGCGTGCAGGCCAATAAGACCGCCGCACTTGTTCTCTCGACTTACGGTGGATACGAGGTGAGATTCAACATAGAGGCTAACGCCACGGCCACTCTTGTCATCTACATAGAAGGTCTGCTCGTGCGTGTCCTTGGCAGATACGATCTTAGTCTGCCCGTGTCCAAGATGCTGAAGATCAGGTCGGACTTCTCACTTGACATATCAATACATTGTACCTATGAGGACGTGATTGGGTATCGCGTGAGAGGCATAGACGGTTTTCATGTCCATTATCTGGCAGACGGCGTTCGCCTCACATACGAGGCGCACGACTACTCTATCCCGTCAGACCTAGCAGTCACCTATGCCCTTACCACCTCTGGCGGGGACAGCAAGATTCTCACCTACACCAACGGGACGCATGAGTTCTTCGTATACCTTCTAGCCCCTGTTGTCACCGAACCTGGTGAACGAGCTGCGCGTCAGTATGTCTTCGTCATTGACGTCTCAGGCTCGATGAGTGGAGAGAAGCTTGCACAGGCCAAGGAGGCGTTCTCATCGATGATTGGAGAATTGTCATCACAAGACCTGTTCGATGTCATCGCCTTCTCCAACGGCGTCACGAAACTCTGGGGAACCCCTCAGCCGGGCACCACGGACAACATTGACGCGGCACAGGACTGGGTCATGGAACTAGAACCTCTGAGTTCCACCAACTTCTACAGTGCCTGCATTGATGGTCTAGACACCTTTGTCGGTGGCGAGTACGTCAGAGTCATGATAGTCCTGTCAGACGGGCTGCCCACGTCAGGCCCTTACACAGACCCTGAGATTATTCTGAATGATGTGCGAGAGGCCAACGATCTCAACGTCTCCATCTCGACCATCGCGTTTGGGAGTGACGCAGACACCACGCTCATGGCCAATCTGGCTTCCCAAAACCGCGGCTACTTCAAGTTCATCGAACCCGGTAGCGAGGCTACAGCGCAGATGCTGAGATTCTATCAGATGCTGTCCACGCCAATAGCGACGAGCTTCTCCATCTCGATAACAGGGGCCACTGAGGTCAACACCCAGACCGGTCTTAGCGGCTCGCCGTTCTTCAACGGCACAGAGGTCATGATCACGGGGCGTTACCTGCAATCATTGACAATCAACACGACTGTTGACTTCGTCACCGGGACTGTGCACTACGACAATGAGGCTGGCCCTGCCACGACCGAGAAGCCGCAAGTGGAGAAGATATGGGCGCAGGATCGAATCCGGTATCTCCAACAGTTGGCCATTGCTGCGGGCAATGATAGTCTCGTACGCGAGGAGATTGTCTGGTTGTCATTACACTACGGCGTGGTCGTCAAGGGGTACACTGGTCTAATACTTACGACAGAGATGACGATACAAGACACCGCAACTGCTCACAGTGGCGTCACAGGATCAGCTGGTGCGTACCCACCGGGTACAGTAGCAACCGTGACAGACACCTTGCCAGCAGCCGGAATCCCCGTCCTCAACGGCTTGCTTGTTACGGCCACAATTGGCATTGTTGCCATTGGCGTGGCCGTGCTGGTGTGGATATGGCGGCGACGCCTGAGATGACAGGGGGCGTTTCTACTCACGGTCACTCAATACCCAAAGCGGACCATGAGGCTCATCGCCATTCCGAGGACCAGACACTCTTCACGTGTAAACGGTGTGCTGCCCCAGAGGGCCTCCCCGATGACAACACCGTGCTGAATCTCAATCTCCTTCGAGGCGAGCCCGAACGCTATCGCGGCCCCCTGCCTTGCCGGGTCGTCCGGGCTCTCTTGAAACTCCTTGAGCAGCTCGACCCGACTATCGATATCCTTGACCTTTGAGGCCGCAAGACCAAGTGCCATCACGGCCGCCCTGCGCACTGTCCTCTCTGAGTCTGCAGTCAGTGGTCTGATCAACTCGATCGCATCGGATGGATCTCCGAAGCGCGTGGCCACAATTCCCGCCGCCAGAGCACCACCAGCCCGGACGTACTCATCTCGCGAGTCAGTGAGGGACCGGAGCATCACCAAGGGATCCGATGAGTTGGCGGCGACCAGACCCATGGCCACACCCGCCGAGAAACGGACTTCCGGCTCCTCATCGTCGAGGAGAGGTCGAATCAGGTCCAACATCTCGCGGGCATCAGCGAGTCCTGCAGAGGCCAGTCCCAGTCCGATTGCCGCAGCCGATCGATGCATCGCCTCGGTGTCCTCAAGGAGTGGAGTGACAGTCCTGACTATCCCAAGGCAGTCCTCAACGCGGGTTCCTATCAGACACAGACCCATCGTGGCTGTGACGCGCATCCTACCGTAACCCTTCGCAGGCAATGGGCTGAGTACCTCCACAATCTGGCTACAGTCGCCCTGAGTGGAGGCAAGCAGACCAAGGGCCAGAGCCGCAGCCCCACGAACATCATCATGCGTGTCCTCAAGGAATCTCATCGCTGTTTCAATCGCGTCTTTGGGATCGGGGTACGACATGCCTGCGACGCCCAATCCGCAGAGGGCGCCGCTACGAATCTGGCCGTCAACACTGTCCACCAACGGCTCAAGAATCTCGCGTCCTCTCTTGGCGTCCGTCTTCGAGGTCACAAGCATTGTGGCGAATGCACCAGCCCTACGCACAGCCCACTCCTCGTCCTCGACAAGTAGACGAGAAATCTCCAGTCGTTCATCAATGTCCTTTACTGACGCGCTCACAGTGGCAATCGCCCAAGCTGCACCACTTCTGAACTCTGAGTCAGGATCATCGAGGAAGGGACGTAGGAGAAGCATTCGTTCTTGCTCCTCAAGAAAGGCTGTCGAGGCAAGGCCAAGCGACATGATTGCGCCCCTGCGAACTCGTGGGTCTGAATCATTGACGAGATAGATCAATCGCTTCACAATCGGGGGATAGCCGCTGGACGAGCCGCCGCCTGAGGCCTGCGAACCGGCCTGGTCCTCTTCCTCCTCGTCAACGTAGACGAAGGACTGCTCTAGACCTTTCGACCCAGGGGCACGCGACGGAGCCTCCGAAGAACCACGAAAGACGTCAATCGACTGTACAGGTGCCTCCTCAGTTGTACCCATGTCCGCAGCGGCCACGGTTGTTTCGCGTGGCGTGCCCCTGAAGATGTCAATTGACTGCACAGGAGGCTCTTCCCTGGGGGATTCAACAGGTCGAGCTGGAGCCTCGGTTTCCCCTGAGGGCGGCTGACTCCCGACGGCCCGAGTCGGGCGAGAAGGCGCCGGAGTCTCGTATGTGCCCGATACGAACTGCTTTACTATTCGCGAGATCACTGCTGCCTTGTCTGGTAAGAACTGTGAAACCCTCGTCAGCAGGTTTTCAAGTCGAGGTGGGTCCGACCTGTATCGGAGGACCGTGAGGGATACTAGCGGCACGACAAACTCGGGACTCAACGAGACCGCCGTTCCACTCTTGTCGATTCGTATTCTCAGCATGCCGGACGAGACCAGCGTAGTGAATGTGCTCGACTCGGCCTCGATTGGGAGGTCGAATAGAGGGAGCGAATCGCACTGAGCTTCTATGAGCTTCTCAACCGTCGCATACAGCGAATCACGCTCGGTCAGTATTCCTAGCCTTCGAAACACAGAGTCCGCGTACTTGGGGCCGCCGGCAAAGAGATCCAGAAACTCCGGCGATGATGGGGAGGGTAGGGAACCGACCTTCTGGTACCACTCCGCGGTCAGCCTTAGAATGTAAGGTTTACTAAGAAGCGGCAATAGATCAAACGGAACCTCGTCGGGAATGCCATACTTTCTCATCGCAGCCCTCAGCTCGCTGTCCGTAAACTCTGTCATCAAGACTGAGACGGGGGTACCGATTCCCAGCGAGCGCGAAGCATCGGTTGCCTCATGGTCCTGATAGATGTAGTACTTGAGCTCATTCGCACCACGGACGATGGCCCTGTTCGAGGCCCAGTCTGCCGTCCTGCACGATACGACGAAAGACACGTAGTCAGACCGAGACGTGGCAAGTCCTCCGAGCAGATACCTAATGTTTGACGGGTCCATCTCATCCAAGCCGTCAAGGAAGACGTACGCATGTTCTCCAGTCTCACTGAGAACCGGGTCCAACAGATCGATGAGGGCCGGGATGGTCTCCACATGGAAGATACTGGTGAGGGACTTGATACCGTGACTGAGAGGCACAAAGAACGTCGGCGAGGCCATCGTCACACATCGGGCAGACATTTGGGCCATGTACCATGTCTTGCCCAGGCCTGCGTCTCCTAGGACTACGAAGATGTTCCTATCAGACAGACCGGCATCTCCAAGGAACCTGTCGAAGACAGCCTCGTGTCTTGTCCTGGCGACGTACAGCTCGGGATTGTACCGAACGCCGAAGCCTGACGCACCCACCATCCGCTGACGCTGAAGCTTGCTTATTACAGTCAGACGGTTGATGTCCAGAGTGTCGGGCGCCGAATATCGCCCCATGAACTTTCTGTAGGATATGTCAAGACCTCTCTCCATTGCCGCAAGCCGCCGGATTACCTCTTCAAGTGCGTCGTTCGTTCGCTGCGTTTCAGCCATTATCGCGTCGAGCTTGACACCATTCTCACTTGCAAGGGCAAAGACTTGGCCCAGCAACACCGAGTCTCCACGAATCTCCGAGATAATGCCGCTCAAGTTTGTCTGTAGCTCTCGAAGAGCGTACTGCAGCCCCGCCATGGCATCGTCTACAGGAATGCCCTCCTTCTGAGCGACAGTCTCAGCCATGACCTCTATGTCTTGAGGCCGTGCCATGTCCATTAGGCTGGCCGCACAGCCAGCCACCTTGTCCTGCACAATCTCTTCAACAGTTTCCGTGGCGATTGAAACACCAATGTCCTGCATTGCTCGTGACAGAAAAGACCCCACCGCTCCCGCGGCGATTGGACCGAGCGCAGCTCCAGCCACTACACTCGCAGCAGTTATGACGAGGCCCTTCCCGGCTCGCTTCAGCAACTCTTTCAGACCCATTGAGCGGCCTCCAATAGCTGAAGACGAGGTAATCGCGGCTCATAAACATATGGAGCATCAGGACGCTGTTTCGTTCGAAATGCCCAAGTTTCTTGGCTACTGGTCGCAACAGAGGATGAAACTACGTCAAAAAGAAAAGGAATAGTGCGCCGGCTGCGTTTCTGCTATCCATGTCTAATCGTTGATGTCGACCTAGGTCCCGTCGGAGCTGTAGATCGGTCCTTGCGTGCGTCTTGCCGACGCTGTCTAATGTCATGAAATATTTACTAATATACCTAATTGTACGGCAATATCCCCCTGTCGAAATCGCAGAAGCCATATTGCGATACTTCAGACAACTTGACACATGAGCACGCGTGTACCCGGTGTTTTGATTCTTCTGTTTCTGCTGTGCATCCAACCAATGGCCCAAGCGACTCCTGTTCCCAATGCACCTCCTGTTGTATCTCCGGCGTTGACGACGCCCACCGCAATCCATCACTGGAGTGTGGACATCATCTTGGTGAACTTTGACGAGAGCATCATCGACACGAACACCCTACTCGCAGGTCTGCCGCTAAGCCGTGACTACGACGCACCCAATGTGGACATCCACTATGACATCGAATACAGAGTGATCTTCGCTCCATCGTCGTTCACCGCCAGTCTGCGGCAGTTCATGCTTGAACACTCAGTCAGCGGACTGGACATCGGGACTGAATTGAACGTGACAGCGCTGGAATACCAGAAAGCCCACCCCGATGAGCCTCAGAGGATATTCTATCCAAGGGCTGGACGATGCATCGACGGAAACGCCGTCGAGGAGTGGTTGCTGGACAATCCCCCGGTCGGTCCACCAGCCCTCGGTTATGTGCTGTACCTACTCAACTTCAGCGAGTTCGACGCGTCGGACCACTCGTTCGAGCACTGGTACGACTACCACCCCGTCGACCCCGACTCGGGGA
>QMYR01000077.1 GCA_003662765.1 Candidatus Thorarchaeota archaeon
ATGGTCTTTGCACACACCGGGTCGACGAGCAGCAGATACTGATAACATGACAGTAAGAGATGGTGGCGACGACATCAGTGAGCTGGTCGAGGAGGAGGTATATATGATGATAGAGGATTGGAGGACGTTGGTGATGTCATGTCATGGGGCGCCCTGGTCGTCAGTGTCCAAGATTGTCCAGATTATCCGGCGCTGCTCGTGACCCACGAGCCAAGGCCGAAGAGGTCTGCCGTCGGATACGGGAGAACTACGGAGATGCCATTGCCAGCCGTCGTCTGCCACCCGTTGATGAACTAGTTCTGACAATACTCAGTCAGAATACAAACGACATCAACTCCGGTCGCGCCTTTGAGTCCCTGAAGTCAAAGTTTCCCACATGGGAGGATGTGCTTGTGGCGCCTGAGAGCGAGGTTGCGCAGGCCATCAGAGTATCTGGAGCATATCACGTGAAGGCCAAGCGCATCAAGTCGACACTGGCTGAGATTCAAAAGCGCGTGGACCGTATTGACCTGTCATTACTGGAACACATGCCAATCAATGAGGCAAAGGAATGGCTGAGCTCGCTACACGGCGTTGGGCCAAAGACGGCAGCCATAGTCTTGCTGTTCTCGTTTCATCGCCCCGTTCTACCTGTTGATACGCATGTATGGCGTATCAGTAGGCGGCTCGGTCTGATTGGAGATCATGTGTCACGCGAGAAGGCCCACTCGGTTCTGCAAGACCTTCTTCCACCAAGTTGCGTGTTTCATCTGAACCACAACCTCGTGCGACATGGGCGCTCTGTATGTAGGTCGCAAAGACCAAGATGTGATGTCTGTTTCCTGTCTGATCTCTGCGACTATGCAGAACAGATGAGCTAACGATTTGGCAACACCTTCAAAAGGGAGCCACTTTTCTCAATTGAACGACAATACTAATGTCGGTGGTTGAACACTACCCATGCAGATTCCCCTCACGGATCCATCCTCGTTTGAGCCTCTCCTAATCATCGGTCTGGGTATCGTCTTGGCGTTTGGGGGCGCCACGCTCATGAAGCGTGCGGGCATCCCACAGATTCTCGGATTCATGCTGGCTGGACTGTTTCTGGGCACCTTGGGGGTCATTAACGATGACATCCGCTCGGCGATGTTTCCCATCGTGAACTTGGCGCTGGGAATGATAGGGTACAACATCGGTCTTGAGATTAGAAAGGATGTCTTCAGGGGTCGCACGCGACAGATGGGCACGATTCTCGTGTTCGAGTCGATTCTCACATTCGTGATTGTGACATTTCTCACGAACCTCATAATCGCCAACATCCACATTGCTGTGGTCTTTGGAGCCTTGGCGAGTGCCACCGACCCTGCCTCAACTGTCATGGTAATCTGGGAGCGTCACACGAAGGGCACGCTCACGGAAACCCTGATGTTCGTGCTGGCGCTGGACGATGTTGTGGCTATTCTCTTGGCGAGTGTGGCCATCTCCTTTGCCACGATTACATATTCAGGGTCTGTACTGCTGACCGAGGCGATCCTCGCTACTCTACTCGAGCTGGGAGCATCCAGTCTCCTCGGAGGCATATTCGGCGCTGGCATGGTGTACTTCATCAACCGGGAAGATGACCGCAGGGAGCTGCTGGAATTCGAACTGGGCCTGATTATCCTTCTTGTTGGTTTGGCCGCGTGGCTTCACATGAGCGCGATACTGGCATGCATGGTCTTTGGATTTGTTGTGGGAAACTACGTACAGAAGGAGAAGGACCCCGTCTGTCACACTCTCAAGGTAGTGATGTCGCCCGTTGTGATGTTGTTCTTCGTAATGGTTGGCGCTTCAATAAACCTGTCAAATGCATTGAGTCTAACTGTCATCCTATTGGCCATTCTCTACGTGGGCGGACGCAGCCTTGCCAAGTACACGGGCGCGTACGCGGGTGCAAAGATCACTAAGACGCCGCCCCTCACTACAAAGTATCTGGGTCTTTGTCTGATGTCGCAGGCAGGTGTAGCAGTCGGTCTCTCTCTGTTGGTCGAGGAGAGCTTTGTTGCAGCAGGAGCCGCCGACATTGGTATGCTGATTCTAGATGTCACGATTCTGACGACTATGATACTACAGATTATCGGTCCTATTGCTGCAAGCGAGGGGCTACGCCGTGCGGGTGAGTTCGCACCAGTATGTGTGGAGGGCCGAAGCTCGACTCCAGTGGCCACTGTTCCGCTCCATGGCGAACCCACAAACAAATCCTCGCCAGAGGTGTACGATGACGAGAGCATCAGTCCGTGACGTATCCTTCTTATCGGGCTGAGCAATCATTCAATACTATGACAGAGCCGTGTGTTCGTGATAAGCCACGGGCAATCGAATGCCGTGTGACTAGCCAGACGGGAACTTCTGCACTTACGCCCGCGCTGATGACACGACTCTAGTCACTGAACACTGTGTCAGCGGAAAGATATGCATCAGTGCACTCTACTCACTTCTTCCAAAAGCATTCGCAATGATGTTCAATGCACGCTTCCCCTGGCTCGAAGACCAATGTGTGGCAACACATGCGTGCCCCGATGCTCAGAATCCGGTTATGTTTGAGATTCGGCGTGTCAGCATGGAGTAGCAGCCAGTACAATCACCATGGTGTGTCGGGAGGAAACATGCCCTCTCCTCTGTCAAACATCTCCTCATCGTCGGCAAAGGCATCACGCATGTCTTCGAGGATGGAGGTGCTCTCCAGCCTGTTAGTCACTATTATCAGCGTTCGCCCGTACCATCCACAATCCAAGCAATAATATGCCGGCTGCAAGGAACCTAGGGCTCCAAGGTCAATGCCTGACGTTATATGTATCAGCCTGAAGCTCTTGCAATGCGGGCAGATAGGCACATCTTGTGATATGTCCCTCCGTCTGAGATCTTCCAGTGCCTGTTTCACGAACTCAAGTCTACGGAGTACCCGCAGCTGCTCTTGAGACAGGCGCCCCGTCGTCTGTTCTACCACCACTATCGTCCCACGATTTCTTGGGTGCACTATTCTATACACTGTGACTGAATAACATTTTGTTTAGGCTTCCTCCAGTGTCAGCAGAACAGACTTATGTATCAACATGCCATGGGTCCCACTGACACCACCACATAACATAACGGGACAGTGCCCCTCATTGTCAGACTCAACAACTCAGAGGGTTTGGGCCGACATTCTCATAGTTGCCGTGTCAGTCATAATCTTGAGCGGATCGCTGTGGGTCTGGCTTGCGGCAGCTCCCATCTCGAGAGAGGCGGTGTTCCTCGCAACGACAATTGCTCTGATAATCTCCCTTGTGCTTGTTGTCAACGTTGCGATACTCATTCTCCTGCGCCTGCAGCGTCGTATCTCGCATCTTGAACGGACTATCGCCAGTTCCTCCTCTGGAGCTCAAATCCCATCCGAACAGGTCATAGTAGTCACACTCAACAATACGGAGCGCAGGATCATCAATCGCCTAGAAGAGAATGGAGGAGAGATGGCGCAGGACGAGCTACGGAGAACAACAGGATTGAGCAAGTCTACGTTGAGTGTGGCTCTCTCGGCGCTCGAACGGAAGTCACTCGTAGTGCGAGTGGCACATGGTAGAACGAAGACTGTTCGGCTCAGGTCCAATTTACGCAGGTGACGCATATCTCATTTCGAACGGTGCCCGGTTTTTTCGTACATGATACGACCAGAAACGGCCCTCATAGTCCGGATTCGCAGTGTGTTCTGAACGGTTCACAGAGAACCTCTATTACCACTTGGGCTTGCATTGATAGACATCATACTTTGATTGAGGTGCCAATCAAGCAATGAAGCGGATGCTCAGCGTCATCACTATCGGAATACTGCTGGCGGTCCTATTGACTAGCGTCAATGCAGTACCTGTTACAGCAGAAACCACGGCCTACAGGCCGCAACAGAACCTGCCTCCCTTTGAAGAGGTCTTCCCAGGTGTCTACCTATACTGGCAATGGTGGAACGAATCGAGTCAAGACATACCTCTTCCGGAAGAACCCCCCGACTCATTGGAACAGGATGTTTACTACTACTATGTCAAAGACATCTACGATAACGGATACTGGATTCGTGAACAAGTAGAGTACACCTCTGAGTTCAGGTGGTCCTGGAACAATCTCTTGGTCGAGATAGTTGTGGATCCAGATGGTTCCTTGGTTAGCTATCTGTCCACGCTGGACTTGAACGAGGGCACGTGGCAGCTCTTCTGGTATGTCGAGAACTCCACGGCACTGTCGGGTGATGAGGCCCTGCTTTTGTCATCATTCTACTACTATACATACATGTCGAGCAGCAACTTCAGTGCCGAGTACACATGGTTTGATGATAGCATGAACCCAGTGAACGCCAGCGAGGTGATCCCGTTGCTCCCTGAGGACTACGCTTGGGCCGCTGGCTTCAACGGGTCCTACCACTCCTCATACACATACGACTTCAAGGGCTTTGGGTTCGACGTGCACGAGATGGTTTTTTCGAACAACCAAACCCACTGGATGGAGCACTATTTCATGGGAATGACCGCCTTCGATGACCGGAACCATAACGGAATCATGGACTTGGTCTACAATACCGTGTCCTACGACTTTGATGAAGACGGCATTGTCGACTGGACCTACCAGGTCCTTAACTTCTCCGAGTCAGAGATTGTCTACGAGTATTATCCTGTTGATGCGGAGATTGGTGATGTGGCAACTCCACATGTCAACGAGGATGGTGAGATTGAGTGGAGCGCCGAAGTTGTCAACATCAATGGAACGTTCTACCCCCCCATGCTTTATGATGAAGCACAGTTCGCAATGATGCCCGAAACTGAGTTACAGGAGATCAATGCATCACAGCCTGTCGGCGCATCACTCGACTCAATGTCCATGACGTACAGGTTTGGGATGACCAATGATGCTGCGGTATTGAAGATTGACCAGCACATTGGCCAGTTCACAAATTTCACGACCGGGCAGCCAATTCCTGCGCTTGAGGGGCTTGGGCTGTCATTAGACTATTGGAGCGCATTCTCCACTTATGATTTGACAGTGCAATCCGAGGATGTAGTCGTAGCCGCACCGCCAGATGCAGGGATTGAGACCTCTTCCACTCTTGAGGCTCAACCCCTTGACTCTGGGAACCTATCCTTCAACACCGATGAGGGAGTACTGGCCACCGTAGACTTCGGAGGAACCTATGTCTGGGGCTACGACAACAACACGTATACCGTAGGAACGGTGTTCTACCCGTTCTACACCTATATCGGGCCACTAGGTGCCGAGCAGACAGCCTCTGGATTCGAAATGGGTGGCACTGACATCAAGGATGGGATTTACTACTACAGCTCATGCTACTCGAACTGGAATGGATATGCAATAACCCATGATCCCATCTTTGCAGTCTATCCCGAGGTTCCGCCTGGCGCAGTCAGCAGCTATGTCAACATCCTACTCACTACCTCAACAGTGCTTGCTGTTGGCGGCAGTGTGGCATTGGTCGCAGTCGTCGGGCGAATCTACGTGATTCGCAGAAGGGAGTAGGGGAACCAACCGCGCCACCGCCCCTCTCCCTTAATTTTTTCCTGCCTATCTCCAGCTTACGATTGAGCACGCGCAGGTCGTCACCACCCGTTAGCCGCCATAACATTATTCTACACTGGTTCACACAATCGACCATTGGTTTCATGGAGCCAAGACATGATGAGTGCCACCACAAATGTTCTTGCGATTGTTGTGTCACTGTTGCTGTTCTCTCCGGCAATCGCAGTCACGCACCAGACAGATGCAACCCGGCTCTCTGCCACACTCTCGGCTTGGCCCGGCGGCATGATCATCGATCACAATTGGATTGATGTCGGAAAGATTACACACGCCCAACTTCAGTCAGTGTTTGAGAAGGTGCGGGTCCACTATGCGCACACGAGCCACGGTGGTCAGATAACAATCGGTCTTGACCGGCTAGAGTCCGCCAATGCGACTCTGTCTGTGGCGCGTGGAAGCAATAGTCTTCCAAGCGAGGACAACGCACTGTGTATCTACGACGGTAACGACGGCCAGTCGTACATCACGCCTGATCTGTACTGGCAGACAGAAGAGGGCCTCAACATGACACAGAACACACTCGATAACAACCCCGCAATCACGGTGTCACTGTGGTCATGGTGCACACAACTCAACTACTACACTGAGGAGCAGACACAGGAGTATCTCGATGCCATGGCGTTTCTTGAGAGTCGCAATCCGAACGTGACGTTCGTGTACATGACAGGTAACGCACAGGCCACGGGCGAGGACGGCTACAATCGTTGGTTGCGTAATGAGCAGATTCGTCAGTATTGTCGTGACAACAACAAGATCCTCTTCGACTTCGCAGATCTTGACTCGTGGAGCAACGGCGAACAGGCCACGTACGAATACACGGTCGGCGGGACAACGTACAACATTCCCGTCGAGCATGAGGACTTCCACGGCAGTGAGGCGGGCCACACGACATATACAAGCTGCGAGCAGAAGGCCCGTGCCTTTTGGTGGCTTGCTGTCATGATCGCGTCTGGAGTGACAAGTCAGACCACCACCCAGTCATCAACCACCACCTCTTCACCAAGTTCCTCAACGAGTACCACAATGTCCACCACATATGCCGACATCGCACAACTCCTCTCCAGCCCCACATTTTTCACACTACTGCTTGTTGGCGGAATAGTTGTTGCGGCCATTGTGATCACCCGTCGAGGAAGATGATGTACACTCACCATGATCTGCAGTATGGCTGAGTTACAAGTAGGTCTTGCATCCTCGGCTCGCCATCAGCATCATTAGCTCTTGGCTCGTAGCCTTGGTATGAGCATTGGCACTTGCTGCTTGTATATTTCGTACACCTTCCCAAACTCTCTGAGGAGCTCGGTTTCCTCCTTCCGTGCAATGAGGAAGTTGACGAC
This sequence comes from Candidatus Thorarchaeota archaeon, assembly GCA_003662765.1. Taxonomy (GTDB): domain Archaea; phylum Asgardarchaeota; class Thorarchaeia; order Thorarchaeales; family Thorarchaeaceae; genus B65-G9. The sequence continues at coordinate 6,912 of QMYR01000077.1, forward strand.
AATCATCACGGGTGTCACAAGCAGTGAACACAAACCGCTAAGAACGAATGAGATGCCTACATGTGACAGTACTCCCCCTAGATACTGCGAATGGCGTACGTGTGCATATACACCTGTAGTGACCACTCTCTCAGGTCGATGGAGCTCCGCCACACGCAGTGTCACTTCTCTCACTCCGGCGATGCCCAGCCAGGCCCCGGGTATCACAAATGCGAGGCCGACCAGGAGATGATCAAGTGGAATTGAGAGTGTGACACCCCACACTGACAACGTGACTGGTGGTGCGGCCAGCACTCCAAGTGAGAAGCGCTCCTACGGTGACAGCCAGAGCCCCGCCCAGAGACCGAAATAGAGGTAGCCAGTCACAATACCGAGAATTTCTCCTATCCTGTTTCCTCTCTCTTTTCCGTATTTCTGCCTCAGCCTCTCATATTCGTATGAACGGAACAGTGGGGGCAACACTGCTATGACTCCGGCCAAGCATAGCAGGAATAGGAGTGACATGCTCCTCTCGTATCGCCATGCACTCCTATATCTTCTTGGACTCGCCGCTTGCTCAGGTTGTTTCGAGAGCACCTTGTCCAACATCTAGCAGAATCGCAAAACCCTCCGGTTCCCATCTGCCTTGCACGATTGCGAATAGCCATCGTTGATTTCATGTAGTGCCAACTACAGAGATGCTCGCTTGCCGTCGCCGCAGGTTTCGTACCTCTGCGATTCTGGCGAGGAGCCCTCCCCCTGCGCTACTAAACCACCATATCTGATTTGGGTCCCTGATAGGCGCCGACGCGTACAGCATCGGCCAGAGCGTATTCTGTGCCAGCAAGAGATCGAGTGTCCACTCTGCGACCACAGTCATGACGAACATCATGATTCCTGCGAGTATTCCTTTTACGAGCGGGCAGATATGAAACCGAAGACTGCATCCCTCATTCACTAGACTCCTGTATGTGACTGGAATCACAATGATTGGTACGCCGAGAAGAAGAGCCCACCAGAAGAAGACCGGGGCGATGACTGCACCTAGGGAGGGCTCTTGAAGGTATGAGGATTGTATACAACACAAGCCATGTCTTTGGTATCCAGAACTACGTCTTGATCTCGGAATCACTGCTCACGTTGTGCACCTTTTCTCTCGCCTGAAACTACACCAATTACTTCTGTCATCTGGCAATCTCGTTTCATGGCCTCTTGGAGCGAACCTTGATACGGGGACGTGTCGAACTATCTGTGATGAGCATGGCACGACATATTGTGGTGGCGGATGACATCTACGAGCATCTGAAGCATTTGAAGAAACCCGGCGAGAGCTTTAGCAATGTGATTCGCCGAATACTGGATTGTGTGGACGACTCAGGTCTGCTGGAGCGTTCGTCGAGTGCGGTGCGATGATGCCCTATGGTGTGACCCGATTCAGCACACGCGGAAAAGCGCATGCATCCCTTATGTGGTCCAGCTTTAGCATCCACCACACAAGCCGCTCGGTCCCTAGACCGAAACCTGCGTGGGGCACCGAGCCGTACCTTCGGAGGTCGAGGTACCACGAATAGTCCTCCGGGTTGAAGCCCTCGGCCTTGATTCTTTCCACAATGCTATCGAGGTCTTCCTCGCGGGCACCGCCCGTGGTCATCTCACCGTAGCCCTCTGGTGCCATCAGGTCTGCTGACAGAACGAATCCCGGATAGTCTGGGTCCCTCTTCACATAGAAGGGCTTGATCTTCTCAGGATACCTGTAGATGAAGAACGGCTTGTCAAAGTGGTTGGAGAGTGCACGCTCTGCCCTCGCACCAAAGTCCTCTCCGAACTCCATGTCGATGTCATAACTGTGAACAATGTCCACAGCCTCTTCGTAAGTGATTCTCTTGAAGGGCGCCTTTATCTTAGCAAGAAAGTCGGGGTCGCGGCCCACAGCTCTAATGGCCTCGGGCATCTTCTCGGCGACCGTGTTGCAGATGTGCGCAAAAAGCTGCTCTTCGACCTGCATGATCTCTTCGAGGCCCTTGTAAGGGCATTCCGCCTCAATGTGCCAGTACTCTGTGAGATGACGTACAGTGCGCGATTTCTCCGCCCTGAAAGAAGGCGTGATAGAATATACATCTCCGAGAGAGAATATCAGTGCCTCAAGATATAGCTGTGCGCTCTGACTCAGGTACGCCTGTCTGTCAAAGTATTTCAGGCTGAAGAGTGTGGCTCCCCCTTCGCATGCGCTCCCCACAAGAATCGGGGGGAAGGTTTCTACGAACTCATTATCGTGGAACCATTCACGAGCTGCACGAACGGCCTCTGCCTTGACCTGCATTATCTGTGTGAGTCTGCGGCTTCTCAACCACAGGTGTCTGAGGTCCAGCAGAATCTCGATTGACTGGTCCTTGGTAATTGGAAACATGTGGGAGGGCCCGATGAGTTTGAACCCCGTAATCTCCAGCTCGATTCCACCTGGTGCCCGCTTGTCCTCCTTCGCAATACCGGTGATCTGGACTGACGCCTCTATGCCCAGATTCTCAGGAATCTTCACCTGTGGATTCTGGTTGGGATGATGCACGCACTGAAGCACGCCGGTTTCATCGCGAAGAACGATGAATGTGGCCTTTCCATGTATCCTCTTGCGGTAGACCCAACCGCGAATGGAATAGGTTTCACCGGGGGTCCGCACATCTCTGATCTTGACGACCCTATCTGCGCTCAAGGCTCATCCCGTGAAGCAGACCTCTTTGGTGACCTTATAATAGTATGGCCAGAAACCACATTCCGTTTTTCGGTTCCCGTGAAATCTCCGGCTGTTGATTGTCGCACTGTCCGGCTGCGGCTCCTAGAACAACCAGATGTAGAGAATCATTGCCAAGACAGCCGCGACAACACAGACGATGACCTGCCACGGTTTCGGTTGAATGACGACCTCCTCTACTCTCGTGTATTTTAGCCTGTCAAACACTAGGTACGCGATTGGAAGCGTGATCACCGCGGCCGCGACTTGGTCGACTATCCAGTGTTGACGAACAAAGAGAGTCGAGATCATCACAGCGATTGCGATGGGCCATGCGATGTATCCATACTCTCTCTTGGCCTTCCATAGCGAATAGGCCGCCAGCAGCGAGGTGGAGCCGTGAAGGCTGGGGAAACAATTCACGTGGACATCCGTGTTGTAGAGGAGCTGGATCTGCATAGAGAAGAAATCGGTGCCAGTCACAACACGCTCTGGTCCCTGTACGGGAAATGCGAGGTAGATTGCGTAGGCTATCATGTTGATCAGTACGTACGAGAGGATCATCGCATTGCGGAACTCTCGTTGGACGAAGGAGAGGTACACATAGCTGAAGAATATGAACGAGTAGAAGATGTACCAGTAGATGATGATCACCGGGGGCACAAGAGGAATCATGAGATCTATTGGCGTAGCAAGTGTCACGGCAGTGTGAAGCTGTAGCGACAGGTTCGCCACAGGTGTATACAGTAGTGAGATGCCAAAGATGACAATGATCGCCATGATTCCCTGTAAGAACCACATGTAGTTTCTAATGCGTTCCATTCCTACATCAAATTCAGAGTACGGGC
>QMYR01000078.1 GCA_003662765.1 Candidatus Thorarchaeota archaeon
AACAACCGGGTTACCTGTGGCCCATTCAAGAAGGTAGGGGTGGACTATTTTCTGGGCACTGGGGCTCATTATGCAGTGGACATCCGCTCCATGCCTCATCAGGGTGCGTGCCAGAGCGACACACTCCACAGCAGCGACGCTGCCAGTCATACAGAGGGCTATCTTTTTTCCTTCCAACGCTCTGGTGAGGCTTCCTGTGATGAGTTTCGATGTATGTTTCATTGGAGCTCCCAGCCTGCCTTGCCGTAACTTCCTCATAAAGGCGCTGTCGAGGTTGCATCATGACAATGATATCATATTCAGCGATTCCTGACATAGCCACTACGGGCCATGCCGCGATTCTGAGCAAAGAATATATGAGCTATACAACTTCTGCCACAGCGTCGCTGTTGACGCCCAAGTCGATTTCATACACTCTCACAGCGGCGCCACGCCTTGTTGGGGGTGGCCACAACATTGCGGCGGGCGTCTTGAGCACAGGACTTGGTGGGTGCGGAACGTTTGGCTGACCTTCCTGCAGAGTGGCATTTGATTCTAGACCAGTTTTCGCCCGAGAAGCGGGCACGGTTCCAAGCTTACGCCAGCGTTCTGTCAGCCCTCGACACACCGAGCCAGTCTATGTTCATTCTCGACAATGATAATGAGTTTGATATCTTCAGACGCGACTTCGATGAGTTCTTGCGCGTGAGTAACAACATGCCTGAGAAAGGCCGTCCGTACCACATCGTCCGAATTGGTTACGATGGGGACATGCTCGATGACATGTTCCGGCTTGTCGTTTCAGAAGAGGCCAAGAACTTTCGTCCTGCTGAGATCGATGCGAACCAGCTGCAGTCGAAGCAGGCTATTTTTCAGCATCTATACGACATTGTGACGAAAGAGAAGTTCATCATTTTTCACATCACTGAGTTTCCTCTCGCTTACTACTTCGAAACGGCAGTCGTGGTTGACGTAGAGGATCTTGCTGACGTCATGGATCCCGCCGTTCATGACGAAACCATCGTGCGATACCTCAATGATCTTCGTACCCTCGGAGCGGAGGAGCATCGAAAGGCATATAGCTTCTTCTATCGAATCAGCACATCTCTCTTGATGGAGTTGTCCAACGTCTTTCTTGTAGTTCCGACTGCAGGCATGCATCGCCACTTGGTCGTAACCAGCTGGCGTACACAGACTCTTCTGCTGGGATTCAGTCCCCTCACTTGGTCGTCGGGCAGTTTCAAGGTGTACGATCTGAGCGGGAGAGATGTCGATGCCCGCTGGGCGTACCCTGCGCCTCTATCTACCGATCCCCGTGAGAAGGGCTACACGAGTCTGGTGCCTCTTGACAAGTGATTGGCGCGCCCTCCATGACGGATAGCTGAATATATACATTATATACTGGACGCATCCAATATATATAAAGGCTATATAGCTGGCCGTAGGCTTGACGTAGTGAAGAGCACCTTGAACCGCAGCAAGAGAAGGGCACGCGCCTTTGTGCCTGGACACATCACCGGCGTGTTTCGGATATTCGATGAGTGTGGTGATCCCCTGCATTGCGGGTCTGTAGGTGCGGGCTTCTCGGTCGAGGCCGGAACTACGACGACGGTCACGATTGCGGAGGCATCAACGACAACCGTAACGGTGACATACAACGGCCATGTGATTGATGCTCCGGTGACAGAAACTGTGGTGCATGAGATGATGAATGACTACCGGCTCACGGCAGCGGTGGGGGTTGACCACAAGTCAGACCTTCCCATTGGAGTCGGTTTTGGTGCATCTGGAGCTGGAGCACTCGGAACGGCGATTGCGTTGGGGTCACTCTTGGACAAGTCGATGCCCCTCGAGAGTTCTGCCAGGTATGCACATCGTGCTGAGGTGATTAACCGCACGGGTCTGGGAGATGTTCTTGCTCAGACGGTCGGTGGCGTAGAGATTCGGACGCATCCGGGTGGCCCGGGTGTGGGACGCATCGTGCGTCTTCTGCCTCCAGACGGAATGAGAGTCGTCCTTGCAGGGCATCCGGGCATCGAGACGAAAAGTGTGTTGTCCGATCCGGATCAGAGGAGCCGAATCAATGATGTGGGCGACAGACTTGTCGGAAATCTCATTGAACAACCCTCTATGGCGTCGTTGATTGATGTGTCAAAGGAATTTGCCCGGTCCACTGGTCTTATGACAGAACGTGTCAAATCTGCCCTTGACGACTTGTGGGGGGCAGGGTATGACTGGTCCAGCATGGTGATGCTTGGGGACTCTGTCTTCTGCTTCTGCAAGGACTCAGAGGTTGATGCCGTGCAAGAGGTGCTGGAGCGACACTGGAACAAATCGGAGATACTAGTCACAAATGTATCACTACATGGTGGGGGCCTGACCTGAATAAGCGACATCGACATTCCTCCGGACCATCCAAGAAGGGTGTCTTTGGAGATTAGACACCGGATTATTGAAGGCCATCGGAAACGGGTGGTCGCTACAGCTGGGCTACTTGCTCACGGTCGCGGAGAGGCATTCGACTATCTCATTGGAGAGGAAACCAACGGATGGGCCCGCAAGGCTGCCAAGGCCGCTGTCGCCGCCATGCTCATTGCTGAACATCCGGTGATTAGTGTCAACGGCAATGCGTGTGCGCTTGTCGCCGATGACCTAGTCAAATTGTCTAGAATCACAGGTGCCCCTCTTGAAATCAACCTGTTCTACTACCACCAAGAGCGTGAAGATGCCATTCTTGCAGCCCTCAGAGAGGTGGGAGCAGAAACTGTTCTTGGGACTGCAGACAGGCCGTCAACCACGATTCCTGAGCTCAGTAGCAACCGGCGGAAAGTAGACCCCGATGGAATTGGGCGGGCGGACTTGGTATTGGTGCCTCTTGAGGACGGCGATAGAACGGAGGCCCTTCGGAGGATAGGAAAGCGTGTTGTGACAATCGATTTGAACCCGATGAGTCGCACGGCAATCACGGCACACATCACTGTGGTTGACAACATCGTCAGGGCCCTTCCGCTAATGGTGTCTATCGCACGTGAGCTGAGAGGTCGCACGAGGGCTGACCTAGAACGAATTGTGGACGAGTTTGACAACGAGTCCAATCTTCGGGGCGCACTGGAGGCCATAATGGACAATCTACGTTCGCATGCGGAGGGGCTTGACACGCAGCCAGATGTTGCACTTGTAGCAGGAGAGAAGTAGCATGAAACAAATAGTTGTGATGGGCGCTGGCGCGATTGGCAGTCTGTACGGTGGTCTGATGTCCAGGGCTGGCTTCGATGTGGTCCTTGTGGCCCGCCCGCCTCACGTTGATGCCATCAGAACGGACGGTCTGAAGATAACCGGCATACTTGGCGAGATGACATGTAGAGTTGAGGCCGTAGAGAGTGCTCGCGCAATCAATCGGGCGGACATTGTGTTCATCACTACAAAATCCTACGACACGATCAATGCCGCAAGGGAGATACGTCACCTTGTGGATGCTGGTGCACCTGTTGTTGTGCTTCAGAATGGTCTTGGTACAGAACGGCTCGTCGAGCGTGAACTCATGACCACACGCGTGCTCCGTGCCACAACGTGCATGGGCGCTGCCCTTGACTCTCCCGGCCATGTCAACATGACTGGTGACGGCCTGACAGAGGTTGGTTCACATCACGATGAGAACAAGACGATAGTGGACGAGGTCGTTGGGATTCTGGAAACTTCGGGTTTCGACGTGCGTGGGTCTGAGAACATGGAAGGCGTAGTCTGGACGAAGACTCTTGTCAATTGTGGCATCAATCCAGTCGGTGCACTCACTGGGCTCACGAATGGAGAGATTTACAGAAGCCAAGTACTCCGTAGGCTCGTCATTCGCCTTGTTGAGGAGACCATGCAGGTAGTGAATGCTCTCGGGGTGAAGCTGACCACAGACAACCCGATCAGGTATACCCTGGGCACGGCAAAGGCCACAGGCGACAACGTCAACTCGATGCTTCAGGATATTCGTGCAAGGAAGCGTACTGAGATTGACTATTTGACTGGTGCGGTACTGAAGATTGCAGAGGATTTAGGACTGGATCTCCCAGCCAGTCAGACTGTCTATGCACTTGTGAAGGCCCTTGAGTCAAGATACATCGAATCACAGCATGACCAAGTGTCTGATATGTTTCTATCATCTCAGGAGCTGGTCCAAGTCATAATGGGCCGGTGAACATTGACCGTGCCATCTCATAGGAATACATGGCCGACCTCTTCGCGTCGTGTGTGATGGCATTCATGTGTCCCGCAAGCGCAATCTCGAAGTCTAGTTCAGCAATCCTCTTCAATGAAGCAACGAGTGCTGCGGGATTCCCTGTTGGAAAGTCAACTCGCCCAAAGCTGCCTCCTGGGAACATCGTGTCGCCAGTGATAAGGAGATTCAGACGCTTCTCATGAAGACATATGCTCCCTATCGAGTGTCCCGGGGTGTGATACACATGAAGTTTCACGTCGTCAAATGTGAGGACATCGCCCTCCTTGAGTGCAACATCAATCCTGAGCGGAGGCAGCTGGGCACCAAATGTTGACGCGAGTGTGAGGGTCATGTCCCCCGAGTTTATTCTGTCAGCCTCTTCCTTGTGAAGATAGATCTTCGGTTCGCCAGCTTTAAGGATGGCTGGCACGCCTCCAATGTGATCAATGTGGCTGTGCGTGAGAACAATGTCGGTCACGTCCTCGTATGTCACCCCGATAGACTGAAGCTCCCTCTCTATGTCTGACGCATGCATCCCCGTCCCCGTGTCAACGAGAACGACCCGATTATCAGTCTTGATGAGAATTATGTTACTATCGAATCCCATGCTCGTCCTGAAAAAGACTGGCCCCACGATATGCTGAAACATGGTCGTTCACTCCAAGGCGGCAACTAGCCTGTCGATGTCTTCTGTGGTGTTGTAGAAATGAGGGGAAACTCGCAGCCGACCGTTGCGAACTGAACAATAGATGTTATGCTCTGCAAGCGTATTGAGAAGAGTGTCCATGTCCCGTGGAACACAGGACACTATTGCCGAGTTGTATTTCGGCCCGAAGTCGTAGTACTCGATGTCCATCTCTGAGAGACGCTTGCGAAGATAGTCTGCAACGGCCATGGCGGTTCGCTCTCTCGTCCTGTTAGGAATCTCCAGCAACAGTCTCACGGATTCCAGAAGGCCGACATGTGCGACGAGAGCGAGAGAACCAACATGGAACTTGCGAGCATCCTTTAGCAATTTGCGTTCGGCATAGCCAAACTCCATGACGTTCTCCACACCCCACCAACTTGTGAAACGAGGTTTCATGACCTCTAGGGTGCGGTTGCTCACGTAGATGAATCCCGCTCCAATTGGTCCTATCATCCACTTAGCCGCTTGGGCTGCAGCAAAGTCCACGTCCAACTGTGCCAAGTTGAAGTCGGCCCACCCGGCGGCTTGTATAATGTCCACTACAAGGATTCCACCGACATCATGGACTGCACGAGCGAGCTGTTTCACATCGGTTCTGTAGCCAGACGCAAACTGCACAAGGCTCACTGCAACAACCCTCGTGTTCTCGTCAATCATGTCCATGAACTGTTCAGGTGTTGCCGCACCATTCTCCGAACGGACGACTCTCAGCTCGACATCATACCATCGACTGGCGTTTTGCCACGGAATGTAGTTGGCCGGAAACTCAAGGTCGCAGATGACGATGTTTGATCCCTCTGGATAGTCGATTCCGTGAGCCGCCATATTCAGTCCGTCTGATGTGCTTGTAGTGAGTGCGTAGTTCTCCCGCCTACCACCAAGTAGTAAGGCCAGCTCTTCTCGCAAGAGTTCCAATGCGCGTAGGGTGTCCTCGAACTTGCCCTCGACACGTAGGCGCCCATCAAGGTACCCCTTCATGGCCTCTACCGTTCGACTTGGAGGGATGCCTGTGGAGGCGTTATTGAGGTACGTCATCTCCGAGAGCGTCGGGAAGTTCTCGGTAATGAAATCGGAGGTGATTGTGTCGGGCATACCATTCGACTCGCCGTGCCGAGAGATAAAGCTCACTGCGAAGAACTTCCCCCGAAAGTTTAAGTCGAGTGTGGTGCCCGGTCTATGCTGGAGAGCGGTTTTGTCGATACTGCGAAGGCTCATTGAGCGAGTGAGGAGAGGCAAGAAAGAGCCATCAAGGCGTGAAGACTCAGCAGATACGGGTCCCGTACGTGAGACGCCACCAACCGCCCCACCCTCCGTTGAGTGTGAGCCTGCGCCGCCTGACGCACCTTCTCCTCCGCCCATCGGAACCATCGTGGCGTCTGCTGATACGGCTACAGTAGACATTGAGCGAACAACGGTCTTGGCACAAGAGGCCAAGATTACTCCCCATCGCACCGATGAGATTGTACCCGGCAGGTCGCTCAAGCGCGATGAGCTGGGCCGCATTCACATCAAGATAGTTTTCTATGGTCCCTCATTATCAGGCAAGACGACGGCTCTACGATGGCTGTTCGCAAATGTCAGGTCCCTTTCCAAGGGTCGTATCGTTGAGATTGCAGATGAACTCGGGCGCACTACCTTCTTTGACTTCATTCCAGTCAGTGCAAGTGAGAAGATTGTGTTTGATGTGTTTACTGTGGCGGGACAGCGACGCCATGCGAAGAACAGAATCACAGTCCTACGAGGGGCCGACGGAATAATCTTCATGGCTGACTCGCGGCCCGAGGCCATGAATGAAAATATCGCCTCCATACAGGAACTCCGCATTGCTCTTGGAACGGACCGTGTCGCCACGCTGCCAATCGTAGTCGCGCTCAACAAAAGAGATCTCCCGAATGCCCTTCCTGTTGACTACATGGTTTCAATGCTTGAGGCCCAAGGCTACCCCGTGTTTGAAACGATAGCAACAGAGGGCAAGAACCTACTGAGGATGTTCCAGAGGATTCTTCGTGACGCTCTGATCTTCAAGGTGGGGATCTAGTGTTTTATTGGAAGGACTCCTCTCTCAAGCTCTTCGATTAGTCTGACCAGCTCTTCCTCTGCTGCCTCCATGATGACCTTGCCCTTCTCTGCTGAGGCCGTCTTTGGATCACCCCAGACAGCTGAGGGGTAGAGTTCCTCACGATATGCGGCCGATATGACGCGAAACCTGCTCTCGACTCGCCCACCCACTGCGGATGACATATCCACAAGATCCGGCCTGACATGCATGACCTCGGAGGTTTCGTCCTCTGCAGCATGGCCCTCATAGGTCTCTAGCACCTCCCTCCGAGCCTTCTCCCCCAGGTCTATCCACCAATTGACGATTATTACCACTCGTTCACTCTGTTCGGTGGCGGTCTGAGCGGCGAGCTGGAGCGGAGATACGTTTCCCCCATGTCCATTCAGGACAACAATGTACCTGAAGCCATGGTTGAACACTGCTCTCATGACATCCGTGTAGAGTGCGATGAGCGTCTGAGGGGTGATAGACACAGTTCCCTCAAACGTGTTGAAGATCCAGCTGTTTCCCACGGGTATCGGCGGCAGGACAAGCGCCTTGGTCCGTTCTGCCACTCTCTTTGCAAGATATTCTGGGAGAATCGTGTCTGTTCCCAGTGGCAGATGTTCCCCGTGCGCCTCTAGTGCGCCAGTCACGAGCACAGCAACCTCGGTGTTGTTGGATGCACCAATGAACTGTTTGTGTGTTAGTTCACTCCATAGGGGCATCTTTACTCGTGCTCGTCCAGTCGGTGCCCTACACTTAACTCTTCGCACCGCACATGGCGGCGAAGCGAAAAGGTAATTAATCGATACCAGACTGCTCTCTCTCGCTCAACTGGATGCATGAAACATATAGCCCCGTGGTGTAGCGGTCCAGCATGAGGGGTTCTGGCCCCCTTGACCCAGGTTCGAGTCCTGGCGGGGCTACCATCTTCTTCTATTGGCATCACGATCGATTCTGAAGAGTGTTTTCCGTGTCGCCGAATCGTTCGAGTTGTCCATTCTAGAGTGCGACTCGGCCCTACCACATGTGACACAAGTCCCAACTCATTGTGCCATTCGATTTTCAGTCAGGCCCCTCTTTTTAACCACAAAAGCGAGGATTTATAGGGTGATATGCAAAACTATTCAATGGAGAGATGGACCCGTATCGTATGCTCATCTGAAGGAGTTTCCTGTTGCTGAGTCTGCGTCCCTCCCGGCGGAGATCAACAGGATACGGGTCATCTCCCGTCTATTCCTTTTCCGGTTCATGACAATGTTCTTATCCTGCGTAACAGAGATGAGTCTGGGTGAACCGACGTAATGGAGATCGTTGAACGCGGCTGGGATGACTTCTGGGCCGTGGTATTCCGGGTAAAGCACCGTCGTTCCATACCTGGTATTCACGATTATGACCGAATGGTCGTTGATTTCTGCATCGAAACTCTCGGCCTGAAAGAGGGCGACGAGATTCTTGACATTGCCTGCGGGGCCGGGGATCACAGTCTGCTGTTCGCCGAACGAGGCCTCAAGGTATCTGCCTTTGACATTGCTGAGAGCCTGATTCGTGTTGCTACCGAACGCGCTAAGGAAAAAGGCTTGGACATCAACTTCTACAGGGGCGATATGCGTGAGATCAACTTCGTCCAGAGATTCAAAGGTGCCGTGATGCTGAGCCATAGTTTCGGTTTCTTTGACCATGAGGAAAACAGGCGTGTACTCGAGGGCACCTTCAATGCCCTGCTTGATGGAGGTCGTCTTCTTCTCGACCTCATGAATCCGTACAATCTGCCACGATTTCAGAAGACGTGGACCAAGATTGAGGGTGGGTATCTCCTCACTGAGCCCCATGTAGTGGATGCGCCGGCTGGAATGCTTCGTGGTCGACCTGCAGTGTTTGTTGATACGGAAACCGACCGCATTGTTCTCGCAAATGAGGATGCCCTGACAAATAACGACATTCGCATGTACACTGCCCTTGAGATTCGTGACATGCTGGAACATGTCGGTTTTAGCAGGGTCGAGTTCTTTGGCGCAAACAAGCTGCCACGGATGCCCTATACCGCGAAATCAGACCGAATGGTAGTAGTGGCAACGAGATAGGAGTCATCCTAGCTAGGGAGTCACTCTTCTGACTCTCTGCAACTGGCGCAAGCATCCGCGACTAGACACAATAGGGCGTAGTTTCCATACTGCCTCCATTCATTAGGTTTTTAACCGAACTACCTCGTCAGCTCGCAGTCCAGTACAGTTGGTGGTATGAACAATTGGTCAAGATCAAGGACCCCGACGCAATCAGGAAACTTATCAAGTCGAACGATTATGAGCACAAGCGCATCATCTCAATCTCTGCTCACATCGACCACGGCAAGACGACCACGACCGACTACCTTCTTAGAAGGGCCGGTTTGATGAGCGATGCTGCTGCTGGTCAGGCGCTGGCCACTGACTCTGACGAAGAAGAGCAGGAGCGAGGTATCACCATTTTCACCTCGGTGGTCCTTCTCAACTTCGAGGTCGACGGCGAGGAATACCTCGTACAGCTATCGGACACACCGGGTCACCTCTCCTTCACGGGTGAGGTCTCTCGTGCGCTCCGGGCCAGCGATGGTGTGGTCATCTTGGTGGACGCCCTAGAGGGTGTGATGACCCAGACGGAAACGAACATCCGGTTGGCGGTTGGTGGCGAGGCGTGCAAGCCCGTGCTGTTTGTCAACAAGGTGGATCGTCTAATTAACGAGCTCAAGCTCCCACCCAAGAAGGTGTACGAGCGAATTGACATCATCATTGCGAAGGTTAACGAGCTCATCATGAAAGTGGCACCCCCAGGTCTTGGCAAGAAGTGGCGCGTCAGCTTCGAGCAGGGCAGCGTTGCAATAGGGTCTGCGAAGACGGGCTGGGCCTTCACAATGGCCACACTCAAGAAGAAGGGTATCCGCCCAGATGTTGTCTTTGAGAAGTACAACGAGGGCGATGAGAAGTGGCTTCGTGAGAATCTGCCTCTCGATGATGCTCTGCTTGAGATGATCGTGAAGCACCTTCCCAACCCAAAGGAGGCTCAGAGGCTCAAAATTCCACGTATCTGGTCTGGAGACCTTGAGAGCCCCGCTGGGCAGGCGCTGTTGGACTGTGACCCGAATGGTCCACTCTTGGGTATGATCACCAAGATATTCATCGACCCGAAGAGTAAGCGCCCAACTCTTATCGGCCGTGTGTTCTCGGGTACACTCAAATCCGGCCAAGAGATTCGGCTTGTCAACATGAGGCAGAATGCCCGTGTCAGGCGGCTGGGTGTCCAAGAGATCACAGACATCTTGGACATGGACGAGATTCCTGCTGGGAACCTGTTCTCCGTGTTCGGCTTCATGTGCCCGTCGGGTGAGTCGTTTGTTGAGCCCGGCTCAAACATGCCCGGCTTCGAGGCCATCGAGTACGTCAGTGAGCCTGTGGTCAGTCGCAGCATTCGGCCTGTGGATCCACAGGACATCGCGAAGCTCGGTGAGGTGGTGTCCAAATGGATCATGGCCGATCCGACGGCTCGGTTCGTGCACGACAAGGA
>QMYR01000079.1 GCA_003662765.1 Candidatus Thorarchaeota archaeon
TACATGCCGGGTGTTTCCCTTGATGTCACCGACAGTCGGGTTGGCCTGCCCAAGTGCAATCTTCATCGGCATCTGACACCTGTGCTGTGGGCTGACCGAACTCGGTAATGGCTTTTGTGACGAGAAAATAGTCTAGAGGGGTGGGGCAGCGCCCACCACTTCTCACATCTACTTGAGAGTCTTGACCCACTCGTAGACAGGCTCGCAGAGCTGCTTGATGCGCTCCTTCTCCGGGTTCATGGGGGACGGTTTCCAACCATCTGCGGGCTCGAACCAGAAGTCTGTAATGGTGCCCCTGCGGTCCTCGGGTTTGGCCCAGACGACTTTCACGGGCATGCCAAACTCCGCATCCCAAGGATCAATGCCCCGAAGCTCGTTGGCCACGGCCGTCTTGCAGCCGTCTATCACCACGTATGCCAGGACGAAGGGCAATCGCTTCAATGATGACTTGCCGCTCCATCCGGCCACGGTGAACGTGTGCACGTGACCCTCGGGTTTGAGCTTGACCCACCCGGTCTTCTCAAGATTGCAGTCGAGGTTCCAACAGTTGACCCTGGGTGGGAAGAACTTGTCCCCGCATTTGGGACACTGTGTTCCCCATAGCTCTCCATCAAGGAAGCCGCGCGCCATCTTCGAGATCTCTGCCAGCTTCCAATAGTAGAGCTGGTCGTAGTGGAGATAGATCTTCAACTGCTCGTCCTTGGGGTCCCAGTCGTAACCGCAGAAATGGAAGCCCCACTCCCTGACATTTCCTCGAAAGTCATTCGAGTGTTTGTCAGGATACTCGACTGGTTCGTCGGGAATCTTGTGTAGCCTCTTGTCTTCCACCATTGCTCACGGCCTCCTCAGAATGAAGTTCGAGATGCTCGTGCCAGTGCCTGCATGGCTGTTCACTAGGCCCGTCTCAGCATCCCTCACGCATGTCTTCGAGCTCAGGTGTTTCTTCGGAATCTGGTCGGTCAGCTGGTAGTAGCATTCAATCGCTGACATGATTCCGGTCGCACCGACGGGGTGGCCGAAGCCCATGAGACCGCCTCCCGGATTGACTGGGAGGTCGCCCTCCATGAAGGTGCGCTTCTCGCGGATGAACTCCTTGATGTTGTCCTCATCACACCAGTACAGTGCCTTGTAGATCTGCACCTCGGAGGAGCTGAAGGCGTCATGTATCTCTGCGACATCAATCTCCTTGACCGCACGCTTGTACTCTATCCCGGCCATGTCATAGGCCATCTCACCCGAGTGACGACAGGCTGCAAACTCTGTCATGTCGGGATAGCCTGCACCATACCGCTCGGTCCAGCCTGGGAAGGCCAGCCGGTCACCAGCACGAATTGTGCAGCTGCTTAGGCCGGCGCCGTCTATGATGACGTACTTGCCGTCGGCATGTTTCTTTGCCCACTCCTCACTGGTGACAAGTGCGAAGGAGCCACCGCGGCTCATGAGGCAGCAGTCATAGCGCTTCAGCGGATAGCTGATCAGCCTGCTCTGCATGATGTCGTCAACAGTCAGGTCACGCTTGTACTTCTTATACTCTCCACGATACCACTGTGACTTCGGATTGTCAGCGGCGTAGTTGCGGTTCTTCAGTGCAGCAAGAGCGAAGTCTTCCTCTGTGAGGTCATGCTCCTTCATGAACTTGTAGGCCATTGCTGCATAGTAGATGGGGTATATCCCTCCGGCCAGTGCCTCGTATCTCGTGTCTGATGCCAGAGCAATGAACTCGGATCCCTGCGACTGCGTGACGTTGTCCATCGTTTCCCAACCTGCAACGCCAACGACATCAAACAGGCCAGATTTCACGGCCAGAAAGGCCGCATACAGCGCAGACCCCCCAGTATTGCCACCATTCTCCACACGGAAATGCGGGACACCGACCAGCCCCAAGTGATCGTGCACAACCCACTCCGGACAGAGCTGCTTGCCGAAGTGCACAGAGAAGTGAGAATACACCATGAACTCAATGTCCCGAAGATGAAAGTCCGGGATGTCATGCTGCGTTTCAACAATGCAGTTGGCAATCATGGCTTCCGGAGTGATGTGCATCGGATAGCCAAACGGGGTGGTCGCACCGCCTGCTATACAGACTCTACGACTCATCTCTCCAAACGTCCTTCCTTCTCGCCTCCTCGTCGGGAGGGCCTCAGTGAGCTTCGGCCTCCGCAGCCCGATACTTAACACCTTCGGGGAGCTCTGTTGCGCGGTCGAACGAGTGCCGCGCATCAGAAACGACTGTCAAGAAGGCCCCAGGCCACCACCACGGACTTGACAAGAGCCACGGCGTGGGCACTAGCGATGGTTGTCGTGGTATGCTAGTTCACCGAGATGGTGCCTTCGTTCAGCAGCCCACGTATCTCACTGGTTTCGAGATATGTTTCCATAGTGAACATGGTCAGGGTTCGCTCCACCTCAGGAATCTCCCTGAGGAAATCGACAATGAAACTGTTCATCTCCTTGACGTTTCGTGTTCGAACCTTCAGAAGAACGTCAAACTCGCCACTGAGCACGTGAACCTCTTGAACGAAAGGATGTTGCGCTATGCTCTTGCAAAAACCACGTTGAGAGAGGACATCCTCCGACCCAGGGGCACGGTAGCGGATGCGTACAAGAATAAATGCGAGAGTCGCCCTGTCGACGTGCGCCGGATCGATGACACATCTATAGCCCGTGATGACTCCGGACTTCTCCAATGACTTGATGCGGGCGTGAACGCTTGAAATGCCTCGACCCACCATCTTGGAGATCTCTGATATCCGAATCTTGCAGTTTTGTTGTAGAATCTCAAGTATCTTGAGATCAGTCTTGTCCAAGGAGGACGAAATTCTTTCGGCCATACCCAAAGGATGGTGAAAGGATATGAAATGTTTTCCGGATTTCGCAGAATAGAGTTATAGTCACAGGTGGGGACGAAGGCCCAGTCGGAGGAGTATCCTATGAGTCACTGGCCCGACCAACCTCGATTCCTTAGACTTCTGTTCTCGTCAGCACATGGCACGACTCGCTCCGTAGAAGTCGGATACGACCGGAAGGATGACGTATGGCATAGTGGGGTCTGGTTTGACGGATCTTCTGTGCCGGGACTCGAGAGAGTGAATGCCAGTGACCTGCTCCTCCGACCTATTTGGAATGAGCCTACAGTCCAACCATGGGACAGACGCGTGGCACTCGCGCTGTGTGAAGTACGCGATGTCAACGGAAACCCGCACCCACATGACGTGAGGAACGTTCTGCGCAGGGTAGCCGCAAGGGCGAGGGAGCTCGGGTACGCACTCAAGATTGGAGCTGAGCTTGAGTTCTATCTTGTCGAGAGGAACGGGGACGGTAGTGTAAGACCAACCGATGCAGGTGGGTACCTGAGCGCCCCCCCACTCGACCAAGGTCTATCCCTTCGCCGTGAGGCCGTGGAGGTCTTGGACTCTGTTGGAGTGCCAACCACATCCCATCACCATGAAGTGGGTAGCGGACAGCATGAGATTGGCATACGCCATTCCACCATACCGGAAGCGGCAGACAATGTGATTGTGGCACGGCTTGCAATCTCCGAACTCGCAATGGAGAGAGGGCTCGTGGCGACATTCATGCCAAAGCCATTCGAAGGACTCCCCGGGAATGGTATGCACCTCCATCAAAGCCTATGGGATTCCGAACGCAATGTCAATCTCTTCGCAAGCGAAGAGGGCAGTGGTCTCTCCGAGCTGGCCCTTCACTATATCGCAGGTATACTTGAGCATGCTCGGGCCCTGACAGCAATCGTGGCCTCGACGGTCAATTCATTTAGACGACTCCGACCCGGCTTTGAGGCTCCAACGTGCATTGCTTGGGGCCCGAGGAACAGGACCGCAATGATACGTGTGCCCGAGTTTTCGGGTTCGCCCAGCGCCGCACGCGTGGAGGTTCGTTGTCCTGACCCGCTATGCAGCCCGTACCTAGCAATGGCGGCAATCATTGCCGCGGGACTGGACGGCATCGAGAGAGAACTACCGCCCCCAGAGCCGGCGACACACAACCTATTCGAAGACGAGAGTGAGTGTGACTCTCTCCCTGATAGTCTTGGTACTGCACTAGAGGCCCTAAGGCATGACGACGTGATACGTACAGCGCTGGGTAATACTCTCACAGACTATCTTGTGGTGTCGGGCAAGAGGACATGGGAGGAGTTCTGCAGGACGACCAACGGCGACGAACAAGTCACGTCATGGGAGATGAGTCGGTATCTCTTGGCCGCGTAGTCAAAAGACTTGTATCGTTCGGGGCACAACTCCAGGGTAGAGGAGATTGTCATGCCATTCTACGAGAATGCAGAGCAGCTCAAGGATGTGTTCACTCGGTTCTGGGAGAGAGCTCAGGAGCAGAAAGATGTCATGGATAAGATTGCCAAATCGAAGGTTGTTGTGAGATTTGACATAACCCAGCCGGACCTTCAGATAACCATCGACTTCAAGAATCCCAAGCCAGGGGAAAGCCCCGGAAGACTTTCCTTCGAGTCAGATGTGGAACCGGAACTTGTCGTATGGAGCACATCGGAAACCACAAACAAATTCTGGCAGGGAAAGTTGAACGTGACTCTCGCGATGGCGAAGGGGCAGGTCAAGATGCAGGGGTCCATAGCCAAGGCACTGGGACTGCTCTCCAAGATCAAGCCTCTCTTCAAGATCTACCCAGAGGTGCTCAGAGAAAAGGGTCTAGGCCACATGGTGCTGTGAAACGTACCGAAGGGATGACCGTGGCGACTCTGAGAACGGTTGACCGACTTGAGATAGTGCCACTTGTAGACAATCTCATTGACTGGACACGCTTGGAGAAGGACAGCATAGCAATCTCGCCACGAGTGTGGGTCGGTTCGGAGAGAGGTGACCCAGACTATGTACAGGGCGGCCATGGACTGTCAATGCTCGTGACAGCGGTTGTGGGCAACAAGCGAAGGACGGTGCTGTATGACACGGGCCCTTCAAACGTACTGCTGGAACACAACGCAAGAGCTCTCAACGTGGACATGGCAGAGATAGAGGCCATCGTCCTCTCGCATGGTCACTGGGATCATTTTGGTGGCCTCGAATGGGCGTTACAGGCCATCGGTAGACATGGACTGCCAGTGTACATTCATCCTCGCATGTTCTATCCGCGATCAGTACGCCGAAGAGGACTTCTTCGCGAAACCCGTAGGCGCCTTGGGGAGGTGACCTCTCTTGATAGAATTCGCGAGCTGGGTGGGGCCCCTGTGGACTCCGTGGAGCCCACATTTCTTGTGGACGACCTGTTTCTCGTCAGCGGAGAGGTACCACGAGAAACTTCGTATGAGAAGGGCTTTCCCGGTCATGAGGCTCTCATTGATGGCATGTGGGTGGACGATCACCTATTGATAGACGACAGGTGTCTCATTGCCAACGTGAGAGATCGAGGTCTGGTCATCATCTCGGGATGCAGTCATGCCGGAATTGTCAACATGACTCATCACGCGTTGCGGGTCACTGGGGAAACAGTAGTGGCTGCGATCTTCGGAGGACTCCATCTTCTCAGTGCCAGCGCTGAGACCATCCGATTGACCATCAATGATCTTGCGGAACTGAATCCGTCGTTGCTCGTCCTAGGTCACTGTACTGGATGGAAGGCACAGGCGCAATTCCTCAGAGTTTTCCCGGGGAGATTCATTCCCTCAAGTGTTGGTATGAAGTACGTTGTTTCTTCGAGTCAGGACTGAATGGCGGCAACACCGTCGTGGAGCTCTGCTACTAGGCGGCCTCGGTTCTCAATAAGACACACCTTCAGTCGTTTCCAGGTCTCTGAGCAGTTCTTGTACTCAACGCCCACAATCCTATGAATCACACGATCTACGTCCCTCTTGTCCATCTCGGTCAGGTCCACACCGGCCTCATCCAGAACATCACGAATCCATCGGAAGTAGCAGGTCATGATACATCTCCTCATCTCTTCTCGTGGTCGGTGTCCAATCGCCTGTTCGTGCCGCGCCGAAACGTATTTGAGATGTCCTCAAGGAGAACCTATAAATGGACTCGCAGTGAGTTCACCATAGTTAATAACCAGGGAACGATGGACGATGACTGAGAAGAAGATAACGAAAGACATGAGCATCACAGAGGTCGTGATGAAATACCCTGAAACGGTTGGAACATTCATGGAGTATGGCCTCCACTGCATCGGATGCGTTGCTGCCCGCTACGAGAACATAGAGCAGGGCGCATATGTTCACGGAATCCCCGTCGATGACCTCATCGAGGCACTCAACAAGACTGTCAACGAGTAGACGGGTCTTGGAGATCACTCGGGCGGCTTCACTCTGCCGTAGAGCCGGCCCGATTCCTCCTCCGACATCTCGAAACTGTGTTCGAGGTCGGGAAAGATACCCGAACGCACTTCTTCTGCGTATTGATTTACGGCATTCATGATGACCCGTCTGATGTTCGCATACTGCTTGACGAACTTCGGCTTGAAGTCTTCGAACAGGCCAAGCATATCCCACAGAACGAGTACCTGACCATCACAATGTGGTCCGGCCCCAATCCCGATTGTCGGCACGCTGACCGATTCTGTGATTGCCCTTGCAGTCTCCGAGGGAACAAGCTCAATCACAATAGAAAAGACACCAGCGTCCTCCAGCCGTTGAGCCTGCTCAATCAGTCTCTCTGCAGCGTCGGCCGTACGCCCCTGCACACGGTAACCGCCGAATTCAAAGATTGACTGAGGGGTCAATCCTATATGACCCATGACGGGAATGCCAGCGTCCACAACAGCACGAACGGTTTCTACCACACGACCGCCCCCCTCAATCTTGACGGCCTCAGCACCGCCCTCCTGGAGCATCCGGGCACAGTTCTCAAGCGCCTGTTCTATGCTCACTTTGTAGGTCATGAATGGCATGTCCCCGACAACTAGGCTGCGCGGATTTCCACGACGAACCGCAGCGCAATGATGAATCACATCGTTGAGCGTGACGGGAATCGTGCTCTCGTGGCCCAGAAGGGAGTTGCCAACCGAGTCCCCCACGAGTATTATGTCAACACCGCACTCGCTCAGAATCTGAGCAGTCGGTGCGTCATACGCGGTGAGCATGACAATCTTCTTGCCCTTCTTCTTCATCATCCGAATCTTGTGTGTCGTGACACGTCCCACGGGTCATCTCCGGCGAGGACATGGATGACACCCATATTTATGGAGTTCCTCTGCGAAGTATGGAGTGTATATAGAATCTATCTCTCGGGTCTGAGAGCAACATAGCTGTCCAGAGAAGAGATGTACGCACCTCTCACGTACCGGCGGAGGAGCCCTAACGCAGCACGTCGTCTTATCCGATGCCTGCGCGCAAACTCAGACACCTGAATTCTACCGGACTCGCGAGCCGTTCTCTGCACCCGTTCCACCCAGCTCAAGTCAACAATGCATTCTACAGGACCCACGAGTTCCTCGCGGTCTTGGATGTGCGAATGGACGGCACGTACTAGCTCGTCGGTGCTGAGGTGCAAACGGTCTGCCAGCAGGCGGAGGTCACAGACACCGTGCTTACCCAGTGTCCGCCGCACCAGTGAAACGAGTGTGACTACAGAGAAGAGCCGGCCATCTCGCGTTTCGACACACTCCAA
This sequence comes from Candidatus Thorarchaeota archaeon, assembly GCA_003662765.1. GTDB lineage: Archaea > Asgardarchaeota > Thorarchaeia > Thorarchaeales > Thorarchaeaceae > B65-G9. Next base: position 7,593 of record QMYR01000079.1, read on the forward strand.
GCCAGCCGACTGAAGAGCACGAATCACATCGGACACATCGATGCCAAGCTCCTTGGCATACTCCTCTGGATCCACGACCCCCTTCTCGTCGAGACGTTTCCTCAACTGTCTGCGCACGACGCTCTCGGGCACAAGGCTCCCGTCGCGGGTCTGCAGCGCGTCGGCCTCTACGCTCGCAATCAGTGCTGCAGCGATGCCCTCTTCCACGGAGAACTTCTTTGCTATCTCGCTTGGAGTGACCACACGTCCGGACTCCACCATCTGGCGAATACGATGACGGGCCCAGGCAAGGGACAGGTAGTTTCCGTCCCGGGTCGGGGTCGTCTTCAGGCCGAATTGCTTTAGGAGAAGTGCCAAATCCACGCCCGACAGCCCCCACTCCTTCTCCACACGGGCGGTTCGAATCAGGCCTTCGTGCTTGATCTCCTCTAGCAGCCATGACCTGAAACGTCTTAGTGATATGTACCGCTTGTCGCCAGTCCGCCTGAAGGACTTATCCTGACCGAGTATCTGCTCGATGATGTGCCTACTCACTCCGAGGGCCTTGGCCTCTTGCCTTGGATCGATCCAGCCCTGCAACGCAACGTCGTCATAGATCCTCTTCCGGATGTAGTCTAGCGTGAACACTTCTCCGTGGTCGGACTCGACGAGCTGCCGTCTTCGACGCCTGAGGACCTTCATCAGCTCACTGCTCTTGATTCCCATTCGGTCAGCCTCGGCTCGCAGATCAACGACTCCCTTGGTTTCCAGGAGCTCGGCCAACCGTTCCTCAACGAGATGCAGAGGAAGTAGTCTTCCGTCATGTGTTTTCAGCACGGGCCAGTCGAAGTATCGAAGGATCCTTTCCACATCTGCGGGCGTGGCTCCAATGCGCTCTGCTGCGCTCTGAAGATCTATGGCTCCGTCACGCGCCACCATCCGTTCCAGAGTCAGCCTGAGCCAACTTGCGGAGTAGAGCGTGCCCGACCCTATGTCTACAAGGTCCCACCCCCAGCCTGTGACGAGGTGGATTAAAGCATCAGGGTCTACTCCGAGCCTCTGCGCTTCGCTGAGAGCCTCTATGCGTCCCTGCAAGTCAAGAACGTCGCGCATTCGCTCTTTCAACTCAGGCACGACAACATAGTTGCCATCAGTGGTCAGGATGACATCGAGACCCTCTTCCTGTGCGACAGACTCGATGAATGTTCCCATGAGAGACTCGGGTATTCCCCAGTAATCACATTCAGTGAGCGTGTGAATGACAGACTCGTCATGGAGAAGACGTCGCAACCTGGCCCGCAGCAGCGGAATAGAAACTACGGCGGTCCTCGTGAAGTCCAAGACACCGTTACGCGACCCCTTGGCCGCGCGCATGATCAGACCGTGATCGACCCTCTTCATTCCGAGCTTATTGGCGATTTCTGTAAGCGTGATGATTGGTGTTTCGAGGAGCAGCTCATCCAGAAGGCGCGTGATGCGGCGCCGCTCCCTCACTGACCAGCCCACCACTAGGCCACCAACTAGAATGGCCATTCCTACGCCTAGCAGCATCGCCAGTAACTGATTGGGAGGCAAGAACTGCAAGAGCAGTGCGTTCTGTGCCATCATGATTTCACAGCGTTATGTTGTTCTTCCTCAGGCGGCGCTTGTAGAGTTCCATACCGACGATTGCAGGTAGAGCCAAGAGTATGCATATGACCCAATCATACATTGTCAGAGGCATGAAGTAGAACTTCAGCCCGACAGAGTCGAGTATCTCTTGAGCAGGATAGATGTACATCAATCCAAGGTGCGCGATGTAGACTAGTCCAATGAGAACAAAGTATCGGATTGTGCCGGGCTCCCGTATGCTCTTGGTCACAGGCATGTTTATGCGGCGGATGATAAAGACGATTGTGCTCTCAAGAAGAAGAATCACCGTCAGCATCATGATAGTTGCCTTAGCAGGTCTCGTGACGATTGTATAGAAGCCTTCGAGGTTCTCGGGGTAGATGTCTACGATTCCTAGCCAGCCAGTGTACGTGAGGAAATATGCCATTGCCGCTCCGAACGCCATGAGCGCAACGTTGAGCACCATGAAAACCGCTAGGGGACGGGTGATTATCTCCTCACTGTCACGCGGTCTTTCCTCCATAGCGTGCGGTGACGTTTTGTCAAACACAAGGGCCAGCCCAGGAAATGAGTGAGTTGTGGCAACAAGATAGAGGCTTTGCCATGGTGTGAGCATAGTGATTGTGCTCGGAAGGATGAACATGGCCCCGAAGAACACTATGCTTTCAAACAAGTTGATGGCGATGTAGAAGTACACCATCATTCGAATCTTGGAGAAGAGACCACGACCCTCGTGGACTCCGGTCACGATTGACGCAAAGCTGTCATCCGTGATGACAATATCTGCCGCTTCCTTGGCGACATCAGTCCCAGTGATTCCCATTGCCACACCAGCATCGCTCATTGCAAGAGCGAGTGCGTCATTCACGCCGTCGCCGGTCATGGCCACGACCTTCCGTTGGGACTGGTAGCGTTCTACGATAATCTGTTTGTGTTCGGGGTTGACTCGTGCGAAGACGTTGACACGTGCGAACTCATCGTCGGAGAGTTCCGGTATCTGTCCACCCTCAACAACAAGTGAGTTGGGCCCAAGAATATTGAGGTTTCTTGCGATTGTCTTTGCAGTGGCTGCGGAGTCTCCAGTAATCATGACGACGTTGATACCGGCACTGTGACAGGCATCTACAGCCTCGCGCACACCATCACGCGGCGGGTCCACTATGCATGCAAATCCCACATA
>QMYR01000080.1 GCA_003662765.1 Candidatus Thorarchaeota archaeon
CGCCAGTTCTTCAGCGACATGTATGCCGACGCCAGCAACAACCATTTCCGTTGATTGCGCGGCTCTATCTTGAGGCTCTTCTTCAGCGCCTCGATGCCCTCGTGTTTCTCGTTGAGCAGCAAGTGCAAGTACGCCTTGTCGCTCCATGCCCTGTCAGATCTGGGATCTATCTGCAAGATTCTGTCTAATGCCGAGAGTGCGTCTTTCGGTCGCTTCAGTGCGATGCTGCAGGCCACCATCTGTTCCCAGATGCGCTTGTCAAGTGGAGCAAGCGTGATGCCCTCTTCGAGAGCCTTCCTCGCCTCCTCGTACTGAGCCTTTGACATTAGGGAGGCCACACGGGTGAGTATTCCCTTGATGCCCTTCTGTGTGGCCGATCTCTGAATCATTGCAGATGTCTCCATTGGAACCATGGTGCATTTGCTGCCCGATACCGTGTGACAGGCGATTCTGTTCATTGAAAAGTATTCTTCTGATTGCAATTGTCGGTGACCGTCACACGATTCATGGACGGCGTGCCTCTTTACCTGATAGCTATTGCCTCTATCTCTATGCCCACATCCTTCGGAAGTCTGGCCACTTGCACCGCTGCGCGGGCCGGAGGATCTGAGCTGAACCACTTCGCGTATTCGGCGTTCATCTCAGCAAAATCGTCCATGTCCCTGAGGAATACGGTGACTTTCACGACCTTTTCCAGTGACGAGCCCGCGGCCTCAAGCACCGCCTTCAGGTTCATCAGCACTCTACGTGTCTGTTCGGTGATAGACCCTGTGACAAGCTTGCCAGTTTCAGGGTCGGCCGGGATTTGGCCTGAGCAGAAGACGAAATCTCCGGCAACGATTCCCTGTGAGTAGGGGCCTATCGCCTGCGGTGCCTTGTCAGTGGATACACTGCTGCGATTCATTTTCATCGCCTTCTCTGGGGGCCGTGTCTTGCATTAATCTGTCGGCCAGCCTACCAGTCCGCTCTGTGCGACCGGAATGAGTCTTCTGGGCCTACAACGACCAAGACGTTGAGAATGCCGTCTGCTACTCAAAGACGATCTTGGCCAAGTCTAGAATCCGCGCTTCGTCCAGTGCCTCCACATGTTCAGACTTCAGCTGTTGGTCGAATACCAACCCGAACTTCTCACTGAAATCCTGAACCTTGTCCAACAGCACATTGTAGGGCTTCTTCGCTATCAGTACCGCACTGAACCGCTCATCTTGGGCGAAGAGAACATGGTATTGGCCTATGGACAAGCTACTGAATCCCTCTGGGCTCTGAAGAATCTCTTTGAACATGGTCTGAATCCCAACGATGCCTGCGGCAGCCAGGTCCTCGTTTGTCTTCACCGACTGCTCGAATACGTGATGGAACAGCAGGAGGCCGCTGTTATGTATGACGAACAGATCGAGCAGTTGTTCTCTCCAGTCGAGCTCATCCAGCGCTGGCGAACTCACTATGGTAATGCCCATCGTCAGAAGACCTGTGACGAGAAACAGGGCCGCCAGTACGTACACGGCGGACCCAAGATTGTAGTACGCGAAGTCGCTCCTTCCGATATATCCGAGGAATCCGACCAGAAATGACACGAATATCAATTGCATGGACCTTCTAACAACACCAGTGGTGCTTCGGATGGAATAGGCTAGGAAGACGGAGAGAACTATGAATGTCAGGAGGCTTCCTCCAAGCGCAACGAGCGTCAAGTACGCGGTTGGTGTCAGTGGTGTGATGGCTGCAAGGATCACCCCTGCAGCAGTGAACGCATGTCGCGTCTTGTACGGAAGAATTTGCTCCATGGCAAAGAAGAATGCTATCAGTGCCATCATCATCGACAGATAGCCGGCCTTGGTCACTATCGACATCATCGGCTCCTGAGTAAAGACAAAGTCCGACATGATGAAGAACAGCGAGTTCAGGGCCATGCCCATCATGAACAGGGCCCAGACAAAGGTCACATCCCTCCATCTTCTGATTGGGCTCCTTAGCCATTGAGCCACAAACACGCCTGCGAAGAGAGAGGTGTAGAGCACGACGCCCGCATCCAGGACAAGTACCACATCTCTAACTATGTCGGTAGAACCAAATAGCGGCATGTCGCACAACCTTCGGGGCAGGTAGTGTGCCCACGTACTCCTTTACGTGACTATTCAGTGTTTCTGGAATGTAGTTGTTGTGATGAGCGCCCGCCGTCCACCTACTCGCCGAGCTTCTCGCGCAACCACTCCTCAGTGAACATAGACTCAATGTCAGCTGCTTCCGCCAGTTCGGCGCCAGTCATGGCATCAATGAGAGTCTTCGTTCGGATGAGAATCTTCCTGTCCTTTTTCGCAAGGGTCCGGGCAAACTCGAGAGTTTCTTTCATCAGCTCGTCCTGTGTGAAGATCTTATCCGCGATGCCGAGCTCCTTCGCCTCAACAGCCGGAATCATTCGTCCAGTGAGGAGTATCTCCTTTGCTTTCGAGGGGGTGACCAGACGCAAGAGTCCGGATGCTGCACCTGATCCCGGAAAGATGGAGAGGTCTATCTCCGGAAGCTTGAACGCAGCATTGTCGGAGAAGAATCTGAAATCACAAGATGCAGACACTATCGCTCCGAATCCCACGGCATAGCCATTCACCGCAGCAATAGTGATGCAATTCCTTGCATCTCTAATCTCGCCAACTGTCTTTTCGAGTAGCTTGAAGAAGTTGAAGTACTCTTTCTCCTCAAGTGTCGTAATCGTGTCGATGTCGAACCCTGCTGAGAACGCCTTGTCACCCTCGCCCGTGAAGATCACTATGAAGATATTCGGGTCATTGAGCAGGCGAGAGACCTTCTCCTCGAACTGTCTTAGCATGTCATAGGTGACGGCGTTTAGCTTCTCCGGACGGGAGATGGTGACAATCGCAATTCCGTTTTCTTGCTGGGCCTTGATCTCTCCGCTCATGACCACCAAGCCTCTGCGTTCACAAGCCTTTGAGTAGTCCCCCCAGTGGTCTATTGAACTACTGAAATACCTACCGCCGACGAACTATTGCCCCGTTGTGGTCATCTTGACCCGGCACTCACTTACAGGCGTCGCAGTCTTCACTGACATGCTCGGAATGCTGGCGATGCACCTCGCATATGACACCGGCCTCACGGAGTATCGCAAGCAGGTGGACGAACTCCCTCGTCATGTCTTCGTAGATGTATTCCTTGTCACCACGGTTGTCCCACGCCTCCATTATTCTCTCTGCGGCGCGCCGAATATGCGGTTTCATGTCTTTGGGTATCTCTATCTGATCCCCTCTCGACCGTGGAGTTTCGCTTCGTCTGAGTTTGTACTGGGACACTGCCGGTTCGGTAATGCCCAGCATCTTGGCTATCTCCTTCTGAGGTCGGCCAGCCTCGATCATGATTAGAGCAAGCTCTCTCCTCAGTGCTGGTAGGACATACCACACCTCCACTTCCTGTGGCATCATCCACGTGCGTTTCTTTGGACCGCCGCTGCGTCTTGTCTTTCGTGCCATGATCTCACCATTGGTATGGATGGAACTTGCCTCAGACTGCTGTGGTAGGAATCCGCTGTTCGAGGTGTTGCCCCGAGTCAGATGAACCATCTTACCAAGCACATCATCGCCAAGTAGTTCAGTCGCTCGGGCCTGTCCTTGCTTTCTCAGCCCTCTCAGAGACTGTCTACTAACAATAGTGAAGTCGCCCGACTAATAAGCATAGTGTCATGGCCCAAGTCTGTTTGTATGGTCATCGCTAGGATTAAAGCGATTGACCATCTTGACTGATAGCATGCAAGACAATGTCGAGCGCGCGGCGAACCTACTTCGGGATGCGGAACACGTGATTGCATTAACTGGTGCGGGCATCTCGAAGGAATCAAATGTGCCGACATTTCGCGGGACTGATGGCCTTTGGCGAAAATACAATGCCATGGATCTTGCCACTCCGCAGGCCTTCAATCGAAACCCTGACCTCGTATGGGAATGGTACGCATGGAGGCAGAATCTGATTGCATCGTGCATGCCAAATCCGGCGCACAATACACTTGCGGAGTGGGAGCGTCGAGGCCTATTGCAAGCTCTCATAACTCAAAACGTGGACGGCCTGCACAGGCGCGCTGGCTCAGAGAGAGTTTACGAGGTGCACGGGAACATATGGGCGGTCAAATGCATCTCGTGCGACTATCGGGACAGACTTCATGAACCTGTACAGGTCACCCCGCGGTGCCCTCACTGTGACGAGCTTCTTCGCCCCGACGTGGTCTGGTTTGGTGAGAGCCTCGATTCCGAGCTCTTGGGTCATGTCTATGAGGAGCTGAATCGGGCTGACCTGTGCTTGGTCGTTGGTACATCCGCGGTCGTCCAGCCTGCTGCTTCTTTTCCTCTTGTCATCAAGAACCGCGGTGGTATCATAATCGAAGTGAATGTGGAACCAACTCCCCTCACTGGAGCGGCTGATCTTCACATTGATGGAAAGGCTGGTGAGGTCCTTCCGGCCATTGACCGCGCCCTGCTCTCGCTCTCGTGAAAGTCTTGTCAGAGTCGCTCTTGGGCGTTGGGAACAGATAAATGGCGGAACCATGCCTGATGGGCACACGCGAGGTGAGTGATGGTGCGAGTCCTCGTTACGGGTGCCAGCGGCTTCATTGGTCGGAGGCTGCTGAAGCATCTAGCCGGTGAAGACCACGAGCTGGTCGCCTTTGTGAGACGGACAAGCAATACGCGGGGCTTTCCCGAGAATGTGGAGCTTCGCGAGGGTGACTTGCTAGACCCACCTTCTATTGAGGCTGCAGTGAAGGACATCGACGTTGTCATCCATCTTGCAGCGTATTTCGACTTCTACCCGAGCGACGTAAACTTGCTCTACAGAGTCAATGTGGACGGGACTCGGGAGCTGATGAATGCGTGCGTGGGTACTAGTGTTGAGCGTTTCGTCTACTGCTCGACGACTGAGACCATCGGTCCTGTTCGATATCCCCCTGGAAACGAGGACACAGAGTTGCGTCCTCAGTTTGACTATGGAAAGAGCAAGGTGCTTGCAGAGCAGGTAGTGCGAGAGATATCTGAGGACACGGGTCTGCCTCATATCATCCTTCGCCCCACTGGTGTGACAGGCGAGGGGGACCTATACACAGGCTACGAGTTGATCAAGGCGATAAATGACGGGGCCATTCCGGTTCTGCCTGGTGATGGCGAGAAGCACTTGATGTATACTTATGTCGGTGATATTGTCGCCGGTTTTGCAAAGGCCGTCGTTTCCAAGAGCGCAGAGAACGAAACATTCATCCTCTGCCCGGACGAGCCGATGAAGTATAAAGACATCGTGAACTTCATCGCTGACCATCTCGGTGTGGAACCGCCGAAGCGACGTGTCCCTACCTCTGTCGCCAAGCTGGGCATCGCAATGATGAGTCCCTTCAAGAACCGCGGCAAGACGACATTTCTATGGCACATGAAGACGATTGAGAGCATGGATCAGGAACGATGGTATACCAACGAGAAGGCGAAACGCATGCTTGGATGGGCGCCCGAGTACACCATGCAGGACGCCATTAGACGTGCGATTGACTGGTACTTCGAGAACGGCTACTTGGAGAGGAGGTCATAACTTGGATGCATTGCTTGGCCTGATACTCATCATTGCACCAATCGTGCTGGCATTTGTGATGCTTATCTGGTTCAAGAGGGCCGCCGATGTCACTGGTGTTGTTGTGTGGCTGGTGACACTTGTCATCGCTATCGCAGCATTCCAGACAGACATTGGCGTGGCGCTCACAGCGAGCGCAGCAGGCATTGTGAAGTCATTTCCCATATCGCTGATGGTCGCCACATCGATTCTCATGATGACGTATATGCAGGAGACTGGGTCTCTCCAGCGGTTGATTGTCTTCTTCAAGACGCTCGGCGGCGGTAGTCGTCCCATGCAGGTCATGCTGATTAGTCTGGGGCTGGGCCTGTTTCTGGTCGGCATTGGGGCCACTCCGGTCACAATGTTGCCACCAGTGATGCTGGCGCTCGGATTCTCGCCACTCGTCGCGGTCGCATTGCCAGCGATTGGCTATGACCCCCTGACGACTTTTGCCTTGCTTGGTGTCCCGGTCAAAGTGTTTGTCATGGAGTTCGGTCAGGCAGCCGGAGTCGACATCAGCCTTGCAGAAGCAGGAACGGTCTTCGCGATGTATATGCCTGTCATCACGACGGGGATCGCGATCTCAATGCTATGGATCGCGGGTGGCCGGGAGATGCTCTTTCATAAAGAGAGCCTGCTCTTGGCCATCATGTGTGGCGTGACCGCCGGTGGCGTTGCTATCGTCGCCAACAACCCCGTTGTCGACCAGACGGTTCTCACCAATGTCTATGCGGGGGCCGCAGTCATCTTTGTTCTCTATGCGTATACCAAACTCAGGGGGCGTGCGATTATCGATCGGAGCACCTTGACAGAGGCGGACTTGCAGATTGAGGCGTCTATGAGTCTGAAACGAGCAAGCATCCCTTGGACCATCCTCGTCATTCTGTGTCTTGCAACCACTCTAATCGAACCGATCAAGTATCTGCTGGCCGTTCAGCTGGACTGGGTAGTACAGGTGGGCACATACCCAACTGGCATAAGCACGAAGATTCTGTGGCAGGCCTACACATTGATGTTCATAGCAACACTCGCGTCGTTGCCGTTCTTCAGGCACGACAGCGAAACTCTGAAGCGGACATTCTCCACGTTTGCAAAGCGTGCCCCAAGGCCAGTTCTCGCAGCGGCAATCTTCTTTGCGATGGCCGAAGTGATGAACTTCAGCGGTTACACGATGGACGTCTCAGGTGTCTGGGCCTCGCCATCAGACCCGACAAACAACATGATCTACCTGCTGGCATCCATGACCTCTGAGTCGCTCGGTACAGCCTACCCTGCGACAGCTGCTTTTCTTGGCCTACTGGCTGGGTTCATCTCCGGTTCGGAAACCTCAGCCATTGCCATGTTCACGCGGTATCACTATGAGGCCAGTACGATGATTGGCGCGAACGCTGTAGTAGTGGCGGCCTCGAACGGAATTGGTGGCGGTCTGGCAAGTGTGCTCAGTCCTGCAAAGGTTCAGAACGCCGCAGCTGTCATTGATGAGATTGGAATAGAGGGCGAGGTCATCAGGTACGGCGCCGTTGTGGCCATCTTGATGACTGCGGCGGTTGCGATACTCACCATGCTATGGGCCTTCGTATAGCCTACCTATCACAGTTGCCATGATTTGACTGTGATAAGCCCACTGGCAGTGTCAGAGTTTGAGATGCAGCACCGGGCAGGACGACGGGATATCGCGACATTGCTTGGTGATGCCGAGGAAACGTAGGAGTCACGTATCCAAGGCGGACCGTGTCCTGTGAGACCTGCCGCGAATCCTTCGGATGGTCCTGAAACGACCTGTAGCCTGCAGCCAGACTGCTGTGCCAAGCAGAATGGGAATCGCCGCGACATCAAGGTTTGCGAGAAGCAGTCTTGCTACGGACACAAGAATCGGTATCACGAGGGCAATTGCTATTGCTCGATCAGGTCTCGCAAGGGTCCTCCTGACCGGTGGTGTCATCACGATGAGCGGAATCCAGAATCCGATAATGGCTAGGACTGCCACCTCGATGGATGGTATCCCCTGCACAGTCCATGGCGCACGAGTCCGACTCACCACACGCAGGAGCAGCGGAACAATGTTGTATTCAATAGTTGAGTCTAGTATGACACTCCCGACCGTACTGGCCGTCCCGATGTCGTGGTGAACGCTCCACGGAACCAACGCTCCCATGGCGAAAATCACACAAGCTAGTGACCGCGAGTCTTGGAGAACCGCTCGAAGGCCTGACGTTTCCCGAAGCCTCAGCCTCCTGACCACTACGATTAGAGAAACCGATGTCAAGACCACGGCCATGCCAATGGGTGCAGCAGGCATTGCGAAGTTGAGAACGTGGTATAACGGGAACCTGATCACCAATCGCAGGTTGTGGTGTCCGTCAATTGCGAGCGAGGTCCTCGCATAGTATCTTGGGTTCAATGAAAAGACCGAAACAGAGATTCGAGTCCCGAAGTCTGCTATGTATAGACTCTTCGGCACTGGAGAGTATAGCGTGACAGAATACTGAGGTTCTAGGTCGGTTGTGACCACCACGTAGACCGGGATGTCGGGGTCTGCGTCCAGATACATTCGGACGACCGGGTATCGTATGGAGAGCACAGCGCTACCAGACGACTCAACGGTGAAGGGTGTGGGGCCGAATTCTTGGATCAGATGTGAATACAAGATCCACCCTCCGGTGGCCTGGTAATGTCCGGCTGGAAGATATACTACGTCGTCGTGACTGCGCGGAAAGAGTATGGCAAAACCGGCAGTTTCCCTCCTCGTCACGTTCAGGGCGGGCCAGAGTTCGCTTCGGTGAAACACGCTGCTGTCAAAGAGTTTTTCGTCGTTTCCTGAGAGGGCTGTCAGTTGCACAGGATAGAGTTGAGTTGTAGCATGACCTGTGATCTCCACAGCCTCAATGTGGACTTGCGAGTCAGGCATCAGAAGAATCGCAATCTGAACCTTCAGCAGGAGAGCCCACCTGCCATGGCTACTGTTGACAAGAGATACGGGCAACGAGTAATCTTGTGACTGGGAATCAGCATCTGCTGTGAGTTCGAAGGTTGCCCGGCTGTCCGTTATAGATGTCCACTCTTCGAGAAGCTGTGTGGTCAGGTTCAGCTGACATCCTCCCCCGTCGACACGGAACGATACCGTGAGCGTGAGAGAGTCGAAATACCCAACCGCGACACTCTGATATCTCGTGAGCACCAGGATCACATTGCAACCAGACACCGCCACTCCGTCGGTATCATTTCTCGCCTCCAGACTGACTGGCGAATCATCGCCGACAGATGATTGAGTAAAGAAATGCCAGTCATCGGTGATCCCGAGTGGATTGCTGCTATAGACGCTCACTTGTGTCGTGGGACTGGCTGGCATCGCGTCCACCTGAATGCTCGGGGTGACATCATTTGCCCCCTCTTGGAGCAGCGTCACAGTTGTCTGATGGGTCACTGGCACAATGAGCAGAAGTGCGCCGCCTATGAGAGCTGCAAGAGCCATGGCCAGCAATACCTGCCGCCTGATCTCCGCCCTGAAGACGGGATTGTCACGAGGAATGTCTGGTCCTGACATTTTCTTCACGGGCTCAGCTCGCCTCATCGATATCAGTCTACTTTTTAGACCATTCAGGCTGGTAGTCGACGCCAGAGGTCGAACACTCGCTCCCACAGAAAGGTTGTTGCCGAGAAACCGATTGCAACCGCAAACAGGGAATGCGCCGAGTAGTCCACACCGACAAATAGCAGGTAGATCACGAACAGGGTAGTGACAAAGACCGCGTAGAATGCGTTTCTAGGAATTGCTCTGAATCCAACATACAGAAAGTCGGCCAAAAAGCCCAGATCCGCCTCTGAGCTGTGCTAGTAGAGTCTTCCAAGTCGTCGGGCCAAGTTTCATGACCAGGGGCAGCGAGTCTTCATGCTTCTTCGTCTTTGCCCGGTTCATAGTTTCAGGTCGGTGAGTGACCACTCAATAGTCTTCCGCAGATTCGAACTCGGGAACATTCAACGTCAGACGAGTTTCCATCTCGACGGGGACTATGAAGGTCTCGTGGAGCGTCACATTATTGGTTGTTTTCAGAGTGCGCCCCGTGCGAAGCGTATTGGGGTAGTTTCCTATCAGAAAGGCACGGATGGGGCACAGGGACTCTGTTCTGATTACATCGATGACTTTGTTGATGAGTGCCACCATGTTTGCCTGGTCATGTTCGTGGACAGGCTCCGTGTCAGGAATCGTACTGAGCTGGGACTGATAGGTACGGTAGCCAAAGAGCAGAGCCACCACCGATCCGAGCACAAGGGCACCGATGACCACGAGCCCTGTGCTCGTTATCGCCTCCACAGTTCCCGCGGGAATGTTGAGTGATAGCACGAACTGGATGATCGCGAGACCAACTATGCTGGCCACCAGCCCCCCGCATCCAACCATGACCGAGGTGGGTAGGTCGGCTTCCTCAGCACCTCCGTAGATATCGATGATGTCGCTGCTGCCATCAGGGAGAAGTTTCGAAAGATGGATTCTCTGTGCTATCTCATGCTGGAAGGCCTTCATCTCTGGCGGCGTTTCTCCCTCGATAGCATCAAGAGTTGTCACTCCGTGCGCCAGTCTGTCCAAGTACTGAAGGAGGGACGCGACATCTTTTCGAGTAAGTCCCCTGATTCGACTCCGCAGGAGCAGATCACGATAGTAGAATGCCATGGCCCCCATGATTCCCAAGGTCACGACCCCTATCACTGCAAACCTCATGAACATGGAGGAAGTGGGCACAGTCTGAGTGGGATCTGTCATCAATGCA
>QMYR01000081.1 GCA_003662765.1 Candidatus Thorarchaeota archaeon
AGCTTGATGTGCGGGGCTCGCCTCTTGATGTCACTATATATCTTCTTTAACCTCGGCTTCACCATGCTTCGAAAAAGCCTTGGACTCATGATGAGACCGTGTTGGTGGCCGAGATCGTCACCCACTTGGACGATGTCGAGGTACTCACCAACACCGTCCAGGAACACGCGATTCATTTCAATGGCGAGACGCATCGACTTGTCCATCATTGCCTCAGCCAGTCTCGGCCTCTCCATCATATCTAGCAGAAACGCCTCAAACCCTCTCATATAGTGGGCACATATCTCGAAGACGCCCCAAGGGCCGCCAACCATTCCCACAACGGCCTTGTCAGTCTCCTCATGAAGATGCCTTGCCCACTCGACGACCCCTCTCATCCTCGACGGGTCCTCAGGATCCGGCCACTCATAGGCCTCGACCTGTTCCACCTCGGTAAACTCTGCCCACGGGTGATACGTTATCTCCCAGTAGGGACCGTACCACTTTCCCCTGAAACCGAACTCCGTATCTGTAGTCCCGTCGGGATAGGTTCTTGGCGTAAACTTGTCAGAGGGGTTCATGTACACTCTCCGAAAGTCTATGTGCAATCTTTGGAGGAACTCCTCCGACACCTTCAGGGGGGCCATGATACCCCATTCTTGATTCTCGACCGCGGTAATCCCCAAGTAGTCCCTGACCCGTTCGTAGGCCGCCGGCGTTATCCAGATGTCCATGGGAACACGGTCCGGCTCCTCGTGCTCCACGGCCATATAGAATCTCTCACGCGAGTTCAATTCAACTGCTTCCTCTATTAATCGCTGTTAAACATCGTCAGTATTCCCTATATTAATATCTTAAACTTCTCGTGAACAAGACGTTCGGTGTGCGCGATGCGAAGACTTCATAACTGAGCAACCGCTGACTCACTCCGGCGAATCGTCCGATGAAATAGTTCCGGGAGGGCCCGACCAAGTCGCGGCCTTAGTCCCGGTGAGGCTGGATGGTAGAAATCCGAGGAAATGCAGACTTGACGGATACGATTCCACGTACTCAGCCGGGAGAGTACGAAGGCCCCCGCACAATTTCTGTTGTTGGTGCCTACGAGCACAACCTGAAGCATATCGATGTTGAGATACCCAGAAACACATTCACAGTCGTCACGGGGGTTTCTGGTTCTGGAAAGTCCAGTCTTGTATTTGACACGATCTACGCGGAAGGACAGAGGAGATTCGTAGAGTCACTGTCCGCATATGCCCGTCAGTTCTTGGGAATGCTTGAGAAGCCGAAAGTCGACTACATATCGGGTCTCTCGCCCTCGATATCGATAGATCAGAAGAGCGCAGGTCGGAACCCGCGGAGCACAGTTGGTACCATCACTGAGATCTACGATTTTCTTCGACTTCTGTACGCTCGGGTCGGCACTCCGCACTGTCCTGAGTGCGGGCGTGAGATTCGCCCGCAGACTGCTCAGCAGATCGTTGACCAGATTCTGGCTCTCCCCGAGGGCAGCCGCATTGTGATCATGGCGCCAATCGTCCGCGGCAGGAAGGGGGAGTACCGGAAGGAGTTTCGGGAGCTACTGCAGAAGGGCTTCATTAGGGCAAGGGTAGACGGCGAGTTGGTGGAGATTGAGGAGGGAATGTCCCTCGATAGGTACTACGAACACACAATCGAGGTCGTCATTGACCGGCTGCGAGTGAGCGAGTCCAAGCGAGGCAGAATCTCTGAGGCTGTGGAAACCGCTCTGAACATGGCTGATGGCGTCGTCACGGTCATCACTCCCGACGGCGACATGACCCTCTCTGAGAGATTCGCGTGTCCTGACTGCGGCGTCAGCCTACCGGAGATGGAGCCTCGCCTCTTCTCGTGGAATACGCCGCACGGTGCCTGTCCTCACTGCACAGGCATCGGGACCGTACGAGAATATGACCCCTCCCTGATAGTGCCCGACCCCTCGCTGTCTATCGCAGAGGGCGCCATAGCACCCTATGGGTGGATGAGAAAGAGCAAGTTGCTCCAAGAGGCGGCCAAACACTACGGCTTCAGTGTCCACACCCCATGGAGGGACCTCTCTGAAGAACACAGGAGAATAGTCCTATATGGGTCGGACAAGGCGTTCGAGGTACAGTGGGAATGGGGCAACAAGGCCTCCACCATGGTCGTGCGCGGCGTTACCCAGCGCAGGTTCGAGGGCGTCATCCCATTCATGAAGCGTAACTACCGTTCCACGAGGTCCGAGTACATTCGGAAAAAACTGGAGAGGTTCATGGTCACACGGCCATGTCCCGTCTGTGGTGGAAAACGTCTGCGTCGCGAATCACAGGCGGTGCTCTTCAATGGGCGATCAATCTCCGAGCTGGAGGCCATGTCCATTAGAGAACTACGAGAGTTCCTACGCACAGCCAAGATACCACGAGGCATGAGGCCGGTGGCAAGACCAATCATTCGTGAGATCATGAGCAGAATCGAGTTTCTCTGCGAGGTGGGGCTGGACTATCTCACTCTGAACCGTCCGGCACCCTCACTTGCGGGGGGTGAGGCCCAGCGAATCCGCCTTGCGAGTCAAATTGGTTCAAACCTTGTGGGCGTGACCTATGTCTGCGATGAGCCATCCATAGGTCTTCACCCACGTGACAATGAGCGACTGCTGCATTCGCTCAAGAGACTCCGCGACATGGGGAACACTGTGATCGTTGTCGAACACGACGAGAAGACAATCCGAAGTGCGGACTACATTGTGGACTTGGGCCCCGGTGCAGGGGCAGAGGGGGGCGAAGTGGTCGTGGCTGGAACCCTTGAGGATGTGCTTCGGTGTGACAAGTCTATCACTGCTAGATTCCTTCGTGGCGAGGACCGTATCCCTGTCCCAAGAGAGCGACGACAGCCGAATGGCCGGTATCTGGAGATTCGCGGTGCCCGACATCACAATCTGAAGAATCTCAACGTGCGGATTCCACTCGGTCTCTTCGTCTGTGTGACTGGGGTATCCGGCAGCGGGAAGTCAAGCCTGATAGTCGAAACCCTTCAGAGAGCCCTTGCCAAGAAGTTCCATGGGGCAGAGCTCGAACCCGGTGAACATGATGAGATTGTCGGCGCTGACCAGTTGGACAAGGTCATTGTCATAGACCAGAGCCCCATCGGCAGAACGCCACGCTCCAATCCAGCCACCTATGTGGGTCTCTGGACCCCGTTGAGAGAGCTGTTTGCGAGCTTGCCCGAGGCGAAGGTGCGTGGCCACAGACCAGGGAGGTTCAGTTTCAACGTTCGTGGTGGACGCTGTGAGAAGTGTCGAGGTGCTGGTGTAGAGATCATCGAGATGCAGTTTCTGCCCCCTGTGCAGGTGACCTGCAGCGAGTGTGGAGGACGCAGGTACAATCGTGAAACCCTCCAAGTACGCTACAAGGGCAAGAACATAGCAGATGTGCTCGAGATGCGGATTGACGAGGCCCTTGAGTTCTTCGAGAACATACCGGCCATCCGGAGGCGCCTACAGACGCTATGCGATGTGGGCATGGGATACGTGAAGTTGGGGCAGCCTGCCACTACTCTCTCGGGTGGTGAGGCACAACGAATCAAACTGAGCAGGTTCCTCTCAAGACCTGCGACCGGCCAGACTCTCATCCTTCTTGATGAGCCCACCACTGGGCTTCACTTTGCCGACATCAAGAAACTACTTGAAGTGCTCCACAGGCTTGTAGACCTGGGCAACACTGTGCTTGTGATTGAACACAATCTCGACGTGGTAAAGACAGCCGACTGGATAATCGATCTCGGTCCCGAGGGAGGCGACGAGGGCGGCTATCTTGTAGCTGAGGGAACACCCGAGGAGGTGGCAAACAATCCCGCGTCCTACACAGGCAAGTACCTGCGTCGCGTGTTGAACGATGTGGACGGGAGGGGAGAAACACCGTGACGGGATACATTCACGTCGAGAAGGCCAGAGAACACAATCTCAAGTCCATTACACTCGACATTCCGCGTGAGCGTCTCGTTGTGGTGACAGGACCCTCTGGTTCAGGGAAATCAACACTGGTGTTCGATACGATCTTCGCTGAGGGGCAGCGGCGATACATAGAGTCCCTGTCATCCTACGCTCGCCGATTCTTGGGTCGGCTAGACAAGCCGGATGTCGAGAAGATCACAGGTCTCCCGCCCGCCATCTCCATTGAGCAGAAGGGGCGAAGCAAGAACCCTCGTAGCACGGTGGGAACCACTACCGAGATTCACGACTACCTCCGCCTTCTCTACGCGAACGTGGGTACCCCTCATTGCATCAAGTGTGGACGGCCAATGGAACAGCTGACAGCTGAGTCTGCGGCTCGCCTTCTTCTCGACGAGAACGGCGGCGACCGTGTGTTTGTTCTTGCCCCCGTGATTCGCGGAGAGGTCGGTAGGCACGAGGATGTTTTCCAGAACCTACTTGAGAATGGTTTCGTGCGCGTCCGCGTTGATGGAACCATTCTCGACATAGAGGGCGTGAGCCTTGACGGTAGAAAGAAACATGACATAGATGTGGTAGTCGACAGGCTGGAGCTGCACCAGCGCAATAGGGAGCGCCTCATCAACTCCCTCGAAACCGCCCTCGAGAGCGGCAATGGGCAGGCCATTGTGGCCAGAGAAGACAGTCCGGATCTGGTGTTCGCGGAGCAACTGATGTGTCCCAGGTGCGGGATTCAATACGAGCGACTCGGGCCAAAAGCCTTCTCCTACAACACTCCCAAAGGTGCCTGTCCCGAGTGTAACGGGCTTGGTGTCAAGTTTGACATCGACCCGAAGAAAGTGGTCCCCGATGAGTCGCTGACACTCCGTGAGGGGGCACTAAAGCCTTGGAGCCATAGTCCTGAGTCGTGGCCCATGCGGTTCCTCGAGGTGCTCAGTGAAAAAGCAGGTTTCTCGCTCGACACGCCGTGGCGTGAACTCTCAAGAGAGGCCAAGGATGTGATTCTGTGGGGTCGCCCCAGGTACACCGTGTCGTTCGAGTACAAGAGTAAGGAGTGCCGAGGCGGCAACGAAACCATCAGGGTCACGCGGAAATGGGAGGGAATGATCCCTCGGCTCAGGCGGCATCTCAGGGACACGAAGGCCGAATGGTACCGGCAACATATCGCCAGCGAGTTCGCCAGCAAGACAGTCTGTCCGGCGTGCGGCGGCAAGAAGCTAAGGCCTGAGAGTCTAGCGGTCACTGTTGGAGGCCTCTCAATAGACCAGGTCACAGCGATGACCATCCGCGAGGCCCTTGACCACTTCGAGAACATCAAGCTAACCGAGCGGGAGCACAAGATTGCGCAATTGATTCTGAAGGAGATAGTATCAAGGCTCAGATTCATTGTGTCTGTCGGGCTGGACTATCTCACACTTGATAGGCTCTCCATGACACTGTCCGGGGGAGAGAGCCAGCGAATAAGGCTGGCGACGCAGATAGGCTCGGCTCTCACTGGTGTACTGTACTGCCTAGACGAGCCCTCAATCGGTCTTCATCCTCGAGACATACGCAGGCTCATCGACACATTCTATCACCTGAGAAGCCTTGGCAACACTGTGATTGTCATCGAACATGATCGTGACACGATAATGGCTGCAGACCACATAATCGACTTGGGGCCCCGGGCGGGGGTTCATGGCGGGCGGGTCGTTGCACAGGGCCCACCTTCTGAGGTCCTTGCCCACCCCAAGTCTCTGACAGCACAGTATCTTGCAGGCAAGAGGCAGATTCCTGTTCCGAGAAGACGTAGGAGGGGATCCGGAAAGGAGGTGACTGTAAGAGGAGCCCGCCAGTTCAACCTGAAGAACATAACAGTCACATTTCCTCTTGGGACATTCATCTGCGTGACTGGAGTATCCGGGAGCGGGAAGAGCACGCTTGTTCACGAAACCCTGTACAAGGGTCTTGCCCGGCTCATCAATAATGCATCAGCAACGCCAGGAGAGCATGACTCCATTGAGGGATGGGAAAACATCGACCGCCTAGTGCTTGTTGACCAGTCGCCTATCGGCCGAACTCCGAGATCTAATCCAGCAACCTATACGAAGGTCTTCGATGACATACGTAGACTCTTTGCCATGACACCTGAGGCAAGGGCGCGCGGTTTTAGTCCAGGCCGATTCAGCTTCAATACACGTGAGGGGCGTTGCGAGAAATGTAAGGGCAGTGGAGTGTTGAGGATTGAGATGCATTTCATGAGTGACGTACACATAACGTGCGATGCGTGCAAGGGGAAACGATTCGACAGGGAAACACTTGAGGTCAAGTACAAGGGGAAGAACATCACAGAGGTATTGGATCTCACCATTGACGAAGCGCTCACGTTCTTCAAGGACATTCCACATGTGGAACGAAGACTGCGAACGTTGGTTGATGTTGGCCTTGGATATCTAAGGTTGGGCCAGCCCGCCACAACGCTCTCAGGTGGCGAGGCCCAGAGAATGAAACTTGCAGCAGAACTCTCCCGCCGATCCACCGGAAACACACTCTACATACTGGATGAACCCACGACTGGTCTCTCAGCATCGGATGTCCATGTGCTCCTCAAGGTCTTGAATCGGCTTGTGGACGCTGGGAACACTGTCATAGTGATTGAGCACAATCTTGAAGTAATCAAGACCGCGGACCACGTTATTGACCTTGGTCCAGAGGGTGGTGATGATGGGGGCCGAGTGATTGCGACAGGGACGCCAGAGCAGATTGCAGAGGTAAAGGCCTCCTACACGGGGCAATTCTTGAGAGAGGCACTGAGAGGACACTCTTTGCAAGAATTGAAACGTCCGAGAGGGGAATAGAGTATGGGAACCAGCGTGTCAGGTATAGTCAGACTCGTTCGCGACCTCCCCGATGAGCCCGGGGTCTACATCTGGCGTGACAAGGATGGGAAGATTCTGTATGTCGGCAAGGCGAAGTCGCTCAGAAAACGCGTAAGCTCCTATCTCAGAAAGAGAGGCCTTGACAGGAAGACTCGTGACCTGATGAAACAGGCTCGAGATCTCGAAACAATTGTGACGGCCACGGAGCGTGAGGCACTGATTGTCGAGGCTACGCTCATCAAGAAACATCAGCCAAAGTTCAACCTCGCCCTCAAAGATGACCGTCGCCATGCTTGGGTGCGTATCAACGTAGGCGCAGAGGTTCCGAGTGCCTTCGTCACCCGTGACTTCGAGAAAGACGGTTCAAGGTACTTTGGACCGTACAGCTCTACAAGACGCCTTGAGAAGACGCTCAGTACGGTGAGAAAATTCATCCCAGTTGCGAGCTGCCGCGACCCGACATCAGCCCGGCGTGAGTGCATCGACTATCACTTGGGGCGTTGCGCAGCGCCATGCACAGGCAGAATCGATCTCGCCGAGTATAGGGGTCTGGTGCAGCAGCTCATCCTGTTCCTTGAGGGCGCAGAGAAAGAACTCATCGCACTGCTTGAGAGGGAGATGAGAGAGGCTGCAGGGAAGCTAGACTTTGAGCGCGCCGCCATGTTGAGGGATCGGTTGAGTGACCTGCAGCTCTTGATGCGCCGTCAGCGAGTCTTTGACTCCGACGGCACGGACCGCGATGTCTTGGGCATCTCTCGAACCGAGGAGGCCGCGCTCGTGCAGCTGCTCACAATCCGTGGTGGGCGTCTAATCGGTTCGGACCACTTCATGTTCGATGCACAACTCGATGTTGCAGATGAAGACGTCATCACGTCATTCATTGAGCAGTACTACTTCACTCTGCCCAAACTACCAGAGGAGATTCTCCTTCCCTGTGATATCCCCGACCGCGAGCGGCTTGCGGAATGGCTGTCGCACGAGAGTTCTCACAGGGTCAGAATAATCGTGCCAGTCGAGAGCCGGATGGCCGACTTGGTACAGATGGCAAACAGGAACGCCTACAGGGCTCTCCGGAAGGTTCTGATATTGGGAGAACGGGGCGATGAGGTCGTAGACTCAGGTGTGAGGGCCCTACGAGAGGTCCTAGGGCTGCGTCGTGCGCCGCTCCATATTGAGGGGTTCGATATTGCGAATATTCAGGGTACTGACCCTACAGGTTCCTGCGTAGTCTTCCGAAATGGTGTCCCTGACAAGAAGAGCTACAGGATGTTCAGGATTCGCGTAAAGGAAACTCCCGACGACTACGCCATGATGAATGAGGTCGTATATAGAAGATACAAAGGCGTGCTGGACCGTGGTGATCCGCTGCCAGACCTCATCGTGATAGATGGTGGAAAGGGACAGCTAAGTTCAGCGACAGATGCCCTTCGCCGACTCGGTCTCGACTATGTGCCAATCATTTCCATTGCCAAGCGTGAGGAGATCATATTCACACCCTCTCAGAAGAATGGGATAGCCCTTCCGCAGACCTCCCCTGCGCTGAAACTCGTCCAGCGGGTCAGAGACGAAGCCCATCGATTTGCTCAACGGTACTATCACAAGCTGAGGGAGAAGCATGTGACAGGAACGCTTCTAGAGGAGGCCCCTGGAATCGGCCCGCGCAGGCGTGCTGCTCTCTTGAAGGCCTTCGGAAGCATTGATGGCGTACGGGCCGCGAGCGTGGAGGAGTTGGCAAGAGTCGATGGAATGACCCCACGTGCTGCGCGGAACCTCAAAATGTGGCTTGAGTGTGAGCAGCCTGAATAGCAAACGACTGACTCCACACACTTAAGAATGAGAGTACATCGTTCTTCCCACTGGGAGGATGTCCATGCCCATCGTTTTCGTAGGCATCAAGACTCATCCCGGCCAGTCGGATGCCGTTCGGGACGCGCTCTCTTCACGAGAGGAGGTTCGGAGCATCTGCAAGCTCTACGCGGGGCAATACGACGTTGTCATGGTGATTGAGGTTCCGTCCCTCGAAAAATACCACGAGTTCGTTGCCTGTGTTCTCGCTGACCACGAGGGTGTGATAGACTTCGAGTCATTTATCGCCGTTTGACATCAATGTGCTCTTGGTTTGCGCGTACGAGAGCGTGTTTCCTGCGGGTTCGCGGTCTTCCGTATAGGAGGTAGATGATCAAGCCCACAGCGCTCATGATTCCACCGAGGTATAGCGTTTCTGGATGGAGAGTTGGCACGAGAAGCAGACACGTAATCACGCCGAGAACAGGAATCGCAGGATAGAAACGTGCCTTGAACGTACCCGGAACACTAAGCCCCTTCTCCCGAAGCACAATTACCGAGGCATTTACGATAGACAGGCCAATGAGATACCCGAAGTCTGAGAGAGATGCGACCAAACTGACGTTGCCGCTAATCGCGAACATGCTTACAATTAGAAGTGTAAGAATCAGAGCAGGTATTGGGGTCCTCAGTCGCTCGTCCACACTCTCGAGTATCGATGGGAAGTATCGGTCTCGGCCCATCGAGTAGGCAACTCTAGCAGTAGCCAGAAATGTCGCGTTGAGTGCTGCGTAGTTCGATGCGGCCATCCCGGCAAGGGCAAAGTAGAATGCCGCCGGACCAAACATGACACCAAACACATCAGCGATTGGCGTGAATGAATTGGCAACCTGGGTATAGTGAACAACTCCGACAATCACGAACGAGGCGGCCATGTAGACAATTGTTGCGATTATGAGCGTCAGCATGATGGCCCGCGGGATATTTCTTGCAGGCTCCTTGATCTCCTCGGTAGCAGTCGTTATCAGTTCGAACCCGACGAAGCTGATATAGATGAAGGATACTGTTCCCATGAACTCGACCAAGCCGGCGCCAGGCTTTACAAACGGATCGAGATTAGAAGGGTTGACAAAGAAGAGGCCGAGAGCAACAAATGAGAATAGGACCACGGACTGCAAGATGTTGAGAATACCGAGAACCCCGCTGACACCTCGGATGCTTATCACATTGGTGACGAATGTGATAGCAATGATGACCACGGCAATCTGACCCACTGTGGTATCAGTGGCATTGGGGATGAACACAGCCAATGTGTGCGCGACTGCAAGCGAGTAGAGGCCACACGCCACAAGGTTTCCGATAAAGAGGAACCAGCCCGTCAGGAAAGCAGGAAAACCACCAAAGGTATCGTGAGCAAAAGTGTATCCGCCACCCTGCTTCGGGATCGAGCAGGCGAGTTCTGCGTAGTTGATGGCAGTGAAGACTGTGAGCAGGCCGGTCACCAGATATGCCAGAATGAGTGCAGGTCCAATCATGCCTGCCGCTGCCCCAGAGATGACGTAGATTCCCCCGCCCAGCATCGCCCCAAGACCGATATTTGTGGCTCCGATGAGACCGAGACGGCGCGCGAACTTGCCTTCAGCCTCGGGTTTACCAAACGTCTCGCTCAAACGTGCCACCACTTGCCACTGCGCATCAAATCAGTACGTAGCGACATGGAATCTTTGATTCCGCACTCCGCGTGCCATCTGCTTTTGAAGGTTTTGTAGGCCAATGTCTTGCGTATA
>QMYR01000082.1 GCA_003662765.1 Candidatus Thorarchaeota archaeon
GGCTATCTCTACTGTTTGGATGCAGCAACAGGAGAACTCGTATGGCGATATCGTGATCCTCGTACCCAGAACAACACGACAATCTCTGTCGACGGTTCGCCCGCAGTGGCGAGACTCCCCAACGGCACATGTGTTGTGGTCTTCGGACAGTATGTCGCACGATGGAGTGACGACGATCCCTACAGCGGACTCTACACGTTGAGAGGCGATGACGGTTCCCTGCTCTGGAACTTCACGACCGAATACGGGGTGTGCAGTTCTCCGGCCATTGCTGATGTTGACAACGACAGCGAACTGGAGGTTGTCTTTGGTTCGAACGAGGACCTCGTGCGAAGTCTCAATCTACGGACTGGTCACTTGGAATGGGCAACACTGCTTAGAGGGGGCAACTCGGTCATCTGGACCAACCCCTTCTTGATGGACACTGATGGCGATGGGGTCATCGAGATATACGTGATGACTCTGGCTGGGGACCTCTATGTTCTCGATGGGGCGACAGGAGAGAAGATATTTCTCGGCATCTTCAGATACTCCAACGCGTCACCTGTTCTTGCTGACCTTAACGGGGATGGAGTCATTGAGCTAGCGGTTGCAATGTACTATGGAACTCTGTTTCTGCTCAATGCCAACACGGGCACTCAGTTGTGGAACAATTCGCTCGGAGGAAGTGTCCAAGCTGGGCCAGCTGTGGCGGATGTAGATCTCGATGGAGGCCTTGATATTGTTGTCGCAACTGATGATTGGGACAACGCAATGCTCCAAGCGTTCAGCAGTACTGGTCACTTTCGCTGGGCAATCCCAATCCTCCCTGCTGCTTTTTCCTCACCTCTAGTGACCGACCTTGACAACGACGGCAACCAGGACATCGTGGTTGGTTCGGGCAGTAGAGTGCTGTGCTATACTGTTGAGCGCAGCAACCCATTTGCCTACTCATGGCCCTGGATCGGTGAACGTGGTGGCGCTGGGACTACAGGCAACTGGACTGACCACGATGGCGATCTCCTGACTGACACCTACGAGCTGGCGGCCGGAAGCGACCCCACACTGAACGATACCGACGACGATGACCTCTCAGACTATCAGGAGTTCATCCACTCAACCAATCCTCGAAACAATGACACTGACGGGGATTCAATCCCTGAGGGCTGGGAGATAGAGAACGACTACGACCCACTGGACCCACAAGATGCCGCTCAGGATGACGATCTCGACAACCTGACGGCATATGAGGAGTACCTGGCAGGCTCAGACCCTCATGTCATGGACACTGATGGCGATGGCATTCCTGATGGCGAGGAGGTCAACACCTATGGCACAGACCCCGCCAGCAATGACACGGACTCGGATGGAATGCCGGACAACTGGGAACTGACCTTTGGTCTTGACCCGTTGAAGAACGACGCGCTCGAAGATCCCGATGGCGACGGCCTCTCCAATCTTGGTGAGTATCATGCAGGGACTGACCCACAGATGGCAGACAGTGATTCGGATGGTCTCTCGGATGGCTGGGAGGTGGCCAATGGATTCGACCCGTTGGATCCCGTTGTGCCCCTCGATGAACGGCTACTATCGAGTAGTTCTCTTCTTATCGGACTTGGGGTAGCCATGGCCATTGTAGTGATAGGCAATCGGAAGTGGAGAAGGAAGAGAGCAGTGGATTCCGCTCGTAGAAATCCTTCTCGGTGAAGAGTAGAGTGAGCATCTGTCCACTGCCCCGGATGGCAGTGGGAAACCAACTCGGCTCGAAATAGGAAGACTACAGGCACTTTCAGGATTGCCCGGAAAACGCCACAGGAAAAGAGCAATTTTCAGATTGGAGGATTGGCCTGGCGGCACACCTACGTGCAAGAGGGCTGCAACAGGGGCCGACACTCCTAATCTAAATAGAGAATTGTGGCAGCAGGGGACGATTCGTCGGCACCAGCAACCAACCATGACAGACCCGTGCGTCAGCATTGCTTGCTATTCACACCTATGCTTCAAGCCCCTCAAGCAGACGGACGAGTTCCTCGAAGACAACACGCTTCTTTTCCGTACTCAGATGAAAGAGCACTTTGTGAACCATGGAAGTTGATATTGTAAAGATATAGTTCAGTTTGATGACACTATCCCTGATCGCGCCCTCTTCTCTCGATAGAGGTATTCCTCTCATCTCGGTGTTGCTTGTGATCCCGGCGACAACCACATTTCCATATTGCTGAAAGAGAACAAGGGCTGGTCGCTTCTTGATCTCGAATGTGTCAGTGAACTGCACCTCCGCAAGTATCACGTCGCCAGGCCTAGGCATCCTCCCACGCCTCGTCGTACCTGTTGTCCCAGAGCTCCCTCATCTTCTCCTGTTGCACCTTGTGCAGAAACTCGTCGTACTGATTGTTTGCCCTCACACTCTTCGCCAGTTTGACAAGATGCATAATGAGCTCGTTGTAGGTCTGCCTAGGATGCACCTTAAGCTTCTTCAGCTCCTCCACCACAGACTTTTCCAGCTGAATTGTTGTCACATCGCGCACTATATGACACCTATAGTTGGCTATGGTATACAATGGACATAAACATTGTCATCACATCTACATGGTGGTAGCATGTGCGCCACTGGCTACAGCATGATAACTCAGAATTACCGAGAGCAAATGTGTGGGCGGTTCTGGGTCAGTCGGTCCACGGCTACTTGATGGGGTCAATCACACGAGTGTCCGGCACCTGTCTGAAAGCCTGATCATGTGTCATAATCGAATCAATGCCCTTGGCATCCATCGTGGCTAGTATCGATGCGTCGCGGCCGCCAATTCCGACGTGTGCGAACTCACAGAGCTTTTCTCGTGCACGCTCAAGAATCTCTACGTCGAGGGGAAAGATTGGCATCTGATAGCTCAGGAAAGTGTGAGCACGTCTGCCACCAACCAGCGGACCAAGACGCCTGACCAGATAGTGAATCGTTTCCATGGCGATTGCCGCGGTGACTGCAACATCGTTCCTTCGAAGAGCCCTCTCCAGAGGTCTTGTGACACTCTCGTGCTCCTGCGTTGACGCATCGAAATAATATGCCCAGATGTTTGAGTCAACGATGATCATCACTGGAAACTCCAGATCTTCTTGAGCTCCATGGGATCAGGTTCCCCTGGAGTCGTGATACATCCCCGCAGCTCTCGTCTGAAAGTCTCGAAGTCTACGAGGCGTTCCACTATCACTCGATTGTTCTCCGAGAGTACTCGAACCCTATCGCCCGGTTTCAGACCCGCCTTTTCCCTTATCTCACGGGGAATCGTGACCCGGCCTCGCTTGTCTACTTGGCTCGTTCCCATCCAATCACCCATTCCCACTTTTGCGCCCACACACATAAACCTTGCCGCGCGTTACTTCACCGTCCGGAATCGGCAGAGGTTCTGCATTCTGAGAGAACGCCTCGCCAATCTCAAGACGCCGCAGCATCTGCCGGCAGGTCAAGGTGACTTGGTGAGATCAGTCAGTCGATGTCGAGCTCCCATTTGGCGAATGAAGCCGCGCCCAAGAGAAACAGAAATGATTTCAGTTGCCAACACAGGCAAGAGGACGGCATGAAATACTTCATGACGGTAGGAACTACACCTTTGGCGTGTGCGAACTCGGTCTACTGGTACCTACGTACGGGCAAGGGTGAAATCCCCGAGAGAGTCTGGTTCATAGCGTCTGAAGACCCAGCGGGAGGCCCAAGCCACGATAGTCGTACGCACATTGAAGCCATCGAAACACTCCTGCATGAGTTCCTTGAGCGGACTCCTCGCGATGACTGGTACAATATCTGCTTCGAAACGGATGACATTATCTGGATACCCGAAGCCGACCTGGCGCAAGGGACACGTCTAATAGGTGATGGGATACTGAAGCGTTGCAAAGTCGGAGATAGCATAACAATCGACGCAACGGCCGGTCGCAAAACCATGGCTACGAGTGCGGTCTTGGCGGGTCTAGCCCTGTACCAAAAGGAGTTGTACAATGTCAATTTCCACTACTACTGGCTGAGAGAGTTTCGTCGTGAGAGTCTTGGCAAGAAGGCATACGAACTCGCGGTGGACGAGATTGAGTCGGTCTTGGTTCCGGCAGAGGCGATTGAGCATGAACTCACAGGTATTCGAATTTCCGAGGACATTGATTGACCTCTGTAACCACATGGAGAATAACAGTCACTCATGGAAGATAACGGGTTGGAATGATGACTCGGGTACTCAATTCGAGATAAGCATAGACCTTGACGCCCAGAGAATCAGGAATGAAACCGAAGGTGCTCTGGACCTAGGTTCGTTTCTGACAGCACTGTGGACAGCCGGAATCGTGCCTGCCGAGAACGAGAACGATGTTGCGGACCGTATTGAGTGCCTCCCAGAGAGGTCGGGTCCACGCATTGCGGCTCTTGCTCTCGACACGAACCTCCTGTACTTCCACTTCTATCCAAACTATATGAGAAAACACAACACCGATGTGTACGACCAACATCAACACTTGCTCGTACTCTGCGCGGCCACAGTCCACGAGGTTCATTACAAGCTCGGCCACACTATTCGATCGAAGGCGTTCATCAGCAGTTTCATTGAGTATTCTCGGGTCAATACTACGCCGTTTACGTTGCTCACAGGACGAAACGAGCTGAAGAGCAACCCCGGGTCACTGCTCAGGCAGATTCAGTCCCGAAACGGCCGACTTGGCATAAGAGGCCTCAGGGAACAGAGACTCCTCCAGTCAAGCTATCCCACCATTCTCAGCTCTCCCAGCCACTTGTACTATTCAGAGAGAATTCAGAACTCAGCTCGGTTCGTGGATGCAATCTTCGACAGCCTCATCAGAAGGGAAGTCCTGTTCTTGAGAAACAATACAAATCTCCAGATCCTGTTTCTGACTGCCGACAAGCACCAGTATCAGGCCGCAAACAACGAAGGTATCGATTCGATGTACGTTAGACCCCCGACGCACAAGATGATGAGGCATATCCACCGAAACATCACTTTGCGAAATGTTGCAGGTTTCATCGAGCACTTGCTAGTTCTCAGCCCAGTACTCAGAATAGAGTGCGAGGAACATGCGTACTGGCTGGCATCAACATGGATTGGTATGGGCCCTGCCGATGCTATGGAGGGCAAGATAGCGGTTGCCTGCGATGGAAGTTTCGGCTACGTCGTCATCACGTGACACGTGAAGTTCGGGGCGTCTGACCGTAGCTGACTTCACATAGTAACCAGTATGCAGGGCTTCATATCATGCATTTCCGGTAGTGATAGTTCTGGCTCATCTGGGCCAGCCTGTTGAACTCAGCACCTAGCAGGAGATAGGCAACACCTCGATGCCCTGGATTGCCTCTGTAGTCCCGGTCTGCGACAATGTCGGGGCTGAGCTCTTCGATAGTCGAGGTCGTGTGGCCATCTTGGAGGACCCAGATACGTTGCAAGACAGCTCCTGGAGATGTCTAGAAGAACCTGAAGTCGGAGCCAGTATGTAAGATCTATCCCGTTCACTACGCGGGAGCCGATGGAAACCGACCCTCATTCCCATGTTACCCAGCCCAGAGGAACTGCGAGTGCTGTTTCGTTCATAGAGAAGGAACACCGCATCCAAGAATGCCGGATCTGGGACAATAGGACCAGGACCTACTATGTATTGAACAATGAAGCGCCAGATTGGACTGCTAAGATCATCTTGAAGATGCAGATGGACCAACAAGCAGGACCGTGATGGGGGTTATGGCACGACTCCCGCTGCATCTTCTAAAAGGCAGGAGTGTGAGATGCGGTGCCTGAACCAGCACGCTTCCAATAGCCACCAATCAGGGACCGTAGGTGCATCATGCCACGCTCAGTGATCTTGTCCCCGCTGAGATAGTGAGATAGCCTGCGTGCCGAGATTCGCATGCCGATGGCCAGTACTAGCAAAATGGCTCCAACACCGACAGTCGCATTCCCCAATAGCAGGCATGCCTCAAAAGTACCAATGTACCATGGGACAGTGGAACTATTGATTCGTCCGACCACCAAGTGCAACAGACCGAGGAGGAGCAGAACAACCGAGATGGACACATTCAAAGGATGGCCGATGACACGGAACTTCTGTTCCAGTATCTCACGTGCTCAAGGAACTATGTGGTCCGCTTGTCCACGTACTGGATGATCTCGCTGGTCCGTGCGCAATCACTGCCGGACTGACATTTGCAATGGCCGAAGCGGACACCACTGGCACACACATGGCAACGTGTGTGAATACTCCCTTGAACCCGAGAGCCTATGCCGAGACCCGGTCACGCGAGGCGATACTACCCCTGCTCAGCAGTCTGAGAGTCATCCCGATTGGAAGCAACCCAACTTCACAGAGTAACGCTTGGATCTCTAGAAGAGTTTCCCTGTGCTCCCATGGAGCACACTTGAGGACGTAGAGAACCTGTATGCATTCCTCCGGCGTGAGCAGGTACCTGATCAAAGGCTCATCTGACACATGCACTTTCCGACCCACTTCAAGGAGGCCCAGGAAGAGCCGCTCGACAGACACAATCTCTTCCGAACAGACACCGTCACGAATCGCAATCCCAACGACATACCGCACAAGTCTGGCAAGTATCACACTCAAAGCCAAATAGGTGAGTCGCCACCCACTGTCATCAGATTGATCAACGTTCAATCGGACGGAATGCTCCGAGTTAGTAGAAGAGAGAGCTAGCCGCCTAGGAATACATGCATTCGAGAGAGCATCTGTCAAGAAACGCATCCATTCATCCGGCGTAGTCTCAGGGTCGAATGGCCGTCTGTGCTGAAAGTCCCAGAGTGTATGATCCTTCTCGCCACAACGATACATCCTTGTTTCCTGATCCGAAGCATAACGAGAGCGCGTCCTTGGCACACGGACGCTCGACGTTGCAGGGGATTGGTCATCCGGAGGTTCTTTCTTCACGAGCATGAGGCTTAGCACGTAGCACAGCGAGTCCAGCAATATCCACCGCACATCTGCAATCGTGTTTCGGTCGCGCATATTCAAAGCCCTCTGCAAGAGATCCCGGGCTCCCGCTGTGATTGTGCTCTTCGCTAGAGAATCAACGCCTTGAAGCATGTCTACAGTCAGTTCGAACACATTGACTATGAGTTGGTTGGCTGTGGAATCAACCTTCGAAAGCATAGCCTTGCCAGCATCTGAGATATCGATTGGTTCCCCGGGTGTGCTCGCACGAAGGCGCAAGGATGTCGTTGACGATTCATCATTTTGCATTCCAAACTCCAAGAGATTATACACCGTTTCGGCAACGCAGAAGACACCGTCACCGCGGGGCCTCCAAGCAGCAATGCGTTCCTTACACCATATGACAAACCCTTTCGAAAATTCGCTGGCCACCGAAGTGATGTCTGTCGCCTTTGGCGAGCCACTAGGTGATGACTGTTTCTTCTTGGCTCTGTGCATTCTCATCGTTTCCTGTTCATGTGATTAGTACATACTGCGCTAGTATCCTGACTATTCGCCTTATAAGCCCACAATGGACGAATGAACTCGCCGTCACGACCGAGCAAAAGTCATAGAGCAACTGAAACCAGTCATCATCGAAGGTGACAGAAGCAGTGCCGAAGCATTCTGAAAGATCGTTGGGCTGACGCCTTGGGACATCTCTGCGCCGATCTCTCAGTCACAGAGAATACAGGTCGCCAGTCCTGTCGCAACAATCTCAAGGACCAGCCGCTTGAGAAACTCAAGGCGCACTTGTATCTGTGCTTGAAAGCCAGAGAGGCGCACGGCATTCCTTTGGATAGGATGCTGACAACAAGTGTTATGCCGATGTAACAATCACCGTGTCGGGGTTGAGCTTTCGCTTGGAGAAGTGTCGCAATGCCTAACAGGGCCCCTCTGTCAGCCCAGTACACAGTAATACCCCGACTGGTCCCCTCACTTGTGGCGACAAGTCCACCACCAATGTGAGAGTGCAGCGCATCGGCCACAGAACCGTTCTCATCTCTCAGCAGGGTGCACCAAGCCAAACGCATCAGGTGTTCCGACTTGGCACACCTCTCCCAACACCAACATGGAATTGTGCCAATACGAGAACTCCCATGAGCACATAGGATCCAATCAGAAGCGACCTAGACCACAACATCGGCCACCATCTGCGTTGTGTCTTGGGCACCTCAAATCGAGGAACGAACTCCCCAAAGACAATACGCCTCTTGCCTGCTATGAGCGGCCTCAGCTATCACATGCCCCACCAACATTACCAGAAATGTGCTCAGTCAGTGATGCTGCGACCGTCGCCATGAACTGCACTTCGGACTGGAGAAACTCGTATACCCGCGAGAGATCGATAGCGACATACTCATAAACCAACAAATTCCTGAACCGCGCCATCTTGACGAGCTTCTCACGCCAACGCCCGTCGAGTAGACCCTCGTCACACAGCCTCTCAAAGACACCAGCTCTGGTCTCCGGTACAGCGAAACCTCTTCGCTTGAGGACGTAGTTGGCGATGTCAGTAAGAGCCTCGATTGCAATCTGAAAGTTCCTCAGCGCAGTATCACTGATCATGAAGTCTGACATGAACTCCTCACGCGAGAATGTGGAAACTCTCTCCAATCGATTCAGAAACTCCTGCAATTTCAGAACTCGTGACTCAATCTCGGCATCGCTCATTCTGAGGCCACTCTCTCGAAGAACTCTCGGGCGGTATCAAACTGACGCGAGAGAAACTCTTGATAGTCGTAGAACACCGCCGCCGCGCGCACACAGTAGTCCTCATACTCGCCCTCATCAACGCAGAAGATCAACAGACCCCTGTTCACAGCCTGAAACACCAATGCCGGGTTCGCGTGATTGAGAATGACGAGGTCCACATCTTCCCTCTCAAGCACCTTCTCTAGCAGGACTCCGATCTCCAGTTCAACGTTCAGGTCGATATCTCTGCCCTTGTCCAGATAGACGCCAATGTCAACATCGCTGTTCGGTCCTGCATCTCCTGTGGCAAGAGAACCGAAGAGTACAGCAAAGCGCACACCATATCTCGTCCTTAGCGTGTCTGCGATACCTCGGACCTTCTCAACGACCCATGCCGCATTTCTGGCAGAAGCGACCATCCGAACCACGTTCCGTAGTCGATGAAAGACGATATAAAGCCCATGACACATGACTCCAAGCCAGCTGTAGCATGGTGCACCATAATGAAATGGCGAGATCTGAAAGTCACGATGCTTCTCCCAGTAGATTGCCACTTCGTTTGAGAATCGTTCTCATTGTGTAGTACGTATATGTCATTGCGTCCAATACCAACCCGCTATTCAGACTAAGCTCTAGACCGTCGGCACTAATAGACCCCCAGCTGAGAACCCCAATTACGAAGTAGGTAGCTATGATTGTGACTGCGACACCGAGAGGCCCGATCGTTTCCATCTCCCAGTGAAGAATAAAGTCCTCTTCTGACTTCAAATCCTTCACCCTGACACTCGCTCTTCTCAGAATCATCACTAGTGATGCTCCTATCACAAGACCACCGGAGAGAGCCAGAACCGCCACGAATAGGAAGGGAGTATAGTCGTAGTAGCCGAAGACTTGCTCAACGAAGTAGATGTCGCCAATGCTCACATAGTAGCCTCTTGTCCTCCTCATCAGATCTTCTACGAGATAGGGATGAATCACAAAGAGAGAGAAGAGAAGAAAGGTCACAATCAGCATGATGTTGCTTCCTATTCTCAGATCTCTTATGTCTTGGACCAGTTCCCTGTTCCTCTTCGGTATTGACTCCGCCATTCGCTCCAAATCACTTTCCCCCGGTGCCAAGGTCTTCATCTCCACATCATCGTAGAAAGGAGATTAGGAAAACAGCAGCCCACATCATGCTGTGTAAACAACGAGTCTGTATTTTTCTATTCCCAACACCTCTCCAATCAGTATCTTTCCTAGCTTCCGTGGTAGTAGTTGACCTTGTCACGTTGCATCCCGTATCAGCGATTCCTATGTGTCACAGATGCGCCGTTTCATCAAGCAAGAAACACCAAATTGCTCCAAGGGGAGCTCTATTACAACTCCAACCACGTGAAGAGATGAGAGCCATGATGATGCAGGAAGAAACGCCAGCCATTGTAATGATAGGAATCGACCGGCTGCGTACCGGCGAATCGAATGTGAGGCAAGGGGTTGGCCAGATCGATGACTTGGTGAATAGCATTCGACAGGTTGGAATACTTGAACCCCTCATAGTGCGGTCAGTGGGAGAAGAATTCGAAGTCGTGGCAGGATCAAGACGTCTAGCCGCTGCGAGGCGTCTTGGTATCTCTGAGGTTCCTTGCATTGTCCATCATCTTGACGACGAAGAAGCCGTGCTGGTATCACTGACCGAGAACATACAGCGAGGCGA